>CAZPQA010000008.1:0-58515 GCA_964588535.1 uncultured Desulfobacteraceae bacterium
GGCAGGGGGCAGGGGGCAGGGGGCAGTGACCAACTTGTTTGCCCGGGAATTGGATGCAAACAGGTTGCTGGAGGATTTCAAACGGAAAAACAACGCCGTCATCAAAAAACTGGCAGAGCGGGGGACCTATTTCGACAAGGCGGATATTTCCGATTTTCTGGATCTTTCCCTGCCCGGCATGGATGAGGTAATGGCCATTATCGAAATGGCCGATCTTCTGAAAGAGGGCGCGTGCGATGTCCTGATCGTGGATACAGCCCCCACGGGACACACCGTTCGGATGCTGAATCTGCCCCAACAGATGTTGAAGTGGATTGAAGTAATGGACCTGATGCAGCACAAGCATCGCTATATGTTCAGGCATTTCACCGGAAAAAAGTATGTAAAGGATGAATGCGACATATTTCTCGATGACCTGACCTCGGATATCAACAGGGTCATAAAACTCCTTTCCAACAGGGACGAAACCCGGTTCGTACCGGTGATGATTCCTGAATTCATGAGCATTGATGAAACAAAAAGGCTGGTTCGGTCCCTGGAAAAAATCCATGTGCCCATAAAAGAAGTGGTTGTAAACCGTGTGGCCGAAAATGATGGCTGCCGGTTCTGCAGATCAAAAAAGGACGATCAAAAACAACCCCTAATGGAAATTGCAAATGCCTTTTCCACCTATGGCGGGATCCGGGTTCCCCTTTTCGCCAATGAGATTCGCGGATTGGAGGGGCTGAAAAGGACAGCGGATTATCTCCTGGGTCGTTCCCTGACCTCAGTGCCTCTCCCAACCCCGCCGGCGGCTCAAGGATCCCACACCTGTTTATCTCTCAATCCCGACCTGGAATTCATCCTCTTCGGCGGTAAGGGGGGGGTAGGCAAAACCTCCCTGGCCTCGGCCGCCGGGATCCACCTGGCGCAACGATATCCGGAAAAAAAGATACTCGTGTTTTCTACCGATCCGGCCCATTCCCTGTCGGATAGTTTGAAAATTCAGATCGGGAATGTTATTACACCGGTAGAGTGGTCAGGGGATAGTGTTCGGGGGGCAGGGGGCAGGGGGCAGGGGAGTGGGAACCTGTTTGCCCTGGAAATTGACGCAGATAAACTTTGGACGGATTTCAAAGATGCTTTCCAAAAGGATATCCAGGAGGTGTTTGATAACTTTCTGGCCCGCGGCACCGATATCAAATTCGATCGTGAGGTCATGACCGAAATACTGGAACTGGCGCCACCCGGGCTGGATGAAATCATGTCCTTGGACAAGGTCATGGATTTAAGGAAAGCGGGCACGTTCGATATGTTTGTCCTGGATACGTCACCCACCGGTCACCTCCTCCGTTTTCTGGAACTGCCCCAACTGGTCAGGGAATGGCTGCAGGCATTTTTCAGGTTGTTGTTGAAATATAAAGGCGTAGTACGGCTGACCAGCGCCGCGGAAAAGGCATTGAACCTTTCCAAAAATGTAAGAAAAATTCAAGAAACTCTGGCGGACTCTCAAAAAACTGGCTTTGTGGCCGTTACCATCCCCGAGGCCATGGGTTTCCTTGAGCTGGAACGACTCATGGGTGCACTGGAGACAGGGCATATCCCCTGCAACTATATCACGGTAAACAAGGTGATTCCTCAAACGGATTGTGCTTTTTGCGCTGTCAAGAGGGCGGAACAGCAGGGGTATATCAAGGAAATGAATTCACGTTTTCCCGACCGAACCATTGTACAGACGCCCCTCTTTCCCCACCAGGTCCGGGGTTTGCGTGATTTGAAAGAGATCGGCGAACTTGCGTTTTGCGGGGGATAAAAGTTGAACTCATCAAAAAAGATAATACTGTTGGTGGATGATGACGCTGACTTTCTCTGGCTTGCAGCGACTATGCTTCAAAAGGCCGGGTACGGGACCATGGAGGCCCTAAACGGAGAGGAAGCGCTGGATTTGTATCAAAAAAATACGCCGGACCTGGTCCTCACAGACTACCGTATGCCGGGAAAAAACGGCCTTGAAATAAGCTGCGAAATGAAGCGGCTTTCATCAGCGGTTCCCGTTGTCATCATTACGGGGTTTACAGATATCAAAGTCGCCGTCCAGGCCATGAAAATGGGCGTGTACGACTACGTTACCAAACCTGTGAACCAAGACGGTTTGCTGTTCACCATCCAGAGAGCCCTGGAAAAACAAGACCTTGAACAGGAGGTGGCACACCTTAAACTCATGCTGAATGAAAAGCCGTCCCTGCACGAGCACATGGGAAACAGCGATGCCATCAAGAATCTGGTTCACCGTTTGGAAAAGGTAGCGCCAACTACGTTCACGGTTCTGATCGAGGGGGAGAGCGGTACGGGAAAAGAACTTGTGGCCGGCACCATTCACGATCTGAGCCCGGTTAATGACGGGCCGTTTGTAGCGGTGGATTGTGGTGCCATTCCCGAAACACTCATTGAAAGTGAGCTTTTCGGCTATCGGAAGGGGGCATTTACAGGCGCTTATATGGACAAGACCGGGTATTTCGAACAGGCTAACGGCGGAACACTGTTCCTGGATGAAGTGGGCAATCTCTCTTATCCGGTGCAGCAGAAGCTCCTTCGCGCGATTCAGGAAAGAAAAATTCAACGCCTGGGGGGTGGGGAACCGGTGCCTGTTTCAACCCGAATCGCGGCTGCTACCAACCAGTCGCTTGAAAGCTACGTGGAATCCGGCCGATTCCGATCGGACCTCTATTTCCGCCTCAATGAATTTACCATCAAAGTCCCCACGCTCAGGGAAAGGACCGAAGATATCCCCTACCTGGCCGCGAAATTCGAAAATGAAGTGGAAAAAGAACTGGGAAAAAAATGTGATGGGTTCTCCAAAAAGGCACTGGAGGCGTTATCATCATATTCCTGGCCGGGAAATGTTCGGGAACTGCGCAACGCCATCCGTCAAAGCGTACTGCTATGCGAAGAAAACATGGCCATTGAGCCGGATCACCTGACCTTCAGCGCCCATCTGGAGGCCGTCCAAGAAGAAAAAGTGCCTTCGGTTTCTGAACTTTATGATGGCGGAGAACCGCTGAAAACAACGATTGGCCGTATCAGAGACACCGTAGAAAAAAAAGCTATCCACAAGGCCCTGGTTCTGACGGAAGGCAACAAAAGCAAAACCGCCAGAAGGCTCGGGATAGACTACAAAACGCTGCTTCGAAAGATCAAGCGGCATCGAATCGCGACAGCCCCGGCAACACCCTGATTTTAACAACGCCCTAATTGACGGACCCCTTGTTTTGAGCGGCATTTCGCACCATGGCCATGATCAGCCGCGCATAATAATAGACCTTTTCCATGGATGCCACCTCACCATGCAATTACGCTGAAATCATCATAACGATTTCCCTTCCGGTACTCAAGAGCAAATCATTTGTTTCGCTTACCGCCGCTGGAGCGTGGGAACGAGAGGAGTGTGCAAAAGCGTGGGAACGGAAGAAAAAAGATAATTGACCAAACAGGTTAAAAGGATAATAGTATGGGGCCATTTGGAAGAAAATATAAAATAATTGAAAAACAAGGTGGGAGGGAGGAGTTCTCATTATGATTTCACAGGCTGCCGCCGATGCGATGCGAGCTGTTTTAGATGATGCATGGGTCCTGGATCAACCGGAGACATTGCCACCTATTCCTATGACGGGTTTCTTCCGGAATTCACGCCGGATGCGATTCTGGTTCCTGAAAACGCAGAGCAGATCGCCCGGATCATGAAAATTGCCAACAAAGATAACATCAACATCATTCCCAGGGGGGCCGGTACCAATATCTGCGGCAGTTCGGTGGCGCGGGAGGGGGCGTCATCATGGCCTTTCACCGCATGAACAAACTCCTCGAGATTGACAAGGAAAGCATGTGCGCGGTGGTTCAGCCCGGCGTGATCAACGGGGATCTGCAAAAAGAAGTGGCGCAATACAATCTCATGTATCCCCCGGATCCGGCCAGTATGTTTGTTTCCACCATCGGCGGGAACGTCTCGCTGAACGCGGGCGGTCCCAGAGGCGTCAAATATGGCGTCACCCGGGACTATCTGCTGGGGCTTGAAGTGGTGCTCCCTTCAGGGGAAATCATCAAGACCGGCGGGAAAACCCTCAAAAATGTCAGCGGTTATGACCTAACGCGGCTCCTGTGCTGAGGTCGTGATAACCGCCTGCCAGCAATGCGTAAGAACCATCAAGGGCCGTGTCAGGCGGGAAAAAATGGATCTTGAAGTCATGGACATTTCAACCGTGGTGGCCCGGGCGCTCTCAAATGCCTAGTAGGGTCAAAGAAGAAAGTCATCGCCAGGGTATTGCGGGAAAAGGATACCCCCCGGGCTATTTATCATGGGTCGTCTGGGGGTTGGGCGCCGCTTTTTATCTGAGCGGATTTTTTCAGCGGGTGGCGCCCGCGGTCATGACCGATTATCTCATGGTCGACTTCCAAATAGGGGCCGCGGCCCTGGGAAACCTTTCCGCCTACTATTTCTACAGTTATGTAGCCATCCAGGTTCCCACAGGCATTCTTGCCGATGCATGGGGGCCCAGAAAACTGCTGACCGCCGGCGCCTTTGTGGCGGCTTTGGGCGCCTTTCTCTTTGCGGCAGCCCCCACCATCCTGGTGGCCAACGTCGGACGTCTCCTCATAGGCGTTTCGGTAGGTGTGGCCTGGATTTCCCTCTTGAAACTCTCAATGCACTGGTTTCCACCACAACGCTTCGCCACAACCAGCGGTCTGGCCCTTTGCTTCGGACTCGTGGGGGCCGTTTCCGCCGGTGTGCCATTGCGCATCCTCATTGATCATTTTGGATGGCGACCTATGATGATGGCGTCAGCTGCGGTCTCCGTGGCCATTGCCATATCCATCTGGATCATCGTTCGGGACGACCCCTCCGAGCGGGGTTATAAAGGCTTCATTCGTTCCGAAACCGGATCTACCCATTCCGCTTCATCCCTGTTATCCGGCCTGTTGAAAGTTTTCACCTATAAAAACACCTGGATCATTTCCATTGCACCCAGCGGCATTGCGGGATCGGTACTGGCTTTCTCAGGGTTGTGGGGGATTCCCTTTCTGACCACTCATTACGGCCTGCCCCCTGCAAAAAGTGCCGCATTGACCTCCCTGCTGTTGCTCGCCTGGGGTCTTGGAGGCCCTGTTTCCGGGGTCCTGTCAGATCGCATGGGCCGCAGAAAACCCATCTACATCGGGGGCAGCTTTGTGGCATGCGCCTGCTGGTATCTGATCCTGTTTATGCAAGATCTTCCCATTTGGCTTCTGACCCTGCTCATCATTATGCTGGGAATCACCTCGGGCGTCATGGTTTTGAGCTTTGCATTTGCCAAAGAATCGGTTCCCTTATCCCTTTCGGGCACTGTATCCGGTGTTGTCAACATGGGTGTCATGTCCGGTCCCATGGCCCTTCAACCTGCCATGGGATGGCTCCTGGATAAAAACTGGAACGGATCTCTTAAATCGGGAGTGAGGATCTATGAACTCGGGGCCTATCAATCCGCCTTTGTTCTGATGATGGTATGGTCTTTAATATCCGCCATTCTCATCTGTTTTTCAAAGGAGACTTATTGCCGACAAATGGTCAAAACTGATTAGGACTCCAACAGATTATGTCTTTTTATATTGAATCCACAGGTGTTTTGGACCACAAAATCCAACCACTGAGCATTTATTCAGGCTTGTTTAGCCATTTTTTTTGCTTTTTTTACAAAAACACGTTGACCTATGGTGTGATAATCAGGCAAAATAGAGATTATTGGTATTTTTCCTGCTCAAATATCCAAGGACGTAGCCGTGCTATTGCTCGTATAATAGGCGGTCGAACCATAAATAGGGCTCTTTGCTCAAAAATTCTAAGGAGGAAGAACGATGAAAAGAAACAGCTTTTGGAAAGTTCTATTGTTTGGACTGCTGGCTTTGCTTCTGGCCGCCTGTGTCACTACAAAGCCATTGGCTCCGTTTAATGCCATTGACCTGAACCCCATGTTGACGAGCGGAGACTATGTGCTCAAGGCCAACAATTTTACGGTCATCCTTGATAAATCAGGGTCCATGGGCGAAAAGTACAAAGGAAAACAAAAACTGGATTCCGCCAGGGACCTGGCCAGCGCTTTTAACCACACGGTTCCCAATGCGAACCTCACGGGCGCACTCAGAATGTTCGGTAAGAAAGCAAATGTGCAGCCGGCAGGAACGGATCTTCTCTGGGGTCCGGCCGCCCAGAACGCCGGCGCACTGGACGCTGGTCTAAACCAAGTCGGATTCAGCAACGGCGACAGCCCCCTGAACCTGGCACTGGATGCCACAGCCCAGGATTTCAAATCCGCTCAGGGCAACATCGCGGTGGTCATTTTTACGGACGCCAACAAAGAAGTTATGAACTATGCCGCGGTCAAAAAATCCGTCATGAACCTCAAAAGCCAGTTCGGCAACCGGATCTGTATCTATCCCGTGCTGATCGGTGCCGACAAGGAAGCCGCCAAGTTCCTGGCTCAGGTCGCGGATGACGGCGGATGCGGATTCATGGCGAAGGGCGATGACATCGCCTCCAGCAAAGGCATGGCCGATTTCGTAGCGAATGTTTTCCTGCAGAGCGCGCCGAAAGTCGTGGAAGTGATCTGTGTGGATGATGACGGCGACCTCGTTTGCATCGAACTGGACAAATGCCCGGGAACGCCTAAAGGTGCCAAGGTTAACAAATTCGGATGCTGGGTGCTGGGAGATGTGCTTTTTGACTTTGACAAATCCAACATCAAACCCCAATTCTACCGATTCCTGGATGATGCTGCCAGGGTGTTTGAGATGAATCCCTCCATCAGAGTGGAAGTTCAGGGAAATACCGATAATATCGGCACCGCGAAATACAACATGGGGCTCTCCCTGCGGCGAGCAAATGCCGTTATGCAATATCTGGTCAACAAAGGCGTGGCCCAGAGCAGATTGAGCGCCAGGGGCTTCGGCTTTTCACGTCCCGTCGCCACCAACGATACGGAAGAAGGACGAGCACTGAACAGGCGGGTTGAACTGACGCCCATGCCGTAAAACCGGTTCGGACGTTTAAATCATTAACCTGAATCAAGTATGGGGGTCGGGCATATTATCTGCTCGATCCCCATTTTTTTACCGTAAACCGTTTATATTACCCTTTCGGCCGTACCGATAACACCGGACAGGGTGCCTGCCGAACAACACGGTCCGTGGTTGAACCCACCAAAAGTGACTCCATCACACTGTGCCCCCGAACACCCAGAACGATCAAATCCACTTCATTCACCACGGCGTATTTTATTAGCTCATCGGAAGGGTGCCCCGCCAGCAGCAATGTTTCCGGTGTGCACCACTGTTTTGCCTCCTCTGGCACCATACCATTCAGTTTCTGGGTCAGTTTCTCCCGCAACCCTTCCCGGTCCGAATCGGCCGAACCCACCTGTTGGGTCAGCATGTCCTTATAAACCGTCGGTTCGAGCACATGGGCCAGATATAATTCCGTTTGAAACTCTTGTGCCAGGCTGATCCCATACTGTATGGCGAGATCCGAATCGGCGGAAAAATCGCACCCCACCAGAATTCTCCTTAGTTTCACCTCAGCCGCCACAGTGGCCACCGGCTCCCTTTCCAGGCTGCGCACAATATACATGGGGCAGGGGAGTGTCCGCATTAAACGCTCCGTCACCGATCCCAGGATCAATCGCTTCAACCCGGACCGGCCGTGGGTGGCGGACACCACCAGATCGGCCCCCTTTTCTTTGGCGATCTGAGTGATTTCATCAGCCGTATGCCCGACCGATGTCAGTGATTCCCAGTCGATATCCGTATCGCCGATCAAATCCTGCAGGTGCTCGTGCGCATATTCCCTGATTTTGGATTCCAGCATCAACGGGTCCGAAAAACCCTCGCCATACATAGCAACCGATGACAGGTCAATCACATGACATAAGTACAGTTTAGCGCCGAACTCCTTAGCCAGGGCAACGCCAAAAGGGACGGCACGGTTCGAAAAATCTGAAAAATCGGTGGTGCAAACGATGGTTTTGATATTAACTTTCATGGCAAGCCCTCCTTCCCATAGTTAAAGGCAGCGGTCTCCCTTATCTATTCATCTGCTTTTTCAATTCAAAGACAAGATCATCATATTTCCCGCTATTCGGATTGAGATCATGGGCCACGAGCGCATCCCGCAGCGCCATATTCATGTCCCCGATTTCAGCCCAGCCCCGAGCCCTCCCGTAGTAATCTTTCGCCGAACGAGGGTTGATATCAATGCCAATGGAAAAGTTATTGATCGCTTCCTTATAAGCCCCGGTTTGGAATTTGGACCAGGCCAGGCTGTTATAAATCGTCGGCAGCTCTTTACGCTGTTCTCCATATTTAAGGGCGCTATCATAGTCACTGATGGCCTCAGCATAGCCCTTTTTGTAAAACCACGCATCTCCACGCGCTTTGTAAAGATTGAACACCCCGTATTCCAATTTCGGTGTGGGCGCCGGCACTTCCATGCTGGAATCGTAAATCTGAGGTATATATTTTCCCATGGGCGTCCGGCCGGCCACGAGCTGAAGCGCCGTATCAAAATCCAGGATGGCCCGATCGTAATCCCGAAGCTTATAGTAGGCCAAACCTCGATTATAATACACCACATAATTGTCCATGCCCTCAGGCGCCATTTCCATAACTTTTGTGAAATCATTCACGGCCCGGTCGTATTCCCCTTTCTGATACCAGGCAATACCCTGATTGTAGAAATCGTCCGCATACCGATTGTAACCGCTCCCGGTACATCCGGACAGGCCCAGCGTTAACAAAACCAGAATCCAAAAAGATCTTGCATTTGCCATTGTTTTCTCCTTATGAAAAAATATTATGGGGTTTATTTTCTGAATCCTACCATGAAGTCCAAAACTGCGTCAATTCCTCCAGAATTGACAGGCTTATCTAAAAAAGGCACTTCAAAAACAACATCAGGGAACGAAGGCCAGCCAGAACATGAACGTTCCAGCGGAAAGGATGGTGCAGAGGGAAATGGCCGCATTGGCAAAATCAGGATCCCCCTTCATTTCCTTGGCCATCACATACGTTACCGTTGCAGTGGGGGATGCCAACAGAATGATCCCCGGCAAATAGTCCCCTGAAGCAAGATTTAGGAATTTAAATATTATCAGACCGGTAGTGGGAAGGGCAATCAATTTCAACATACATGCCAGAAGAATAAATCCCATTTTGGATCGTATGAATGAAAAGGAAATGGAACCGCCGATAATCAGCAGCGCCAGGGGAAGGGCAAGGCTGCTCAATATATCCAGACTCCTGCCGATAACCAGGGGAAGGGGAATGACAAAAATGGAAAATAACGTTCCGGCAACAGCAGCAAGGATCACCGGATTTCCGAGAATGCTCAGGACCATGGTCCGCAGGCTCTGGAAATGACTTCGAACGTCGCTTGAGTAGGCCTGAAGCACCAGGACCGCCAGAAAATTCTGAACCAGTATCACAAAAGAGGCAATAATACTGGCCCGGGCAAGCCCCTGAGCCCCCAGGAAATAGTAGGCTACCGCAAAACCGATATAGCCCAGATTGCCGTGAAAGGTGGTATGGATAAACGTTCCCCGCTGCCCGCGATTCAAATGAAGCATGGAACAGACACCCCACGCCACAGCAAAGACGATAATCATCGCCAACAGTGTCCCCACCACAACCTGAAGATCAAATTCTGCATGAAAGTCAGTTTTGGACAGAGCCCGAAATATCATGGCCGGAATTGCCAGATAAAAGACCAGCCGGTTTGCCGGCCCCAGAAATGAGGCAGGCAAAAAACCACGTGTCCCGGCAAACCAGCCCAGGACAATGAGCACAAAAATGGGAATGATTGTATTGATGATATGCATGGAAAAACAATTTAACCGATTACGATTTCCAGTTATAAATCCTCAAATTATAACGTATCATTCTGATTCCCATGGTGCAATCATTCAAAAAAAAGAATTCACCTACGGTTGACTAAAAAAAACATCTAAACTATAAAGACTGATTTTATTCGGTTAATTCAAGGATCTTCCTTACAAATTATGACTTCAGCGCAGCAAGCCTGTACGAATAAGTGGGTGGAAACAGCCAGGGGATTTTGATGACTTGGAAAGAAAGAACATATTGTGGCGCGTTGACCGATTCCCATGCAGGAAAGTCGGTACTGCTCATGGGCTGGGTTGATGCCATACGGGACCATGGAAACATTCTTTTTTTTCACCTGAGGGACGTACGCGGTGTCGTTCAGGTGGTTTTTGATCCGAAAAAAGACAAGGCCAGCTATGAAACAGCCTCTTTGATACGGGAAGAGTATGTCATTGAAGTTCGAGGCCGGGTGACCTTGAGGGATAAGGCCGCTGAAAACCCGACCCTCAATACGGGAAGAATTGAAGTCCTGGCAACTGGCTTGAAGCTATTATCAAAATCGAAGCCCCTGCCTTTTCAGATCAGTGAAAAAGCCATGGTATTTGGTGAGGAGATTCAGACCGGCCCTGAAAATGTGGATGAAGAAATAAGGCTCAGATACCGATACCTGGACCTTCGACGACCTTCAGTGCAGGACGTCTTTCTCAAACGATATCAGATTATCAAATGTATTCGAGATTTCCTGGATACCTTAAACTTCGTTGAAATTGAAACGCCCTTTCTGACCCGGAGCACACCTGAGGGCGCCAGAGACTACCTGGTTCCCAGCCGGGTTCATCACGGGAAATTCTATGCACTGCCCCAATCGCCGCAACTGTTTAAGCAGATCCTCATGATCGGCGGCATGGACCGGTATTTTCAGATCGCAAGATGCTTTCGAGATGAAGACTTGAGGCCCAACCGGCAGCCGGAGTTTACCCAATTGGACATGGAAGCTTCCTTCATTGATGAGGAATTTATCTATGAAACCATTGAGGAATTAACGGCTAAAATGTTTGCCATCGGAGGCGTAGCGCTTCCGAGACCCTTTCCCAGGATGACCTACAAAACGGCAATGAACCGTTATGGTACGGACAGGCCTGACTTGCGGTTTGAAATGACACTTGAGGATACCACGGATATTTTTCAGGACACAAAGTATTCCATATTCCGGCAAATCATCGACAAGGGCGGTCAAATCAGGGGATTCTCCGTCAAAGACCAGGCTGGCGCCCTCAGCAAGAACATTCTGCAAAACGATTATGCGAAAACGATTGCGCCACAATTGGGCGCCAGAGGATTGAGCTGGATGAAGGTGGCTGACGGAAAACTTCAATCCAATATCGTCCAGTTTTTCAGCCCCGGGGAAAAGGAAGGGCTGATGAAAAGTTTCGAGGCGAGGGACGGAGACGTCCTCATGATGATTGCCGATGAATCCGGCGATCTGGTGAAAAAAGTGCTGGGCAGGCTTCGCATCCATGTGGCCGAGCGGCTGAACCTGATTCCCAATGACCACTGGCGACCTCTCTGGGTCACGGATTTTCCGCTCTTTGAGTTGAAGGACGGCCAGATCAGCTCCCAGCATCACCCCTTCACCATGCCCGACCGGGTGGATTTTGATCCCGACGATCTGGACGCACTCCAAGCCCTCAACTCAAGGGCCTATGACCTGGTCATGAACGGCGAGGAACTGGGCGGCGGCAGCATCCGTATTCACAGGATGGATGTTCAGAAAAAGATCTTCCAATCCCTGGGCTTGAGCCGGGAAGAGGCAACAGCCAAATTCGGTTTCTTCCTGAAAGCTCTGGAATACGGCACCCCCCCTCACGCGGGTCTGGCCCTGGGTCTGGACCGTGTCATTGCCATGATACTGAGAACATCTTCCATACGGGATGTCATTGCATTCCCCAAAAACCGGAGGGCCTTCTGTCCCCTGACCGAGGCCCCGTCCGTGGCTGATGGTGCTCAACTTGAGGAATTGGGGCTGAGCATTCCTTCGGGAAACGCTCCGGTGGCATCTGTGAAAGATGCTCAGACATCTGCCCGTGACAGTACGGCCACGGCAAGAAACCCAAAATCTGAGATGATATCCAAAGAAGAGGTCAATCACGTGGCCAAACTGGCACGATTGGAACTTTCGAACCAGGAAACCGCATTTTTCCAGAAAGATCTCAATTCCATTCTGAACTACGTGGAAACCCTGAAAGATCTGGATACCGACCATGTCTCTCCCATGAGTCACGTTCTCGAAATAGACAATGTCTGGCGGGATGACCGGCCTCTGGACGGCAAGGAAACAGAACCCTTGCTTAAAAACGCCCCCATGAGAGAAGAAAACTACTACAAAGTACCCAAAATACTGGAAGGTTAGGATATTGGAACGTCAAACCACAGAACTGTGCGACCGGAGCGCAATGGAATTGGCCGGAATGCTGAGACGGGGGGAAATCAGTGCGCGGGAAATCACCGAGTCAGTGTTCAAAAGAATCGATGAGCGGGAAGAATCCATTAACGCCTTTGTCACCACAACGCGGGAAACTGCTTTCAAACAGGCGGATCTTGCCGATGCAAAATTCCGGCAGGGCGGTGACATTCCTCTTTTGACCGGCATTCCCGTTGCTGTCAAAGACCTCCTGTGCACCAAAGGGATCAAAACCACCTGCGGAAGCAAAATCCTTGAGGACTTTGTTCCCACCTATAATGCCACTGCCTGTCGAAATATACTGGATGCCGGCGCCGTCCTGGTGGGAAAAACCAACATGGATGAATTCGGCATGGGATCTTCCACGGAAAACAGTATTGCCGGTCCCGCCCGAAACCCCCATGACCTTGAACGGGTAGCCGGAGGCTCCAGCGGCGGTTCCGCGGCAGCGGTTTCCTCCGGTGAAAGCATCCTCGCCCTGGGAACAGATACGGGGGGATCCATTCGTCAACCGTCTGCCTTTTGTGGCGTCACCGGTATTAAGCCCACCTACGGCAGGGTTTCCCGGTACGGCTTGGTCGCCTATGCCTCGTCTCTGGATCAAGTCGGGGCCATTGGAAAAACAGTGGCAGACTGCGCCATGATGCTGAGTGTCATCTCCGGCCATGATCCTCTGGATACCACCTCCGCCAATGTGGAAAAACCCGATTTCTCAAAAGCGCTTAAACAGGGAATAACGGGCATTCGAATGGGAATTCCCGAAGAATTTTTTGCAGAAGGGCTCGACTCAAGAATCAGAGAGAAGGTGCTTGAAGCCGTTGCGCTTCTCGAAAAAAACGGGGCCAGCGTCGTTCCCATCAATCTGAGCCACAGCCCCTATGCTATCGGTGCCTACTATCTTATCGCCACCGCTGAAGCGAGCAGCAACCTGGCGCGTTTTGACGGCGTAAAATATGGTTTCAGAAATGCGGGGGATATTGCCGACTGCATGGAAATGTACCACAAAACCCGAACACAAGGTTTCGGCATGGAGGTCAAACGACGCATCATGCTGGGGACTTATGTTCTCTCAGCCGGCTACTACGATGCCTATTACCTTAAAGCTCAGAAGGCCCGGAAATTAATCAAAGGGGATTTTGATGAGGCATTCAAGAAAGTGGACTGCATCATAACCCCGGTCACGCCGTGCCTGCCCTTCGCACTGGGTGAAAAAATGACCGATCCCCTGCAGATGTACCTGGTGGACATCTTCACCGTTTCTCTTAATCTGGCGGGACTCCCCGGAATGAGCCTTCCCTGCGGTAAAATAGATGACCTGCCGGTGGGCCTTCAAATCGTGGGAAAACCCTTTGATGAGGAGATGGTCCTTCGGGTAGGTGCGGCCTATGAGCGGCTGGCCGTTGTTAGCCGTTAGCTGTTAAAGAATCAGGAAACTCAACCATGGAATACGATGCTGTCATTTGCTTTGAAACACACGTCGAACTGAAAACCGAAACGAAACTGTTCTGCAATTGCCGGGTGGCTTATGATATCCCCCCCAATACCGAAATCTGTCCGGTTTGCACCGGGCAGCCGGGAGCGCTTCCCGTTCTCAATAAAAAGGCCGTGGAATATACCATTTCCGCAGGTGTGGCCCTGGATTGCACCATAAACCGGCGGTCGCGGTTTGCCCGGAAAAACTACTTCTATCCTGATCTGCCCAAAGGATATCAAATCTCACAGTATGAACTCCCATTTTCTGAAAACGGATATCTTGAAATCACGGGGGATGATGGAAAACCCTACCCTGTGGGCATCAAACGGATTCACCTGGAAGAAGATGCCGGAAAACTGGTGCACTCATCCGATTCCTTTGATGACGCTGACTACAGCCTGGTGGACTATAATCGAAGCAGCGTACCACTCCTTGAGATTGTGGGAGACCATGAACGAAACCCCTTACGCTCTGTTCAGGAAGCCCGGGCTTACCTGGAAAAGTTGCGGCAGATCCTCCGCTACATCGGCGTCAGTGACTGCAAAATGGAAAAGGGACAGCTTCGGTGCGATGTGAACCTTTCAATCCGCCCCAGGGGGACCATGGCGTTCAGCAACCGGACCGAGGTCAAGAACATGTCCTCTTTTCGATTCATGATGGAAGCGCTCGAATACGAAATGAAGCGGCAGGCGGAAATCCTGGAATCCGGCGGCACAGTTCAACAGGAAACGCTTCTCTTTGATGAAATAAAGCGCATCACCCGTCCCATGCGGAGCAAGGAAGACGCCCCCGATTACCGTTATTTCCCGGATCCCGACCTGCTGGAGGTCAACCTCGAAGAGAAGTTTATCACCGACATCCAAAGTGCATTGCCCGAGCTCCCCCACCAGAGGGTCAAGCGGATCATGGATGAATACGCCATTCCCAGAGACGATGCGCTGATCCTGACCAAGGAAAGGGCTGTCTCGGACTATTTCACCGCCTGCGTTTCCCATTCGGAGGATCCCAAAAAACTGAGCCACTGGATTATCAAGGAGCTTTTCAGGCTTCTCAAGGAGGCATCCTCTGCCATTGCAGAATGCCCGATCGAGCCAAGGAACTGCGCGGAATTGGTCAATCTCGTAAGCCAGGGCAAGGTGACGCCCGGAATCGGCAGAGAAATTCTGGAAGATATGTTCAAGACCGGGGAAGAACCGGAAGCGATCATCCATAAAAAGGGACTAGAACCCATTCAGGATGAAGACCAGCTGGAGGCTTTTCTGGATGACGTGATGAATGAAAACCCCAAAGTGGTTTCTCAAATCAAGGAAGGGAACCTTAAACCCATTGACTTTCTGGTGGGCCAGGTCATGAGAAAGACCCAAGGCAAAGCCAATCCGAAATCGGTCATCAAGCTGATTCACCGCAAACTGGAAGTGTAAAGGGGTTTTGGATGGGCATCCCCCGCCCCAACCCAACGATTATAAAGACTGTTAAAGGTGGCGTCAGTCTCCTCACACTTCTCCTCATCATTTTCACAGGCGCCTGCATCGACAAACAAGAAATTCTGAAAGAGGGAACCCGCGTCACCATCCCCGGAGACGACATCTCCATGGCCGGTATTCTCTATGGCCCCGATGACCCGAGCAAAAGCGATCCGGCCGTGGTGGTGCTCCATGGGTGGCTTGCGCCGGGAGAAAACGGCGCGGATATTGTCAGCATTGTGGCCTGGCATCTGGCCCGGGAGGGCTATGTAGCGCTGGCGCTTTCCATGCGTGGATGGCCCGATACCGGCGGCCGGGACGATTGCGGCGGCAGTCAGCCTTTTGATGTGGTCAAGGCAATCCAGTGGCTTTCCCACCAACCCGGGGTCAATCCTGACCGCATGGGCCTGCTCGGATTCTCACAAGGGGCGCAAGTCGCCCTTCTGGCGGCAGGCCTTACGCCAAAAGTCAAAGCCGTCGTGGCCTTTTTTCCCGTCACCGACCTTGATCGGTGGGCCCAAACCACAGGGGCCCCAGGCATCAAAGACGCATATGTCCCAGAGGTCTGTGCCAAAGGCTTGGGATTGAAAGCTAAATCGCCTATTTATGCTGCTTGCGCCATCAATGCGCCCACATTGCTGATCCACGGGGAGCAGGATACCCGGGTTCCCATGGACCAAAGCCTCGCAATGGCCAAAGTCATGCTGGATTGCGGCAAAGAGGTTCAACTTCAACTGGTTAAAGGCGGCGAACACATGCTCAAGAAAGGCAACAAGGGATGGATTGAAGCCTGGGATTTCGCAAAAAAGTTCTTAGCAGAACATCTGAAACAAATGCCACCTGAAAAGCCCATAAAAGCAGGGGGTAAATGATAGTATAGGATGTACAATACAAAAAAGGCCACAAACCCCGTACCCTGGTTTCTAAGACACTTCACTAAGAAATCAGACTTTGCCCAACCGGCACAAAAGCGCCTTATTTTAATGCAGACAGTACATTATCGGGACTAATTAGCAAGTGTTCTCTATTTTTCATTTTATTATCTTTACACCAAACTGCCATGATTATTTCTTTTCCAGTCTGCTTTGGGAAATTGGCAGCGGAATTTCTTAACTTGCTTATTGTCGCTTTAATATTCGTTTTCTCCTCCCACTTGACCTCGCCGAATAATAAAGATTTATTGTCTAAGGACTCAGCTACAACATCAATCTCCATATTATTTCCATCACGCCCATGCCCCCACCAGCGCTGCGCCGGTTTCCAGCGAATATTTGCGATATTGAGGTGGGCTGTGGATTTTCGCGCCATTTCTTCCCATATTTCAGCAGTCTGAGCTTTGAAACGATTTTGCGATTCAGCATAAACGGCATCAACAAGGTCTCGCTCAAGAAGTGAATGATTCGGCAGAACAATCCGGTACCAAAATAATAAGAATGGATCTTCAAGTCTGTAAATGGTCTTTTTAGATGACTTTGGACTTGCTCCGAAAGGATGGTCGCGTCACACACGAAATTGGAACTCTGTGCCACAGGTGTGGCTTAATCCTGAGAATGCGGAAAATGCTGTTCAGATGGACGGCCTTAAGGAGGCAGCTTAAAACCACGGTTCAGGTGACAACTACCTTGACACCCGCCGCGATATGTTGCAGCAAGGTTGACTTGCCACATCGTCGTCGTCCATAAATTACAACCAATGAGGGACTGGGAGACGCCAATACTCTTGTGAGCTTAGCAATCTCCCGTGTTCTGTTCATGAAATGTAATCTCATGTGTTGCCTCGACTCGACAAGATTAATATACGTGTCACGCATAATGTTTAACAAACATAATATTTAATGTCAAGTTCTTGGCGGGATTCTCGCTGTACCATCAACGGTTTTTGACAAAAACCGGCTGTAAGATACCATTCCCGCCAGCACATTCACCGCGGTTTCGGGTGTTTGGTACATCACAGCGCTGTACCGGCTTCCTGGAACAGGTCGTACCGTCCCCTTGCCGCCGTCAGCCATTGAAACCCCGATAACGGGTTTTTTGTAGGTCTCCATAAATTCGGCCATACGTTCAATAAGATCCCTCTCAAACTCCTGGCCCCTTTTTTCGACATGGGCCAGAAAATCTGGAGACACCTCAGGGTCGGCTTTGCGGGTGGATTCCAGGAGTTGTTTTACCAGTTCATGCCGGCCGACAATACCGAGGCAAATGACCGCATCGATCCCGTCCCACCTCATCAATTCTTCCACGGCTACCACCGGGGCTTCCAGGTTTCGGGTTCCCACCAGATCGACGGGATTCCCCTTGCTCCAGAATTCAGGCAGATATTTTCCGATTTTTTCTACAATTCCATCCGGAATCTCCGGGACCACAAGACCTTTCTTGGTGCACTCATCGGCCGTCACCACACCCCACCCACCCCCCAGAGTCACAATACCCACCCGATTTCCGGCGGGAAGCGGAAGGGAAGAGAACCCGGCTGAAAGGCTCAGTAAGTCCGATGGGACATTCACATTCAAAATTCCCGCCTGACGGCAGGCACCCCTAAAGATGGCATCCTCGCCGCTCATGGCGCCTGTATGGGAGGCGGCTGCTTTTTTCCCCGCCTGTGTGCTCCCTCCCTTGAGGAGGATCACCGGCTTTTTTCTGTTGATCCGGCCGGCCGTTTCCATAAACCGGGTACCGTCTTCCACATTTTCCACATAGAGCACGATAAACCGGGTATGAGGATCATTTTCCAGGTATTCCAGATAATCGGGGCAGGTCAGCATGGCCTCATTGCCGGACCCCACAAAGAGAGAAATGCCGACCCCCTGCTGCTCAGCCCAGTGAACAAGCTGGTTGCCCAGATTTCCAGACTGTGAAATAAAGGCCACCGACCCTTTTTGCGGCCGGGGATGGGAGCCCGTGGCAAAAAGCCCGGCATGCGGGCAGATAATCCCCATGGTGTTGGGGCCGATGATCCATATACCGTTTTTTCGAGCAACACGGGCGATCTCTCTTTCCTGCCTTTTTCCGGATGCATCCGTCTCACTGAATCCCGAGGTAATAACAATCGCGCCTTTAACACCCTTTTCTCCCAACTCTTCCAGCAATCCCGGAACCGTTTTCGCCGGCGTGGTGATAAATGCCAGGTCCACGTCATCCGGAATATCCGTGATGCTCGGAAATACGTCCAGGCCGAACATCTTACCCCCTTTGGGATTTACCGGGAAAACCCCTCCCTTGAAACCGCCCGCCAAAATGTTTGAGGTAATCACCTGTCCCCACTTGCCGAATGTGGTGGATGCGCCGATTACAGCAATATTTTCAGGGTTAAAAAGCGTTTTTAGATCTGAAAGCATCTTTTCCATGTGGACTTGCTTCTTCTCCTATTCTCCACGCAAACGCTCACTTTATTTGCAGTCCGCTTAACCTGCGTTTTCCGTGGATTGAAAGCCATTTTGAAAAGAGCATAGTAGTCCTGCCAAACCCCCATGTCAAACAGGATTTTAGAGGATCATTCTCCACTTGTGATTTGAGTCAATAACCGATAAACTACACCAAAATGGGTCAAACGAAAGGGGGAAAAACCATGGGAATGGACAATGTGATCTTTCTTGAAGTCATCGAATGGTTTGACGAAACCGGCAAGGAGCTGGTTCACAGAATCCCTGAAAGAGGCTCGGGGGAAATTAAATACGGCGCGCAGCTTACCGTAAGGGAAAGCCAGGCGGGCATTCTCTTCTACAAGGGTCGGGCATGCGATGCTTTCGGGCCCGGTCGTCATACCTTGAAAACCGCCAACATTCCCATTCTCACGAAAATTCTGGCCATACCCTGGGCCATGACCAGCCCGCTTCGGGCGGAAGTTTACATGGTCAACATGAAAGTCTTTCCCAACCTTAAGTGGGGCACCCGTGAACCGGTGGCTTTCAGGGATTCGGAACTGGGACTCATACGGCTTCGGGCCCATGGGGTTTTCAATGTTCAGGTCATTCAGCCGCTTCTTTTTATCAACACCATGGTGGGCACCATGGGCCAGTTCACCACTGAGCAAATCGAAGAATACCTGAAACGGGTCATTGTCTCCAGGTTCAATGACCATCTGGGCGAACACTTAGACAGCCTGCTCAACCTTCCCGGAACCTATGATGAACTCTCAAACGGGCTTCAGGAAGCTCTGAAAGCCGATCTCAGCCACTTCGGCCTGGGCCTGACCCACCTCTATATCACGTCCATAACACCGCCGCCCGAAGTACAGGCGACCATCGACGACAAGAGCCGCCTGAATATCATTCCCGACCTGGATCGCCTGGTAAAAATGAAGGCCGCCATGGCCATGGAAAAAGCGGCCGCATCCCAGGGGGAAGCCGGTGCCGGATTGGGCATGGGCATGGGGTTCATGATGCCCGCCATGTTCGGCGACGCTTTCAGGCAAAAGGGGCAAACTGCACCGCCTGAAAACTTTTGTCCGGACTGCAAACAGGCAATTGCTAAAGAGGCCAGATTCTGCCCTCACTGCGGTCACCAGCAACTGGTCTTTGATCAGTGCGGCAACTGCGGCAAGAACCTGCCCCCCAACGCCAGGTTCTGCCCCAAATGCGGCCAAGGGGTCGATGAAAAACCCAAGGAAAAGATCTGCTCTCACTGCAAGGGAGAAAACCTGCCTGACGCCACATTCTGTAACCAATGTGGAGAAAGGCTTTAGTCCGGAGTCGCAATGGGTTTTTTGGTCAAACAGGAATGTCCCCAATGCGGCGGACCTGTTGAACTGGACGAAACCGACCACATCCTTCAGTGCCCATACTGTGATGTAAAGAGTTTTCTTTTCTCTAAGGGACCTTTCCGGTTTGTGCTCCCCCACAAAACCCGGAACAAAGAAATCCTGTATGTTCCCTATCTCCGGTTTCGAGGCGTTGTTTATGCTTGCCAGACTCGCAGGGTGAGTTATCGGATCATGGATATCACGCGGCTGGCCGTTCCCATCAAGCGCTTTCCCATTTCCCTCGGGCTGAGACCGCAGGCCATGGACATGCGTTTCGTGAGTCAGGAAACCAGTGGGTCTTTCCTGAAATGCTTCCTTAAAACATCCGAAATGCTGGCGCGAGCCGAAAAGCAGTCTTCGGCCGGCATTTCAGAAGATATTTTTCACAGGGCCTATGTGGGTGAAGCCATAAACCTCATCTACCTGCCCCTTTACTTTGAGAAGGGCACCCTGTTTGATGCCATCACCCACCGCCCCGTGGCAAAGCTGCCAAGGGACAGGGAAAAATTTTCATCCATCACTGAAAATACCCCACCCTGGGAACTTACGTTTCTGGCTACGCTTTGTCCCGGGTGCGGATGGAACCTTGAAGGCCAGAGGGACAGCGTCGTCTTGACCTGCCCCAACTGTCAAACGGCTTGGGAAGCCCAGCGGGGGCGATTCGTCCCCGTGAACTTTCTTGTGGTTGCGAGTGACGATCCTGATTTGACCTATCTCCCTTTCTGGAGGATGTCAGTCCGAACTGAAGGAATCGACATCAACTCCTTTGCCGATTTCATACGGGTTACAAACCAGCCGAGGGTGGTCCAAAAATCATGGGATCATCAAGGCATGGAATTCTGGGCGCCGGCTTTTAAAATCCGGCCAAAGCTTTTTCTGGCCATATCAAGGCGGCTGACCCTGTCGCAGGAGAATCTGGAGGGGAAAAAAGAATTCCCGAATGAAACGCGTCATCCGGTGACGCTGCCCCTCTCCGAAGCCATTCAGGGAGTCAAGGTGACACTGGCGGCATCTACCGTCAACAAAAAAGATATTCTGCCCAGGCTCCCCGAAATCAGCATGGCCGTGAGGGGCGCCGCCTTGGTGTATCTCCCGTTTAAACAAACCACACACGAAATGATCCAGACCCATACAGGGCTTGCCATCAACAAAAAATCCCTTGAATTCGGACGATACCTTTAAAACGAACATGCTCATCATCATCAATTCTCATTGACACAAGCACCTAAATTATGATCTATTTCTTACGTTTTCGAATCTGACAGGCTTAGGTGAAAAATTCAGACTCGCTTGAGAAAAATACAATCATAGATAAGGAGAACGAAAATGAAATATCTGGTAATGATGCTGTTGGCGGTGTGTGTTATGGCTTCGCCCGCATGGGCAGGGCTGGAAGTGGGTCAAACCCCCAAGGAAGTGGAACTGAAAGGCGACCTCGGCGGACGTCTGGACGGCAGCCCCTGGAGCAGCAAGGAACTGGCCGGAAAAGTCCACGTGCTCTTTTATGTGGATCCCGATGAAAAAGATCTCAATAACGACACCAGTGAAGCCCTTCGATTGGAAAATTTTCCACGGGATCAATACCAGTCTTACGCCATCATCAATATGGATGCCACCTGGCTTCCCAATTTTGCCATCTCATCCGCCCTGGAAGACAAGCAGAAAAAATATCCCAACGCCATCTATGTACGGGACTACGACAAGATTCTGGTAAAGGAGTGGGATCTGGCTGACGACAACAGCGATGTTCTGGCCTTTGACAAGAATGGAAAACTGATTTTCATGAAAGCCGGCAAACTGACCCCGGAAGATATCAAAAAGCTTACGGGGTTAATTCGCAAAAATCTTGACAAGTAATTCCGTCAATCCATGGCAGCCATTGAGATAAAAAGAATCGGCATGGTTCGATCGAGCCTCAAAAACAGGCGGGATTGTCCTTTTCAGGAAAAGGAAGGGGCGCCCGAAGCGTGGATTGAAATCGATCCGGCATATGCGGATGGCCTTTACGGGTTGCACCTGGGTGATGAGATTATTGTGCTCACCTGGATGCATCTGGCCAATCGCGACACATTGCAGGTCCATCCCAGAGGGAACAGGGAAAATCCCCTCAAGGGTGTTTTCGCCACCCGATCTCCCAGTCGGCCCAATCCGATCGGCATTCATCAGACTCGCATTATCGGCCTGGACCAACCGTCGAAGATCAGAGTGCAGGCCCTTGAAGTGGTGGATAAAACCCCGGTTGTGGACATCAAACCCGTTACCTGAAAAGCATAGAACCGGATCTTCGGACTGATAAAAGGGTTTGAAACCTCGGGTTCTTTTGTGGCAAGAATCAATGGAAAAAATTTCGTCAGATACCTACAACAAATATATCAAAGCCCTCACGGATATCAGCCGGGCCATCACTTCGGATCTTTATCTGGAAGATATCCTCAAATTGATTGTCTTGGTCACCGCCAAGGTGACCGGCGTTGAGATCTGTTCCCTCTGGCTCATCGATGAAGGCGAGACACCCAAAAAAATTCGCCTGAAAGCGACCCAGGCCATTGAGCCGGAATATGTAATAGACCGTTCCCTCAACATGCACGAAGGGGTGGTAGGTTTTGTGGCGACCCACAACCAACCGTTAATCCTCAAAAATGTCTTGGAAGAACCTCGATTCAAGGAAAAAGAGATGGCCAAAAAACTGGGCCTTGTGTCCATGGTCAGCGTCCCTCTTGAAGTCAAGGATGAAAATGTCATCGGCGTTCTCAATTGTTTTACCTCAGAACCCCACGATTTTCTGGAAACAGAGGTCAATCTGATTAAAGCGGTGGCCAACCAGGCGGCTGTAGCAATTCTAAATACAGAATTCATGGTACAAACCAAGGTCATCCAAGAAGAGCTGGCAGCACGAAAGCTGATTGAGCGGGCCAAGGAAGTGCTTATGAGGCAACGCAACATGACCGGGGAACAGGCCTACCGCTGGATGCAGAAACGCGCCATGGATTCCCGAAAGTCCATTGGGCATATCGCTGAGGCGGTTTTGCTTTCAGACGAACTCTGATTTCATTCCTCACTTCCTCTAAACACACAACGCTTAAGCCTGGCTAAAGATCTGCCAAATTTTTCAGTAAAAATCCTTGACAAATTCCATTAGATGTACTAAATGTAACGGTTCAACATGTAAGCATTATGAATCTTTTCCACAATGGCGTGGGAAGGTTTTCATGAAGTAAGTGACAAAGGCGTCCAATTTTCCCTTTAGTGGGGAAGGACGCCTTTTTTTGTTTAACCTGATTTTCCATACTTTAACAAGGAGATTCAACCATGCGATTTTCAAAAAGCAACGACGTTCTGGGCACAACCAACCGAGGCAATCCTGCCGAATCGAGCCTTTGCACCCTGTGCCGTGCGGACTGTAATGGACGGTGTGAAACCTGGCTCTCCAGCCTGGTGGGGAGAAAACTGCTCTATCCGAGAAGCTTCGGCATTGTTACCGCCGGCGCCAACAATACCACCCACGTGGGCGTTTCCTACAACTCTCTCCGAATCCAGGGATACGCTTACGGCGTTTCCGGATTGGCCGACACCCTGACCAACAACCCGGACGACTGTATTTTTCCCAATGTGAGCCTGGAAACCGAGTTCGGTCAGGAGATGAAAACGAAAATCCGAATGCCCCTCATGACAGGCGCTTTGGGATCAACCTTTGTGGCTGAAAAGTACTGGGATTCATTTGCCATCGGCGGCGCTCTGACCGGCATTCCGGTCGTCATCGGTGAAAACGTGGTGGGTGTTGACCGGAAATCCAAAATAAATCCAGGTGAAACCCGAAAAGGGAAGATTGAAGTGTCCCCTGAACTGGACCGGCGTATCAATACCTATCTCAGGTACTTCGACGGATACGGCGCCATCATTGTGCAGCTCAACGTGGAAGACACCCGCAATGGGGTCGCGGAATATGTGGTTGATAAATATGGAGAAAAATGCATTATCGAACTGAAATGGGGCCAGGGCGCCAAAGATATCGGCGGTGAGATCCAGGTGACGAGCCTTGAATACGCCCTTTTTCTCAAGGACCGCGGTTATGTGGTGGATCCCGATCCCACACTGCCCGAAGTGCAGGAAGCCTTTGAAAACGGTTCCATCAAATCCTTTGCGCGACACAGCCGGTTGGGTGGCACCAATCTCGATACCGTGGACCAGGTACGTGAAGATTTCATGAGCAGCGTGGATTACCTGCGGGGGTTGGGTTTCAAACGGATTTCACTGAAAACCGGTTCCTACGGCATGGAAGAACTGGCCATGGCCATAAAATTTGCGTCCGATGCCAAACTCGACCTGCTGACCATTGATGGTTCCGGCGGCGGAACGGGCATGAGCCCTTGGAACATGATGCAGAGCTGGGGTGTGCCGTCTATCAATCTCCACTCCAAAGCGCATGAATATGCCGGCATGCTGGCAGCCAAGGGGCAAAATGTCGTGGATATGTCCTTTGCCGGCGGCTTTGCCCTGGAAGACCATATTTTCAAGGGACTGGCACTGGGCGCTCCCTATACAAAACTGATCTGCATGGGACGTGGCATTATGATTCCCGGATTTGTGGGGGCAAATATTCAGGGCGCGCTCAAACCTGAAGAGCGCGCTACTGTAAACGGCCACTGGTCTGAACTGCCCAAATCGGTGTTGCAGGTGGGAAGCACCGCCAAAGAAATCTTTGCCGGATATTTTGATTTGCAGAAGAAAGTGGGCAAAGATGAAATGAAAAACATCCCCTACGGCGCCATTGCATTCTGCACACTGGCGGACAAACTCGGGTGTGGGTTGCAGCAATTGATGGCCGGGGCCAGGAAATTTTCTCTCGACAAAATTGCTCGCAGCGACCTCATGAGCGGCAACCGGGAGACCGCAAAAGAAACCGGGATTCCCCATGTTGCGGATGTGAACGACGAAAGCGCCCGGAAAATCCTCAACAGCTAATAACCACTGATGCGCTGATGCTTCAGTAGCATAAGCAGAAAAGGTCTTCAGACACCAAAATGGCTGTCTGAGGACCTTTTTTTACCCTCTTTTTCCCAACAAAAGACACCTCTTCCCCGACCTCCATATTGGCTCAGGCTTTCGTTTGCACGTTGGATTGCAAGTAGGTAGTCAGGTTAATATTACTGTTGGCAATTTTGAGTTTTCGCCGGATGTGTTCCCGATGCCGCTTGATGGTGGCGGCGGATACGCCCCGCATTTGGGCGATTTCCTTGGTCTGAAGTCCATTTCGGATCAGGTTGCAGATGTTCACTTCTGTCGGCGTCAGGGACAGGTAGTTTTTCGACAGATTATTGACAAACGGAGACACGATATCATCAAGATTGGTCTTGAGAACCTCGATATATTTCCACTTGCTTTGGGGAAGATCCAGCGCAAGGGCATGCAGCAGGGGCATAATAATCTTGTCAATATTGATCTTCACATCCCTGTAGATTCCCTGCTTTTCTTCCTCGATTCTTGCCAGAACGGCGCGAAGTGCGGAGTTGGCCTCCTTCAATGCCTTTCGTTCCAACATCAACTGCTGGTTGGTTTCCTGTAGTTCAACTTCCGCTGAAATCCGCATGGCCGTGCTGCCGATACGTTCGGCCAATGCGTCCAACAATGCTCTTTCCTCATGAAGAAAAGGGCCCTCATCCGCCGGTTGGCTTTCTTCCAGATAGAATATGGCCACCTCGCCCACCGGCTCATTGTACATAAGAATTCGAGCCGACTGCCGCCATCGGGTCATCTTGAATCCGCTGCTCTTGTGGGTCTCTCCTTTGAAAACGATCCTGGCGCAGGCAATTTCCGGATACTGCCACGAATAGGGTAAAACATTCACCAGATCCCGCAACAGATCTTCAACAGAATCCGGGTGAAGCTCCGCCAGCCGGGCAATGCCGTACAGGCAGTTCAACTCCTTGATCCGCTCCCGAAGCGCCCTCATCAGTTTTGAAGGATCGGTTTCGTTGTTGAAAGGAATGCGCCATAAGTGGAAGAGATCCCGGTTTTCGCTTTGGAAATTCCTACCGACGTCTTTAGGTGAAGAAAATGTTGGCCGGGTCATGGGTTCTTCCTGATAAACTCAATAATGGGCATTCAATAGGTATTTAATAGGTCCTTCTAGGACCTATTAATTATGGGCACTAAGGGGGTATTTTTATTGTATTTACGGAACGTATCTTGACCTATACCCTACGCGTTGTCAACCCAAAAATATCAATCAAGGGAGGTTTATATGTCCGAATCGAAGCTTGCCACAATTCTGGAGGGGCGCAAGAGTCAACCCCATCAGCTCATCGAAGTGCTTCAGGATGTTCAAGCCCGGGAGGGATACATTTCTGAATCGGCCATGAGGGACACATCTAAAGAACTGGGCGTGCCCCTTACGGAAGTTTATGCCGTGGCTTCTTTTTATAAGGCCTTTTCATTGAAACCCCGTGGCAAAAATGTGCTCACCGTATGCACGGGAACAGCGTGTCACGTGCGAGGCTCAAAAATGGTGCTCAACCAGGCCACGGGTCAACTGGGCGTTGCCCCCAATGAAATGACGGAAGACGGTCTCTTTACCATCGAGCAGGTGAACTGCTTAGGCGCCTGCGCTCTCGGGCCGGTGGTGACGGAGAACGGATCGTGCTATCACCACATGAATGCCGGAAAAGTGCGAAAACTCATCACTAAACTGAGCCATTCATCAACGGGGGGAAATCTGCATGAACAAGATCAACGCCATCAATGATCTGGAAGCCCTTCGGAAAAACCTTCAAGCCTACCGGGAAAACTTTCGAAAAACCCTGGTCCTGTGCGGTGGGACAGGATGCCAGGCATCCCGTTCCCATGACCTCATCAACAACATCAAATCGGAACTACTGAAACAGGGCTTTGCAACCGATATCCTGGTGCGCCCCACGGGATGCCATGGGTTCTGCGAACAGGGTCCCATCCTGGTGGTGGAGCCCGATAACACATTCTATTGCCACGTCTCTCCGGACGATGCCGAGGAGATTGTCCAAAGGACCGTGGGCAAAGGCGAAGTGATCGAGCGCCTGCTTTACACGGATCCCGTCTCCGGAAAAATCATTGAAAAGGAATCGGACATTCCATTCTACCAGGCCCAGGATCGGCAGCTGCTGGCCCAGAACCGACAGGTGGATCCCTGCAACATTGAAGATTACATTGCCATCGGCGGCTATTCGGCCATCGCTAAAGTACTCTCGGACATTTCACCTGAAAATGTGGTCGAGGAGATCAAACGATCCGGGTTAAGGGGCCGCGGCGGGGCCGGCTTTCCCACCGGCCGCAAATGGGACCAGTGCCGTGAAGCCCCGGGGGATGAAAAATATGTGATCTGCAACGCCGACGAAGGGGATCCCGGCGCCTATATGGACCGCAGCGTCCTGGAAGGAAATCCGCACCTGGTGCTGGAAGGCATGATGATCGGGGCCTGGGCCGTGGGCGCCTGGGAGGGCTATGTATATGTGCGAAATGAATACCCTCTGGCGGTAAAGCACATTCGCATGGCCATAGAACAGGCCAGAGAAATGGGCATCTTAGGCGAAAACATTTTCGGAACCCCGTTCTCATTTGACGTTGAGGTGGCCCGGGGGGGCGGTGCATTTGTCTGCGGCGAATCAACGGCGCTAATGGCATCCCTGGAAGGTAAGGTGGGCGAACCGCATCCCAAGGACGTCCATTCCGTGGTAGACGGTCTATGGCATAAGCCCACGGTGCTAAACAATGTGGAAACCTGGGCCAACGTACCGTCCATCCTGGAAAAAGGGGCGGACAGTTTCGCTGCAAAGGGGTCTCAAAACAGCAAGGGCACCAAAATCCTGGCGCTGACCGGTCACATCAAAAACACGGGTCTGGTGGAAGTTCCCATGGGAACGACCCTTGAAACGGTGGTATTCGACATCGGCGGCGGACCTTCGGGAAAAGCGGTACGGGCCGTCCAGACAGGGGGACCCTCAGGCGGATGCCTGCCCTTGGACAAACTTTATCTGCCGCTCGATTTCGAAGCCCTTGCCGAGGCGGGGTCCATGGTGGGTTCCGGCGGCATCGTGGTGATGGACGAAGACACCTGCATGGTGGATGTGGCCAAATACTTTCTGACGTTCCTTCAGGATGAGTCGTGCGGCAAATGCGTACCCTGCCGCCTGGGAATCGATCGAATGTTGGAAATCGTAACGGGCATCACGGAAGGCCGCGGAAAGAGGGAGGACATAGATCTCCTGGAAGATCTGGCCTGGACCGTCAGTGAAACGTCCCTGTGTGCATTGGGAAAAACAGCGGCCAATCCCGTGCTCTCCACCTTGCGCTATTTTCGGGATGAATATGACGCCCACATCCACGAACAGAAATGCCCCGGCGGGGTATGCCAGGCCCTGATCACTTACTGGGTCGACCCGGAAATATGTACGGGCTGCGGCGTATGCTTGAAAGAATGCCCTCACAATGCCGTCAGAGGCGAAAAAAAACAGCCCCATGAAATTGACCTGGCCATGTGCGAAAAATGCGGCATCTGCAGAAGCAGTTGCAAATTTGACGCGATTCAAGTTCGTTAAGAGAGGTGATCCATGACTCAGTATGTGAATATCGATATCGACGGGATGTCCATTGAGGCTCCCAAAGGAACCAGCGTGCTGGATGCGGCCCTCGATTCCGGCATCTGCATTCCCCATCTGTGCCGTGTGCCCTATGTGGAGGATATCGGTGCCTGCCGGCTCTGTATTGTGGAACATGTTCTAAATGGTCGTTCCAACATCACCACGTCCTGCACCCTTCGCGTAAAGGAAGGCATGGTGATCCGGAGCAATACGGAAAAGATCATAAAACTGCGCCGCAACATTGCGGAACTGCTGGTTGCGGAAGCACCGAATTCCCGTGCGGTTCAGGACGTTGCCAAGCGATGCGGGGTCCGGGACGTGCGGTATTCATTCCACAACAGCAATTGCATTTTGTGCGGGCGTTGCGTTCGCGTCTGTCCAGGAACTTTGGGGATTAAACCCCTTGCCTTTATAGGACGAGGCAAAGATCGCCGTGTAGAAGCGCCCTTTAACCTGAAAACCGATCTCTGCAATGAATGCGGTCGATGCATCGACCTCTGCCCCATGACCGTGGTTCCCTGTGACGGTCCCATGAAGACGGGGGAAGAATACCTTTGCTCCAATTGCGATGCCAAAATGGCATTTATGGAAGAAACACCGGGACTTTGCGTATGGTGTAATTTCGGCGAAGGATTTCAATGCCAGCGATATGATCTGGGGAGCAGCGGCAGGGCGCGGGCATAAAACCCGATCAACAAAGAACACCTCGGTTCTCAATTTTAAATGGATTTCCACCCTATATGCCCATGTCTTCACATCAGAACATTGAGTAACGAAAACAGCGGAATTAGATTGTTAACCTGCCGGTTTTAAAGGTTTCATGTTGACAACATAGATTCCCAGGCTCACAAGAATTAAGGAAACCGACAACTTCCATGTCATTGGTTCATGGAGAAAAACCACGCACGAAATTGTGGCAAATACCGGGGTCAGAAAAGTGAACGCGCTCAATCTGCTGACCGGGTATTCATGCACCAGATAAAACCATAGAAGGTAGCTTATGAAAGCCACAACAATCCCTTGGAACACCACCGACAGAACAATCACGCCGTCTAAATGATCGATGGGGGTTTCTTTCATAAGGAAGCTGATCAAAAAAAGGATCGGAATGGAGAAAATCGTTTGATAAAAGAGGGTATTGTGAAAGGAAACCGATCCCACAAGACGTCGTTTGATGTAAATGGTGGTTAAGGCCCACAGAGCTGCAGCTGCAAATGCCAGAAGATCGCCCACAAGACCCACCCAGGACGGTACGCCAAGGTGTTTGCTGAGAAGAACAATGATGCCGATAAATGCCAGGATGAGACCGGTGGTCTTATAGACCGTAAGGCGATCATTCTTCAGAAAGAAATGCGCCCCCACAGCGTGAAAAAAGGGCGTCGCGTACAAAAGAATCCACGCGGAAGATGCCGTGGTGTACAACAGGGAAGCATACAAACACGCAAATTCCGTCCCGAACAGAAGCCCGACCACCACGCCGTCAAAAAGGTTGGATGGAAAAAGAGGGACCTTTTTCGCTCGCATCCAGATCGCCAGTGCGATGACAGCAATCACGGAACGAATCCCCGCGCTAAAGACGGGCGCAATACCTTCATTGCTTACTTTGATGGTCACAGCGTTGAAACCCCACAGCATGCACAAGCCTGTCAGGATCGCAACAGCCTTTAAATCAAGGGTCGCTTTTATGACTGGCGAATTCACGCTGTCCTATTCCCACCGGCCATCGTCTCTTCGCCTTAAATCCGTGTAGCCCACTCGGCCCTGATCGTTGATAAACGAATTCAGCAGCCACGTTACCACGCTGATAATCAAACCACCGAAAACCGCCGACCAGAAACCATGCACCACAAACCCGGAGATTACGCCCGAAGCCATCTTGAGCAAAACCGCATTGATGATGAACGTAAAAAAACCGAGTGTCAGGATATTGATCGGAAGGGTCAATATCAATAGAATGGGCCTGAAAAAAACGTTCAGGACACCCAAAATGGCCGCCGCGAAAAAAGCGCTGAAAAAGCCATTGACCTCTATTCCCCGAATGAGATAGGACGCAACGATTATCGCCACTGTGAGAACCAACCATCTAATCAGAAGTCCCATGTGCTGTTTCTCTCCTCAAATCTGAATACTTTATCGCGATATTCTAACAGAATGCTTTGCGCCGCATCAATGAAATAATGCCTTAGAGATGATCGAAGGGCGAAACATGGATTCCCGGTTTGAAAAAGGAACGGATCGGGAAATTTTTCCCTTGAAAAATAAACACCATTAAACAATGATGGTCGGCGACACTCAGGAAAGCATTTCAAGGAGGATTTTATGTTACGAATCGGTTTTGTGGGTTGGCGCGGCATGGTGGGTTCGGTACTCATGGGTCGCATGCGAGAGGCAGGAGATTTCAAGGGCTTTGAGCCCATATTTTTCAGCACGTCCAATGTGGGCGGCAAGGGGCCGGAAACAGGCCTTGATGCACCGCCCTTGAAGGATGCCTATGATATTGGGGACCTCTCTTCACTGGATGTCATCATAACCTGCCAGGGCGGAAGCTACACCCAGAAAGTCCATCCGGAACTCATCAAAAGTGGCTGGAAAGGCTACTGGATTGATTCGGCTTCAACCCTCAGGCTTAATGATAACAGCATTATCGTTCTTGACCCGGTCAATCGATCGGTCATCGACGACGGGCTTACCGCCGGGATCAAAACCTATGTGGGGGGCAACTGCACGGTCAGCCTCATGCTCATGGCCCTGTCCGGCCTTTTTGCCGGGAACCATATTGAATGGATTTCCGCCATGACTTATCAGGCCGCTTCCGGTGGGGGCGCTAAGAATATGAAGGAACTCATCGCTCAGATGGGGATCCTGGGCAATGTGGCCAAAAGCCTGGTGGACGACCCCAAATCCTCGGCCATTGTGGTGGATGAGATGGTCACCGCGGCCATGCGAGATACCGGTTTTCCCACGGAAAACTTTCTGGCGCCCCTTGCCGGAAGCCTTTTGCCGTGGATTGATGTCCCAATGGAATCGGGACAAACCCGGGAAGAATGGAAGGGCTCTGTGGAAACCAATAAAATCCTCCGGTCCGAAACGCCCATTCCCATCGACGGGCTGTGCGTACGGGTGGGGGCCATGCGGTGTCATAGCCAGGGCCTCACCATTAAACTGAAAAAAGACCTGCCCCTGGATGAAATTGAGGATGTCTTGCAAAAGGGAAACGACTGGGTCACCCTGGTTCCCAATGACAAAGCATCAACGCTTGATAAACTGACGCCGGCGGCGGTAAACGGAACCCTCGAAGTACCGGTGGGAAGGCTTCGAAAAATGCTGATCGGACCTGAATACCTGGCTGCCTTCACCGTAGGGGACCAACTCCTCTGGGGCGCCGCTGAACCTATCAGGAGGATCCTGAACATCATTATCGAGCATGTTTCCTGAATTTTTAGGATTCAGGATTTTCATCCGCGAAGAAACGAGCGGCTATACATTGACAAAAAAACCGGCCCTCGTTAAAATACTGGAAATACGCTTGTGGAAGTGGAAAGCTCACTGGTGGGGCTCCCGGACTTCAAATCCGGTGTGACGGGCTAAAACCTCGTCAGGTGGGTTCGATTCCCATGCACTTCCGCCACAACATTATGGATCAAAATATTTTCTCGGAAACCAAAACCTGAGTTTTTCGAACCCCCATTTATCACCGGGCGGGCTTTTCAACTTCCGTTCGAGACAATGAGCACACGAAGTAAGGGAGACTCAAGATGGAAGAAGAAAGATTAAGGGAGCGTACAGCAAGCGCCACTTCAGAGAATGACTGGGAAACCTGGGACAACTGGAATGACGAACTGGAAAAAGCACTTCCGAATTGGGACCGGTGGAATAATGACCTTAAGCAGCTTCTTCCTGATGAAGATAAACCCATTAAAGAAACGGAACCTGAGCCATCAAAACCCGCTGCCCCTGCAAATGACCCCGAACCCAGGCCCGAACCGCTTGAACCCGTAAGAGCAGTCGAACCCGGGACCAAAGCGGTTGCCAGGGAAGATAAGGTCAGTGAACTTCCCAGAAGGCAGGAAATTCTCTCCTCTGACAAGCAGTTGCTCTTTTTCATTCAAAAATACAAACGGGCGGAACGAATCTGCCAGGAAGCGGGCATATCCCTCCGTACCCTTCAATACAAAGTCGGATATCTAACCTATAAACTCAGGCGCTATATTGAAGTTGAAGGCCTTTACCGGGAAACATCTCCTGTAAAATTCACGGATGAAGGGATTCGCATATCGAGAAGCCACTTGGTTGAAACGGGATTTACGGAGGGCGACCGGTTCAGATTGGACTTCAAGGACAAGTACATTGTTCTCTCAAGGCTTCAAAAACCCACGGACGTCTAATTCATTATCATAAAACCGGCCTAAATAAGGAGATATGGACATGTTAACAACTAAGAAAACAGCTTGCATGTTTGCTCTGTTTGCAGTGATAGCCTTTCTGACGTCATGCGCCGCCATTGAAAAACAGAACGCCATGGAAATGGAAAGGATGCTCGCCGCCTCGGGGTTCAAAATGAAGCTTGCCGAAACACCTGCAAAAATGGCAGCCCTGGAAAAACTGCCCCAGCGCAAACTGGTGCCCCAGCAGCACGAGGGGAAGGTCTATTTCTATTATGCTGACGCCACTACCTGTAGATGCCTGTACGTGGGCAGTGAAAAATCATATCAGCAGTTTCAAAAGCTGGCCACCCAAAGAAAAATGGCCCAGGACTACCGATGGGCCGCTCAATCCAACATGGATGCCCGCATGAATTTCGGCATGTGGGGACCCTGGGGACCTTGGGGCCCCTGGTATTAAGCCACCCTTACAACCCACACAGTGTCCATCAAAGGGTCACATTTGCAGCCAATAAAAAGGGGCGAACATCGCCCCTTCCAAATAAACTTGCCTAAAATTCATAAGAAACCTGGAAAAACATCGAACGCCCTGAACCCGGGTATCTGCCTGCGGTTGTCTGCCGGGTGGTCGGATCGGTAAAGGATCCAAAATAGGTATCATATGACTTGTTAAAGAGATTATTGCCCTCAAGCGAGAAAATCCAGTTTTCAAAAAGACGTTTCTCAACTCGCATATCCAAAGTTGTATAAGAATCCAAAATATCTTTAGGACTTGTTATGGTTTGGTCGGTTCCATAAAAATAACGATCACCCATGTAGCGGACCGTTGCCTTGGCAGTCAAACCAAAGGGGGCCCAGTATGTCAAGCTCCCTTTGAAAAGGTTCTTAGGGGTATAGGTGGAACGCCGCGTAACGTATTGATTCTCTTCTTTCGCGTTGGTATAGGTGTAATCGAAGGAAAAGGTGATATCATAAAATGGTCCGATTTTGGTTCCCATCTCGAGGCCGTCCGCCTTGGAACTGTCCAGATTTTGGGGGGTCCATACCCAACTGCTGTCCGGTCCCCAAAGGATCTTGTTTTTCAAATCCCAACTAAAATAGGCCATTGTAAAAAACAACTTGTTTTCAAATAGTTCCTGTTCAATGCCCGCATCAAAATGCCATCCCGTTTCCGGTTTGAGGTTGGGATTTCCCTTGGTATAGGGCCCTGCAGGCCAGTAAAGATCATTGGGCGTGGGCGCAAGGAAATGTTTTCCATAGTTGAATTTCAGGACCGTGCTTTCTAAAGGATTCACAATAAGGCCGAATCGGGGTAGGTCTTCAGTGCCAAACTGGGAATTATCTTCATGCCTTAGGCCGGCCACCCCCTTGACGTACCGGCATGGCCTGTATTGGGCTTCCGCATAAACTCCCGTGGTGTGTATTGTATTGGAAGTCACGGAGGTGGAACCCGCCACATCCTGCCCGAAAGAGTTTAGATCCGTGCTCTTGTTTTCCCAGTCATAGTGCTTGTATTCCGCACCTACAAGTAAATTTGCGCCTGTAAACGGCTTGAAGTCCACATCTCCTTCAAGCCCCAAAACCTTGTTGGTGACCCATGTTCTTGCACCTTTACCGGAATAACTGTAACGGTTGTAATTGTATGCCTCCATATAGGTGTAATCCCCACGAAATTTGAGATCTATCCAGTCCGTTGGCCGGCTTTTTATATGAAGAACCCCATGGCCATCGTTATCCCTTCCCCTGTCAAGGAGACTGGCGGATTCCGTATTAAAGAACTCCGTGCCGTTGATGGAGTAGCTCTGTGTCCCTTCTGGAGGCTGTACGCCCGGTACTCCATAATCCCTATAAATATAGTCGCCATATAAACTGACGTTCAGGATTTCCCCTCTGTCAAACACCAGGTTGAGGCTAGCGTCATTCTGGATTAGATCGCTGTTGGACCGAAACCCCAATGTTCTGTAACGATTGGCTGTCAGGTAATACCCGAGGTCATCGGTGGCAAACATTCCCTGCTCCAAGGCAAGCCGGTAGCTGCCCTGTGTGCCAACTCCGGCAGTCGCCTTAAGATCGATTTTTTCTCTTTCAGGCCTTTTCGTAATAATGTTGATGGTACCGGCCATGGCCCCGGAACCATAGAGTACTGAGCCTGATCCTTTGACCACCTCGATACGTTCAATATTGTTAAGGGGGATTCTATTGACATCCGCTACCCCGAGAGACGGGGAGTTGATTTCCACACCATTAACGCGAATCTGTGTGGCATTCCCCCCCATACCCCGGATATGGATTTCCTGACGAGCCCCTCCATAGTCGCCGCGGGTTCTCCAATCAATGCCAGGATCATTGGCAAGAAGCTCACCAAGGGTTTTCGCTGGAGATTCTTCAATATCCAATGCATCGATAATAATAACAGAACTGGATACGTCCTTGCGTTTTTCTTCGGTCTTGGTAGCCGTTACCACGATCTCATCCAGGACATTTTCGGCCTTGGGAGCCGTCATCTCCTCCTCTTCGGCCATTGCAAGAGCCGGAAAAAGAAAAACCATCATTAAGCCCAAAGAGAAATTCAAAAACCTGAATTTATCATTCAACATGTGACACCCCTTTTTTTGACCCACAACATATGGTTAACCCACCACGCATTGAAAAATGCCTAACATTTTTCAGTCGGGGCCTGCGGGCAAAAAAAACCCCGAACCGAAAAAATCGACCCGGGGATTTCCCTTTTTTATCCTCAAGATCCAACCCAACCAATGCGGCCACGCAACCGGTGGGGTTCATAACTCAGGCAGGTCTTCTGACTCCCTCCCCCTTTTGGCAACCTTCCCATTCATACAAAGTCTGGATCGAACAGTGGTCGAAAAAAATGCCAAAAGAGTTGCCCTCATAAAAAAAGAGAGCAGAGATCACAGCGGCGGGCCCGTCCCGTTTTAACGGAGTTCCCTGTTAAGCTCATTTAGAGCACCTGAGTCTGCATTTTTCTAAGATATCATCAGAAAGAAGTCAAGTTAAAAAAAATGGCATTTAAAATAAGCCTGTGCTGTATGACTTAAAAACGTCGAATTGACGCGGGAATTCAAAAAAGAGCTTGGTTTCAGAATTCCTTTGTGAGAAATTTGGAACCGAGCGATCTTTTCCAAACCCCTTTTGGACTTCCCATAAATCCTTTGCTGAGACCTGCCTTCTCCATAATGCCTAAATTTCCCATGATTTTGGAGTTTTCTAGCGGAGCGTTGACTTTTCAGCAACATTTGTATAGTCCTTATTTCACGCGCACTTTGGTATTGGAGAATGACAAAACAAGGGGCCCGTATCGCTGCAGGGGATCTCTACACTCATAATAGGGCATGGGAAATGCTTACCCACCTCAAAGGCCAGATCGAAAGAATCACCTATACCAACGAAGAGAATGGCTACAGTGTTGTCAAACTCAAGGTATACGGTCAGAAAGACCTCGTAAACGCCGTAGGCAGCATGATGGCGCCCACCCCCGGTGAGATCCTTGAACTCAAGGGAGAATGGTCCAACCATCCCAAGTTTGGCGAGCAGTTCAAGATCACCCATTACAAAACAGAGGTGCCGGCCACGGTTTACGGCATTCAGAAATACCTGGGCTCAGGCCTCATCAAGGGCATCGGACCGGTCATGGCAAAACGGATCGTCAAGAAATTCGGGGAAACCACCCTGGATGTGATCGAAACTGACGCGGACAGTCTGGTTTCGGTGGCGGGCATCGGAAAAAAACGAATCGCCATGATCAAAGCGGCCTGGGAGGAACAAAAAGAGATTCGGGAAGTCATGCTGTTTCTCCAGACCCATGGCGTCAGCTCGGGCTATGCCACCAAAATATTCAAACAATACGGCGATCAGTCCATCCAAGTGGTTCAGGAAAACCCCTATCAACTGGCTATGGATATCTTCGGCATCGGGTTTGTGACTGCTGATGGAATCGCTGAAAAACTGGGGTTTGACAAGCAATGCCAGATCCGTGCGGAAGCGGGGATCCTCTATATCCTTCATCAGCTGGCGGACGAGGGGCATGTTTATTTTCCTTACGAACCGCTGGTTCAAAAATGCCAGGAAATGCTGGAGATTAATCGAGATCTGATCAGCCAGGCCATGGGTGCCAACGTTCTTGCCAACAGAATCGTTCTTGAAAATTTAAACGATGATTCCGAAACGCTTCTGGAAAACAACAAGGGGGTCTTCCTCAAAAAATTCCATGTGTCCGAAACGGGTATTGCCGCACGGATGAAAAGGCTTTTCAAGGCGCCCAAAGCCATCAGGGCCATTGATGCGGAGAAAGCCGTGGAGTGGGTTCAAAAACGACTCTCCATAGGCCTGGCTGAGAACCAGGTTGAAGCCATCAAGGAAGCGTCCCAAAGCAAAGTCCTGGTGGTCACGGGAGGACCCGGAACCGGCAAAACAACCATCATAAACGCCATTTTAAAAATTTTTTCACCGCTGAAAATCCGCATACAACTGGCCGCACCCACAGGGCGAGCCGCCAAACGCATGTCAGAGGCCACAAACCATGAGGCCAGGACCCTTCACAGGCTGCTGGAGTACAGCATGAAAAAGGGGGGGTTTAAAAAAAACCAAAAGCACCCCCTGCCCTGCGACCTCCTTATTGTGGACGAAGCCTCCATGATTGACACCATCCTCATGCATCATCTCCTCAAGGCCATTCCCCTTGGAGCCACCTTTATTCTGGTGGGTGACATTCACCAACTCCCTTCCGTAGGCGCGGGAAATGTTTTGAAAGACATCATGGCAAGCGCTGCAATTCCCGTGGTGGTACTGGATAAGATCTTTCGCCAGGCCAGGGAAAGTCGCATCATTGTCAACGCACATCGGATTAATGGGGGAAAAATGCCCCTGCGTCAAAACCCCGGGGGAAAAAGTGATTTCTTTTTCATTGAACAGGAAGACCCTGAACAGGTGTTAAATACCATTCTTGACCTTGCAGGTAAAAGGGTACCGGATTATTTCGGGTTTGACCCCATGAACGACATTCAGGTGTTGACCCCCATGCACAGAGGCGTGGTCGGGGCCGGCAACCTCAATCTGGCGCTGCAGAGCCAACTGAATCAGAATACCCGAGGGATCGAACGGGGTAACCGCACATTTCGTATGGGCGATAAGGTCATGCAGATTAAAAACAATTACGACAAAGAAGTGTTTAACGGCGACATGGGACGGATCGTTGGCCTGGAGCCGGAAACCCGGGAAGTGATCATCTCTTTTGAGGGTCGTGAATTACCATACGATTTTACGGATCTTGATGAAGTGATCCTGGCCTACGCCGTTTCCGTCCACAAATCCCAGGGGTCTGAATACCCGGCCGTCATCGTCCCCATTCTGATCCAGCATTACATGTTGTTGCAGCGGAACCTGATCTATACAGCCGTCACGCGGGGCAAAAAACTGGTGATCCTGGTGGGAACCCGCAAAGCCCTGGCCATCGGCATCCGCAACAACAAAACGCTGAAACGTTACACTCTTCTGGAAAAACGGCTTCAGTCTTAAAAGGAGATATTGCCGGGGGTTCTGGGGAAAGGGATCACGTCCCGGATATTGGAAAGACCGGTCACGAACTGAATCAACCGCTCAAAGCCGAGACCAAATCCTGCGTGGGGCACCGAACCGAACTTTCTAAGTTCCAGATACCACCAGTACTCATCCGGGTCGAAACCCATGTGGGTAATGCGTGAATGGAGGATATCATGGTCGTCCTCACGCTGGCTGCCGCCGATGATCTCTCCAATCTTCGGCACCAGCACATCCATGGCCCGTACAGTCTTTTGGTCATCATTCATCTTCATGTAAAAAGCCTTGATATCCTTGGGGTAGTCTATGAGGACCACAGGGCCGTTAAAAACCTTTTCACATAAATACCGCTCATGTTCGGACTGGATGTCGCTGCCCCACGCCACGGGAAACTCAAACTTCGTTTTAGCCTTTTCCAGCAGCTTGATCCCTTCCGTGTAAGTCAGTATTTTAAAATCCTGGTTCACCAGATTTTCAAGGGTTTGAATTGCCGACTTATCAATGAACCGGTTGAAGAAGGACATATCCTCGGAACAATGTTCCAGGACATAAGCAAAAACATATTTCAGAAATTCAACGGCTAGCGCCACGTCCCCTTCCAGATCGCAAAAAGCCATCTCAGGCTCCACCATCCAGAACTCAGCCAGATGCCGAGAAGTATTGGAGTTTTCAGCCCTGAATGTGGGACCAAACGTATAGACGTCACCCATGGCCAGAGCGTAAACCTCCGCCTCTAACTGCCCGCTGACGGTCAAATGGCTTGATCCGCCGAAAAAATCCCGGCTGTAATCCGCCTGCCCTTTCTCCATTGGGACCTTAGCCGGATCCAGTGTCGTCACCCGGAACATCTCCCCAGCCCCTTCACAATCGCTCCCGGTCAGAATGGGGGTATGGATGTACAAAAACCCTTTTTCCTGAAAAAACCCATGGATGGCCGAAGCCATGGCGTTTCGAACCCTGGCCACCGCCCCAAATGTGTTGGTCCTGGGTCTCAGGTGGGCAATGGTCCTTAAAAACTCAAAAGAATGCCGTTTTTTCTGTAACGGGTAAACTTCCGGATCAGCCCAACCCACCACTTGGATATTATCGGCTTTCAGTTCCACCTTCTGGCCTTTTCCGGGGGAAGCCGCCAGGGTGCCGTCGGCAATAATGGAGCAACCGGTCTGCAATTTCAGCACATGGCTATGGTAGTTGGGCAAGTCCTGGTCCGCAATAATCTGCAAGCCGGAAAAGGCGGAACCATCGTTTATTTCAATGAACGAAAAGCCGCCTTTTGAATCCCTGCGAGTCCTGACCCATCCCGCCACCGTAACGTGTGTTCCAATGGCCTCTGTCTTAAAAATCTCGGAAATTCTTGTTCTTTGCAAAACCGGTCACCCCGAAAAATCACCCTTCCTTCTTTTCAAAATCAATCATGAAATCCACCAGGGCTTTAACCGCATCCATTCCGCTGGCATTGTAAATGGAAGCCCTGCAACCGCCCACCGAACGATGTCCTTTCAAACCGCCCATCCCTGCCTTCAGGCCGTCCGCCACAAATTTCTTCTCCAGATCTTCACTGGGAAGTCTGAAAGTCACATTCATCAGGGAGCGGCTGTCCTTTTCTGCGGTTGCGTTGTAAAAACCGGACTGATCAATAAAATCATAGATCAGTGCCCCTTTTTCCTGATTGATCTCTCGCATTTTATCAAGGCCACCCACGGTTTCCTCGAGCCATTTCAGAACCAGGTCGACCGTATAAATGACGATGCAGGAAGGGGTATTGTACATGGAATTCTTGCCGGCGAACGTCGTATATTTCAGCATAGAGGGTAGATTATCCGGGGTTCTTTGCAGCATGTCTTTCCTGATAATCACCATGGCCGTTCCGGATGGCCCGATGTTTTTCTGTGCACCGGCATAAATGAGGCCAAAGGGTTTTGCATCGAATGGCCGACTCATAATATCAGAACTCATGTCACAAACCAGCGGAACATCTCCCGCATCCGGGAATTGGGCCCACTGGGTCCCCTTGATGGTATTGTTGCTGGTGAAATGAAGGTAAGCCGCATTGTTGCTGACCTGATATGACTTTGGGATATAGGAAAAGTTCTTGTCTTCAGACGAAGCAATGACCTGTACGTCCTTCTCCTGAATTTCGGCCTCTTTAATGGCTTTGGTGGACCAGGTTCCCGTATTGATATAATCCACGGGCCGGCCCTCAACGCTCAGGTTCATGGGGATCATGCAGAACTGCAGGCTGGCGCCTCCCTGAATGAAAAGAACATCAAAATCATCCCCGAGACCCAGCAACCGTTTGGTCCTTTCAACCGCATCATTGATCACATCATCAAACCATTTGGAGCGATGGCTCACTTCCATAATAGACATGCCCGATCCTTTATAATCGAGCAGTTCCGCCTGAATCTCTTCCAGAACGGGCAAAGGCAATGCAGCGGGACCCGCGTTAAAATTATAAACTCTTTCTCCCATGTTTCATTCTCCTTTAGTCTTTCAATTTCGAGAGCATTTCACTGACGTCCCTGAGGGTGTCCGCATCGTTTTCAAAGGGGGGGCGGCCGTCGCGGTCCGCATCGCTAATTTCCTCTCTGTAGGGCATAAATCCTATAAATGAAAAATCCTTCATTTCTTTCAACAGAAAGTCTTTGTCCTTGTCGGATCGCAGTTTATTTCCCACAAAACTCAACTTCTTTAAACCGATGTCATCGGCCAGACGACGAATCTGATGCGCCGTTTCAATACTTCGTCTTCCCGGCTCAACCACCACAATGAGCTGATCCACGTACATGGCGGTCCCTCTGCCCAAATGTTCAAGCCCCGCCTCCATATCCAGGACAACCACCTCATCCCTGGCCAACACCACATGAGAGACAAGCCTTTTCAGCAAGACACTCTCAGGGCAGACGCATCCCGCGCCCCCTTTTTTCACGCCGCCCATGACCATCACCTTGACCCCATCCACTTCCACGGACAGCTTTTCAGGTAAATCACCGACCTTTGGATTTAACTTGAAAAAAGACCCCATGGAGCCGATTTTGGCTTCGGTTCTTTCTTCAATGAGCGTCTTCATCTCTGAAATGGGAACGATTTCCTCACTTTTATCAACCCCCAGAGCCTGCGCCAGATTGGCATCCGGGTCCGCATCAATCGCCAGGACCTTTTTTCCTTCATTGGTCAGTGCTTTTATCAAAAAGGACGCAAAGGTGGTTTTACCAACGCCTCCCTTTCCGCTTACCGCAATTTTCATATTTCACACCCTCTTTTCTTAGGGGTCTCGGCAAAAAAAAGCCCTTACTGAAATGAAAATATCCAATAAGAGCCATGGGGAATGCTACCCATTTTTTTATAACTAAACAGCCTCCTTCAAAGCCTTTCCAGCCACAAATTTCGGGACCGTTTTTGCTGCAATATTAATGGCCTTACCGGTCTGGGGGTTAATGCCTTTCCTCGCTTTTCTCTCTTCTGCCTTAAAGGTCCCGAACCCGATGATCGTAACCTTATCCTTACGCTTCAAAGCATCGGTGATACTTGCAAAAACGCAATCCACTGCAGCTTGCGCTTCCTTCTTGGTACACACAGCTTTGGCCACCTCATTTATCAAATCACCCTTGTTCATTATCTTCCCTCCTCGCTACAGATGTTGACGAAAAATCCCGCCCTGAAAGCCGGGCCTGAACTGCCCCCCGCAAAAACGATTAATGCCGAAACAAAAAACCCCGGATATTCCTGCTGTTAAAGCCCTCACCACCCTTCTTTCCATAACGCATATGGAACATATCCCATGGTCTTTCTTTTGTCAAGAATTTATATGAGTTAAAGATGATCGACCTCAATAGTTTCAAAATCCCCAGAAAAACAACCCCTGGCACCGTTTTTCTGATAGGCGAAAAAACATTCACCACCGCACGATTTTTCATGGAATAATGGTATCAATAAAGATGATTCAGTACCCTGAAGCAAGGTATTCGGCTTGCAGTCGGGCCAGCAGGTTCATGGCTGAACGTGCATTAACCGGGGTCATGGAACCCATGCCGCAAGACGGCGTAAAAATAGACCTTTCGGCAATTGTCTGTGGACTTATACCTGTTTTCTTCATCTTTTTAATACCCTCACCGACCTTTTTCAAAAGTTCCTTTTCCGATCCATCGCCCGTGAAACCGGATGTGGGCACGATACCCCACGCAATGGTGCCGCCCCCTTGCAGAAAATCTGAGATACCTTTCGGGTAAAGCAGGAAATGTTCCATGAACTCAAATGCATCAAAATTGATAATGTCCGGTCCGGCCGCCATAACCATTGCCCAATCCGTATTGCCACAGCAATGTATTCCCACCAGGCACTCGGAATGATCTTTGAGATAGGATATCGTCATTTGAAGCTTATCAATCACATCCTGCCGCTGGATTGAGGAAAAGGCCGACCCAAAACCCGAAAGTGACGGTTCGTCCAAAAAAATAACCGGGCGTCTTCCTGATTTTTCGAGCACCCTTGCCTGCCAGAGCGCCTTAATGGCCAGCCCCCTGACCAGGGCTTCCGACAGCTCAGGATCATGGATGACAGGCCTTCCATCCAACCCCAGGATCCCCGACGTGAAGGTAATCGGGCCGACAGTCTGCCCTTTGATATAATATGGTTTACCCGATTTGGGTTCATCCAAAGACGTCATCAAGGTATATAGTCCGGGGGCATAAGCCTCACTGATGGCAAAAGCCTCAACATCGTCAGAGAGGAACCGCTCATAAAAACGCACCAGTTCCGACTCCCTGTCGTCAGTCCGTGAGACGGTCAAACTCCGTTTCTCCTGGTTTACCACCAGTAGCGGAAGCCCTTCACTGTATTGAACACTCATATCCTCGAAATAGCTGCGATTCACGAACTGCGGCCAGAAGGGCATATGCGGGAAAAGCCGATTTATTTCCCGGCAGGTCGCTTCCACCTCCAAGAACGGCACACTCCCGATACCGGTTGCCGTAAACCCGAAATTGGGTGGTTTTTCAACCATATTTGATCTCCCCCACCCTGGGAAGCCACTTCTCCAGCATGGTGAGCAGCTTTTCTTCTTGCGCATGCTCATTATGGGACTCTTCCGCTACGCTGGGACGGCTGGCTTCCAACTCGTCTTTCAGTTGCGAAAGCCGCTGGGCAGAAGCGCTGTCGTCGGGATGTTCTTCAATAACCTTTTTGTAGGTTTCCACCGCAGCTTCCAGCTGCCCCTGGCTGAAATAAAGCTCGGCAATGGTGGGTGTGGCAAAGCCTACCAGGGATTCTGCATCATCATCCGGCAGAACAGGCCATTCTTGATCACGCCCTTCCGGCCCCCCTGCTGCCACATCCCCCGCTTCTTCAACCTCTTTAAGCAGTTCACGCATTTCAGGATCTTCCGGGTGGTGTGCCAGGAAGATTTCAGCCTCACCGGCCGCCTCTGTAAACCGCTTCTGCTTTGCATAAATCCCGGAAAGCCTGGCATGGACGGGAAGCAAATCATTCATCATGGATGAAACTTTCAGAAATTCAGTTTCCGCCTGCCCGATTGATCCCATGTGAAGGTAGCACTCCGCAAGCAGCATTCTCAAATAAAGATCTTTCGGATAGACCCTCAAAAACGTCATGCACCATCTGACCACTTCATTGACGCGGCCTTCATCCCTGATTCGGCCCAGAATAATGTACAAGGTGCTTTGAGAGGGCCCAGCCTTCAGAATTTCTTCATATAAAGCCGTGTTTTCCATTGTCTAATCCCCAGTTTCACCTTTTTTAAAACGGTAAATAACCTCGTTTCCTCGAATCAGGTTAAGCTCGTTTCTGGCAACGGATTCCACATATGTCATATCTGTACGAAAGCGGTGGACCTCTTCGATAAGCGCCTGGTTTTCGGCCACAAGCTTTCGGATACGATCAAGGCACTCCTTCCGCTCCACTTCAGTCCGGCAAAGACGAACCATCCCTCCTTCACCATACCAAATCCAGCCCGCAATCGGAACAGCAAAACACAACAGTATCAAAGGAATTTTCAGGATTTTTTTTAATTTTTTGCCCAACCTGAAATGCCTCCCACTCGAAAAAGATCCCACCTACTGATCGCCACCATAAAGATCTTTTACCTTTGCCCTGTCCAAGGCGCCATCTTCCAACAATGGCAATTCGGTGACGAACTCAACATATCGCGGTTTCTTGTACCGTGCAATCCGTTCCCCCACAAAATTGATCAACGCTTGAGCATCAACGGATTCCCCTTCTTTCAACACGCAGACGGCTTTGATCCCTTCTTTCCATTTGGGATCCGGAACACCGAAAACAACTGTGGACGCTATGGCCGGATGCTCAGAAATGGTCTTTTCAACCTCCGCCGGATAGACGTTTTCCCCACCCGGTTTGATCAGCTCCTTTTCAGCCTTGCGACCCGCATACCAGAGAAACCCATCCTCATCGAACCGCCCCTGATCACCGGTGTGATGCCATCCGCCCCTGAAGGTGTATTCGTTGTCCTCCGGCAGATTCCAGTACCCTTTAAACACCATGGGGCCTTTCACCACAATTTCTCCCACCTGGCCATGGGAAACCGGGCTGTCATAGTCGTCAACCAGCCTTACCTCAGCCATTGGGAGCATCTTTCCCGCTGAACCAGGGCAATCATTGTAGGGTCCATAGGTGGCCAGACAGGACGTTTCCGTCTGACCGTACATGGCATAAAACGTACCGCCCGTCATTTCCTGATATTTTTCAATGGTCTCGGGCACCTCAAGCCCCGTCACGACCTTGAGAGAACTGATATCGACCCCTGTTTTTTCATGCTGCTCTAAAATAGACCCCAGGATTGGCGGGAATTCGAGCATCACCGAAATTTTCTTTTCCTGAACCAACCGGGCCGCTCTTTCGGCATCGAATTTGCTGACATTCAGATTAAACGCACCTGCGTGAAAGGCGGCCGTTGCCATAAAAAGACCGCCCACATGAAACAGGGGCAATACATTGTAGTGAACATCTTCGGGGGTTAAATTCAAAAGGCAGTTAAACTGCATATTGGCACACAATACATTTCCGTGGCTCAACAGGGCGCCCCTGGGCCTGCCGGCCACGGCGGCCGTATGGATGATCACGAAGCCGTCATCGGTCGCTACCTCCACCGCGTCGAACCCCGTGCCCTGATCCAGAAGGGTCTTAAATGGATTAAAGCCGCCATGGGCGGAACCGAGATTGAAATAGTCGCCCACCGACGTCAATTTGTCCTTCAGGCTCTTAAGTACTTCCTCGAATTCCGGGTCGGCAAATACAATCTTTGGGCTGCAATCATTGAGATTATAGGCCACCTCATCAGCACTCAAGCGCCAGTTAATGGGCAAAACAATGGCCCCCAGGGCTGCAGCGGCGCCATAAAGGAGAAAATAGGAAATGCTGTTTTTTCCTAAGATTCCGATCCGATTACCTTTTTCGATACCCGCTTTTCGCAAGCCGCAGGCCAACCGATCCACCGCTTCCTTAATCTCGGAAAACGAGAAAACCCTGTCTACCCCATCGTCCGTCCAGGCCCGTCCGTCACCGTAAATGGCGGCATTGCGATTTACCAGATCGTAGAAAGTAAAATCGTGAAGTCCCATTAATCCTCCTCATCAAAAAAAAGGCCTTCACCCTGCCTATTACCTTTTTAAGAAGAGGGCGGATGAAGGCCATTTGTGCTATTTGATTTTTGTCACAGGGGTATGACACCCCATTTACACGTTATTGTGCCACCATCTCGAATGGGTACACTTTCGACACTTCACCGGCCGAAAAGGAAAAGGAACAGCCGGTCAGATTAACCGGGGTCGTACCTTCCGGCACACCCTTCCACCAGCCCTCCAGGGCCGCCCATGGACTCATCTTTTTTGCCTTCAGTTTGAAGCCGCCAGTAACCAAAAGGCTTAAAAGAGCAGAACGGACCGTAATCAATGTCGTCGCCCTTATCTGGTCGGTCTTTCCAGCAGGAATCCAGTATTCATCATCGTTGTTGTAGGTGACTAATTCAAACTCTTTGTCAATAACAACGGTAAAGGTCATCCCGTTTAAAAGAATAGGATAAGGGTTCTTGTTCTCGATATTAAAAAGAAAGGTCAATGGTAATAAAGCGCCCCTGTTGTCGCCCTTGCCTTTGGTAGGTTTCACCGACTTTGCATAATACCAATATCCATCAAATTGGGGCACCATGAAAGAATCGAGGGTAACTTTTGGGGCAATAAAATTATTCTCATTGGGTTTAACCTGCGTACTAGTCGTCACACAGGATGAAAACACCAAACCAAATCCAAACAACAACGCTACAAAAAGTATCAAACTTTTTTTCATCAGTGGACCTCCTTTTTCAATTATTAATCAGCTCAACCACCTTTTTCTTCGCTTATAATGTTTTACATCTCGAAAGTTCTTTTTCTCTCCGCCCCCCATGCCCAGATAGAAATCCTTGATATCCTCATTCTGGCTAAGCTTTTCAGAGGTATCATCCATAACGATTCTTCCGGTTTCCATCACATAGGCGTAAGGCGCGGTGGTCAGGGCCAGTTTAACATTCTGTTCAACCAGAAGGATGGAAATGCGCTCCTCCTGATTCAGTTTGGTGATGATTTTGAAAATTTCATGAATCAGCATGGGCGCCAGCCCCATGGAGGGCTCATCCAGCAATACCAGCTTGGGCTCGGTCATCAGAGCCCGCCCAACGACGGCCATCTGCTGTTCACCACCGCTGACAAAACCGGCGGTTTCACCTCTTTTTTCAAGGAGCCTTGGAAAATAATGATACACCATTTGAAGGCCATCCTTGACCGATCCGGTTTTTCTAAGGTGGGCACCCACTTTGAGATTTTCTTCAACGGTCAAATGCTCAAATACCTTACGCCCTTCAATCACCTGAACAATGCCGGCCTTGGCGATCTTGGCAGCCTTGGCGTGATGAATATTTTTCCCTTCATATTCAATGGCGCCGTCGGTCACCTCCCCGTCTTCGGTTTTCAGCAGCCCGGAAATGGCTTTCAGGGTCGTGCTTTTCCCCGCGCCGTTGGCGCCCAGAAGCGCCACGATACCACCACGGGGCACCTCGATTGAAACGCCTTTGAGCACCAGAATAACCTCATGGTACTTGACCTCAATGTTCTTGATTTTAAGGATTGCCTCCGATGTCTCCAAGACATTACCTCCAAACGTGACGGTTTAATTGGGCAGTTTGACAGCAGAACAACTTTTTTCTATTAATAGCCGAAAAATCCGCCTTGTTTTTCGGTCTTATTCCAAAGATCAGGCCATCTTTTCTTCAGGTCCACATCCTCCACCACCTGAAATTTTCCGCCTTTCCATTCCTGAACACGGCACCCGGTGGCCGCACGATGATCCTTCGCCGTATAGCTGATGGGCGCAGCTCCCAGACCGATATCAAAATTACGCATGGTCTCAAAACCCTTCTTCATGATTGCAGGGCCTGAACCCTTCTTGGTAATGTCAACACCGGCTGCATCCGCCCGTTTCAGGGCTTCCCACAGAACCAATGCGTCGCCCCACGCCTGCACCGTACGAATCAGCCTTTTACCCAAAGGCACACCGGGGCTGTATTTTTCAGCGGAGGAAACCACCAGGTCCATATTCTTCACGTTCTGGCCGAAAAATGCACAGGGGGTGGCCCCCATGACCCCTTCAGCCGCCTCACCGGCCAGGCGCGGCAGGTTCTCATCAAATCCCCAGTTGTTGACGATCCAACCGGCCCCCAGCCCCAGTGCATAGGCATCCCGAACGGTGGCCGCAACACTCATGGTGGTATTGCCATGCCATACCAGGTCAGGTTTAAATTTCTTAAGCGCCATTATCTGGCTCTTGGTGTCCAGGGCGAAAAGAGACACATCCTGATCCGGTCCCACCTCAAAGCCCAACAGCTTGGCCTGGTTTTTGATGGCCTTGATAGGGGCTGAGCAGTAGGGTGACGCAAACATGTAACAGGCCGCAAAACGGGGTTTCCGTTTTCCGAAATCCGGATGTTTGGACCATTTCTTGTCAAACCAGGCGGTAATACAAGCCCTGGCGTTGGTGGAATAGTCCGACGAAAAAAAGAGGTTGTAGGGCGTTTTTGCAGGATTCGTCAGATGTGCTGAATAGGATGCCGACACATAGGGGATCTTGTCCTTGTTGACGGTGGGCGAAAGGGCTTCCGTATCACCGGTCCCCCAGCCCATAATGGCAACAGACCCCAAACGTTTCAACATCTTATACTTGGTAATGGCCTCAGGAATCCGATAACCGTAGTCGAACCAGGTATATTTTATTTTCTTACCATTAACGCCTCCCTGGCTGTTGATGTATTTATAGGCGTCCATCATCCCGATGGCATAGTCCTTCCCCACATCAGAGGTGGCGCCAGTGCAATCCATCAACCCCCCAATCTTGATTTTCTTTGCCGAGGCAACCGTACCAAAAGCCATTAAAAGCACTACTGCCAGCAACAGAATTCCCAGTTTCGTGAATATACTCTTTTTCATAGATTCTCCCCCTTATACGCTAGTTATGGAACTTTCACAGCAACCATACCAATGACGATACGAAACGTCATGTAAACTAATTGCTCACCCCCTTTCTCGACAACCGCGTAACATTACACGCCGGCAACATTCCGCCTCGTGCAAAATTGTTTACCCATATCATAAATGCCGTACTTAAACGAAACCCGGCAACGCTAATAAGAAAACGGCCAGAGGTTGAAATAGTTTTTCGCCTGCCACCAGCGGTAGGCAAGGCCGTTGGGTTCGTAAATTAAAAAAGCACAGATGGCCAGCCCGAAGGCCATATCCTTGATATAAGCAAAATCCATCAGGAGGCTCGGATAATAGTCCGCCAGCGGAATGACGCCCAATTGAAGGACTTCCATCACCACCACCATAAAAATGGAACCAAATATAGCCCCCTGAATGGAGCCCACCCCTCCGATGAGGATCACACCCACCAGCCAAAGGGACAGAAACCACTGGAAATGCTCAGGGCTGAGCGCTGCGGTATTGCACACCCAGAAGGCGCCTGCAATACCGGCCATGAATCCGGCCACGAAAAATGCCAAAAGCTTATACCATACAATATTGATCCCCAGCGCTTCAGCGGCGATATCGTTATCCCGAATGGCCACCCAGGCCCGACCCGGTCTGGAACGGAGCAGGTTGGCCAGAACGATAATCATCAGCGACAGGAGAACCGCCATCACCAAGTAGATGCTCAACTCATTGTCAATGACCCAGGGGCCGATCTTGATGGTACCCGGCGGCAGTGAAAAGGCCTGCCCCCGGCCACCGATCTGGCTGACATATTGGGTCAGAATGAAATCCACCGTGATAAACTGGGCTGCCATGGTGGTCAAAATCAAATAAAATCCCTTGACTTTAGCGGACGGCAACCCGAACAACACACTCCAGAGCCCGGCAACAACACCCGCTGCAATAATACTCACGGGATAAGCCAGACCTCCATCCACCATGAACTGGGGCCAGGGGAACTGCAGTATCAGCATGGTGCTGGTATAGGCGCCCACCGCAATAAAAGCGGCATGTCCCAATGTCAAAAGCCCCGCATATCCGATGAGCAACTGAACCCCCAAAGCACCCATGGCCGTATACCCCACCATGGTGGCCACGCTAATCCAGTATTCATCAAAAAAGAGGGGAATCCCCACAAAAACAACCAGCAAAAGCAAGATCATCTTCCCTTTGATAAACTTGGTCTGCCACCATCCTTGATCCTCTTTATAATCCTGATGGTAATCACCGCAAGGCAACCATACACTGCTCATACATCCCTCCCCTTTTTCCCACTTTCAAATTTCACTTCCAGTTATACTCTTTCAATTCGCTCCCAACCCCACAAACCATAGGGCTTGAAGAGGAGAAAAACAGCCATGAAAACAAAGGGTACGATCTCTTTTACGCCCCCTGGAAAATACTGATCGAGATAAGTACCTGAAAAATTCTGCAACAAACCGATCAGAATTCCCCCAACGATGGCGCCGGGCACTGAATTAAGCCCACCCAACACAACTGCCGGCAACACCAGCAATCCGAGATAGCCCACTGAAATATTAATGCCGTTGATGTTCCCTAAAAGCGCACCGCCAACCCCGGCACTCATAAACGCAATGGCCCAGGCCGCTGAGTACACGAAACGCGCACTCACTCCGAGAGAAAGGGCGGCGGTTTCATCATCGGCCGTGGCCTGCATGGAAAGCCCCCAACGGGTGTATTTGAAAAAGCACATGAAAATAATGAGCAATACAATGGCCAGAATAAAAGACCAGAGATAAACAGGAGAAATCCTGAGGATTCCCAGTGAAATCGGTTTGATACTAAAAACAGCCGGCTCAAAAACCCGGGTATCAGATCCCCAGAGATACCCGATAAGGCCTTTTAAGAAAAAGGAAATACCCACGGTCACCATTATGACGGCCAGAATCGGTTCGCCGATGAGCTTATCCAGAAAAATCCGCTCCGTCAAAAAGCCTAAGATAATGCCCACCAGAAGGGTCAGAATTACGGCCAGAACGAAGGGAGCGCCCGCCTCGTAAAAACTATAGGTCACATAGGCCCCGATAAGGGTCAACTCCCCCATGGCCAGATTCAGGACACCCGAACATTTGTAGATGAGAACCCATCCCAGGGCCACCAGGGCATAAATGCCGCCTACCATAATCCCCGTGGTCAAGCTCATAAAAAACAGCTCCATTCCCTTCCTCCTTGCTTATCTGTTTGGTCTGCTGATGTTGAATCAAATGTTGATTTTCTGAATCCGTAAATCGGTTTTAATACGCTGCTCCCGTCCATCTTCATAGGTAATGGTAGTATCCATGTGTACCACGTCCACATCGGAATAAAGTGCATCCACGATGTCCTTGTACCGGTCGGTCACAAAAGCGCGGCGAAGCTTTGAGGTTCGGGTCAGCTCTTCGTCATCCGCATCGAACACTTTGTAGAGGTTCACGAATTTGTTGATCTTCGCCGGGCCTGGCAGATCTTTGTTGGCCTCCTCGATCTGTTTCTGGATCAGGTCATAGACTTCCGGCTTTTGTGAAAGTTCGGGATAGCTGGTATAGTTGAGCTTGCGATCATCGGCCCATTTTCCCACCACCGCATAGTCAATGCACATGACAGCGGTGATATATTCCCTCTTGTCACCGATGGCCCATGCCTCTTCCACAAAAGGGCTGAACTTGAGCCTGGTTTCAAGATACTGGGGTGAAAACGGCCTTCCGTCATTCAGGGTCATCACATCCTTGGAGCGGTCAAAAACCACCAGGTGGCCATCCTCATCAATAAAGCCCCTGTCCCCGGAATAGAGCCAGCCATCCACCAGGGTTTTCTCTGTGGCCTCCTCATTCTTGTAGTATCCTAAGAAAACAGAGGGGCTTTTGGAAAGGATTTCTCCTTCTTCGGTGATTTTCACCTCGGTTTCCGGAATGGGCGTCCCCACCGTATCAAACTTGACATCGCCATCCCGGTGGACGACGGAAATACCAGCAATCTCGGTCTGGCCGTAAATCTGCTTGAGATTCACCCCCAACGCGTGAAAAAAACGGAAATGGTCAGGCCCCATGGCGGCCCCGCCGGTATAGCAGTGTCTCAGCCTGGAAAGCCCCAGATGATCCTTAAGCTTTTTCTGCATAAGGGCGTAAGCCACCCCATTCAACAGTTTTACATGCCAGGGGACCGGTTTTTTGTCAAACCGGAGATTTGCCGCCTTATAGCCCATTTTCGTGCCAAATTCATATATTTTCCGTTTAATCCAGGTGGAATCAATGTATTTCACCTGAACCTTGCGTGTCATTCCTTCGTAAAGCCTGGGTGGCGCAAACATCACGTGGGGGCCGATTTCGCGAATATTTTCCTGGGCCGAATCCGGTTCTTCCGGAAAATTCACCGTGTATCCCACCTGAAGACCGCAGGAAATGGACATCATCTGCTCTCCGATCCATGCGAAGGGCAGGTAGGAAACAAAATCATCCGTATCGTAACACGGGTCAATGGCCATTAAGTTTTGTCCCATGGTCAACATATTCCAATGGCTTAAGAGCACCCCTTTCGGCAAGGATGTCGTTCCCGAGGTATAGAACAGCAGACACACATCATCACCCGAGCCCTGTTCCACAAGCTTTTCGAAAAGGCCCGGCTCTTTTTGATCCAGTTCCCGACCCAGCGCTTGAACTTCCTTCAAACTCATGAGAAAATCCTGGTGATAGTTCCTCATCCCTTTGGGATCATCCCACAGTATTTTCTCCAGTTTCGGGCACTCTTCCTTGATGGACAGGGCTTTGTCCACCTCTTCCTGGCCTTCCCCCACAAATACTTTGGTATCCGAATGGTCGATGATGTATTTTACTTCATCCATCATGCAATCCTGGAATAGCCACACGGCAACACCGCCGGCACAAAGGGCCGCCATCTCAGCCCAGAGACCTTCCGGGCGATTGTCACCGATCATGGCCACCTTGTCCCCCGGCTTCAAACCGAGGCTGACCATACCCAGAGAAAGATATTTGACATTGTCATAATAGTCCTGCCAGGTAAAAGGAATCCAAATGCCAAATTCCTTTTCCCTCATGGCCACTTTGTTTTTCCCGTACTTTCTGCATTGCCTGACAAAAAGCTTGGGGATCGTGAGGTCCTTGGTGATTTCTATTCCAGCTCCAGCCATATCTTCATCTACCTCCTTGTGGAATACAGATCATCTTCACCCAGGTAAGCCTTAACCACTTCGGGATTCCGTTGGACCTCTTCGGGCGTTCCATCCGTAATCTGAACCCCGAAATTCAGCACATTGACGCGGTGAGAAATATCCATCACAACCCCCATGTCATGCTCCACCAGAATACAGGTCACCCGCCACCGTTTTTCCTCGTTGATATCAAGAATAAAACGGGCCATGTCTTCCACTTCTTCCAGATTCAATCCCGCCAGTGGCTCATCCAGCAACAACAACTCAGGGTTCAGGGCCAGTGCTCTTCCCAATTCAACGCGCTTCTGAAGCCCATAGGGAAGCATATGCGCGGATTTATCCCGAATACTTTGAATCTCAAGAAGATCAATAATCTCCTCTTCGATGAACTTCCTGGACGACACCTCTTCTCGTTTGGTTTTGCCCACGTATATGGACCCGCTGACGATGCCGCTCTTGAGGTGGATATGCCTTCCCAGCCGGATATTGTCGAGGACCGTCATCCCACCAAAGAGTTCCAGTTTCTGGAAGGTCCGGGAGAGCCCCCGCTCCGCCCGCAGAAATGGCTTTAAATCATTGACCCGCTCTCCCTTCAGGTAGATGTTGCCTTTCTGGGGTTTGTACAGGCCATTGATGCAATTCATCATGACCGTCTTGCCAGCGCCGTTCGGACCGATAATCGAATGAATCTCACCCTTTCTTACTTCCAGATTCACACCGGCCAGCGCAGCCACTTTGCCAAAAGACATATGAATGTCTTCAAGCTTTAAAATGGTGTCGCCTTCCTTGATTTCCCCCCCCTGAACCATAATAACAGGCCTCCATTTCGTAAAATGATAGGGTATTTATGTCTTAGCTATTTTTTCTTGAATGCTGAATATGGGGTTGGTGGTCCCCAGAAATCTGCCGACCACACCATTAAATGGCTTGGACCGTGGAAAAGGCACAATCACCCCTCTTATGAAAGCAAAACAAAGGCCACAGCGGCCTGAAGTTGCGTACAGCATTACCCCGTTGCCATATTTTTGTCAACCCGTTTTAGGAGAAAATACGGGGATTTTTGATTTCTCAATCACACTTAATTTCCGAAAAAGAAAATGCAGCCTAAAGTAGAGAATGCGTTGTTTTAGGGATCAGGTGCTTGTGGCATTGATCCATGAAAAATTCATCGGTCATCCCAGCGATAAAGTCCCTGACCATCCCCGCCGCCGGCGTTTTTGCCCGATAGTCGTCAGACATTCCTTTTAAGAATTCTTTATAAATCACTGAACCCTCACCGCGGTTGTCAAGATCGTCATAAAGCCTTTTAAAGAGAAGCGAAAACATGAGCTTTATCTTATATGTCTGCTTTTTTACCCGGATATTCTCATAAATGTGGTCCTGGTTGAACCGTTTCAGTTGCTGCAAAGCGTCTCCAACGCGAGCACTGAAGTTTAAACTTGGCCGATCCAGGCTATTGGCCACAAGGTCCTCTACCAGGTTGTAGACAATGGTGCCGTTGCTGCTACCCAGAATGGATCGGCAACCATCAGGGATATCTTCCCTCTGAATCAGGCCCAGTCGAATGGCATCTTCAATATCGCGACCGATATAGCTGATGGTGTCAGCCATCCTGACCGCACAGCCCTCCAGTGTCATGGGAACAACATCGACCAATGGATCTTTTGCTTTAATTTCCATTTCTCGAACCAGGTCATCAAAATCTTTATCCTTCTTTGGCTCCAAAACCTGGGAATGAAGTTCTCCGTCATGGCAGAAAATACCATCAAGCACCTGCAGAGAAAGGTTGCAACCTTCTCCTTTCTTTTCAATATTCTCCAAAAATCGCACGCTCTGGATGTTGTGGAGAAAACACCCCACACCATGGGTCTGGCAGAGTTCGGAAAGAAACTGTTCCCCGTCATGGCCAAAGGGCGTATGGCCGATATCGTGGCCTAAGGCAATAGCCTCCGTCAGATCTTCATTGAGTCTGAGAAGACGGGAAATGGTCCTGGCAATCTTGCTGACCAATTGCACATGCAGTACACGATGGGTTATATGATCGTTTTTGATGAGATAAAATACCTGTGTCTTGTCGATGTATCTTGAATAGGCCATGGAATGAAGGATTCTGTCCGTATCAAGAGAGAAGTTCTGCCTGTGCCCCCGCAGAATCCGCTCTTCTTCCCTTCGCCTCACAGCATTGCGGCTCAAACAGGCCCACGGCGAAAGGATTTCCTGCTCCTTTTCATCCAGCTCCTGCCGGATATCCAATAGCCGTTTTTCGTTCGTCACTCCCCCACACCCCCTTTTGTGGTGCCCCCTTTCTTACTACTGTCCTTTTTGACGCCAACATTTCCGGCGCGATGTTCTCCGTATACTTTCTTCAGATCATGCCAAACCGTTTTACCGGTTTTTGTAATGATGTCATTGGCCAAAGATGCCGTCTTCCGGGATTGGTGATCCAACTGCACATCCGATGGAACATTTTTCCCTTCCTTTTTGTATTTCCATTTTAATATGGAACGGACAGCGCCAATCTCCGCCCCTTCAGCAAACCGTCTGAGCTTGTTCTTTATATGTTCATCCATGAATATTCTCTTTTGATCCTTCAAATTCCATTAGTAAAACTTTTTTGTTGCAAAAAAGAAGAGGCAGTAGTACAAGTTCAAGTTCATTAAATTCAGGGACCCATCCGTGGCAACTGCAGGATACGCCTGCTAACCCGTGTTACTCAAGCGTATTTTGAAGATTTGCCACAGGCTGTTTGGGGGATCATACCAAGACAGCCAAATTAGCTCAAGGGCATATTTGCCCTAAAAACACAGTCCCGGATTATTGCCAGGTGCCGCTTGAATCGCGTTTAACTTTGATAAAGGTGAACGCACGAGAACAGGTGCAAAATATTCCGGGCCGAGGAAAAACCGGCATAGAGATTCCAAAGAGGAATCTCGAAAAAGGAGAAAAAATGGCAGACATCAACATGAAACAGCTTCTGGAAGCAGGGGTCCATTTCGGACATCAAACCAGGCGTTGGAACCCCAAAATGAAGCCCTACATCTTTGGGGCGCGAAACGGAATTCACATCATCGATCTACAAAAAACCGTCAGGCTTTTTAAAACCGCCTATGATTTTGTGGTGAAAACTGTTGCCGACGGGTACCCGGTCCTTTTCGTGGGAACCAAAAAGCAGGGGCATGACTCTGTTATTGAAGAAAGCGAACGATGCGGGATGTTCTTCATGGTTAACCGCTGGTTGGGCGGCACACTGACCAATTTTCAAACCATTAAGAAGAGCATTAACCGGTTGAAAGACCTCGAAAAGATGAAAGAGGACGGTTCCATCAATCGGTATACCAAAAAAGAAGTCCTTAAAATGGAAAAGGAACTTACCAAACTCGAAAAAAACCTCGGTGGTATCAAAAACATGGATGAAATTCCGGGGGCCGTCTTTGTGGTTGATCCCAAAAGAGAAAAGATTGCCGTCAAGGAAGCCCGAAAGCTCGGCATACCTGTGGTTGCCATTGCCGATTCGAATTGTGATCCGGATGACATCGACCTGGTCATCCCCGGAAATGACGATGCGATTCGCGCCATCAGGCTCATCACATCAAAAATTGCCGATGCCTGCATTGAGGGCCACGCCATTGCCGAACAACGCCTTAAAGCCGAAGATGCGCTGAAAAAGGAGCAGGAGGCGGCCGCCGTGGAGGAAAAGGCTGAAGCTTCTGCGGGTGAAGACGGTGGTCCCGAGGTCATTATCCTGCCAAAAACAGAAGGCAAATCCGCAGATTCCGATGCACCAGCTGCCTCTGAAGACAACCCAAAAGACAATTAAATATCAGTAATCAGTAAGGGAGATAGAAATTGGCTATATCCGCGACATTAATTAAAGAATTAAGAGAAAAGACGGGCGTGGGAATCATGGACTGCAAAGCCGCGTTGACCGAATGCGACGGCGACCTTGATAAAGCGGTGGACCACTTGAGAAAAAAAGGGATCGCAACCGCAAAAAAACGAGGTGGACGCGAAACATCCCAGGGACAGGTTCAAGCCTATATCCATGCCGGGGGCAAAATCGGTGTCCTCGTTGAAGCAAACTGTGAAACGGATTTCACCGGAAAGACAGATGATTTCACATCGTTTGTAAAGGATATTGCGATGCAGATTGCAGCGACAAACCCCATTACCATTGATCGGGAAAACGTGCCCCAGGACATCCTTGAAAAAGAAAAAGACATCTATGCCACCCAGGCCAAAGCTTCGGGGAAGCCTGAGAAGGTCATTGAAAAGATCGTCGAAGGAAAGATGAAGAAATTCTTTTCAGAGGCTTGTCTCTTGGAACAGACTTTTGTCAAGAATTCGGATATTACCGTCCAGGACCTGGTGAATGAGCTCATCGCCAAAACCGGTGAAAACATTGTCATCAAACGGTTCTCAAGGTTCCAGTTGGGGGATTAGATTACAACTGCCAGGAGGAGTGCCATGAAAGAAGAAATCCTTTCCGAACTGCGTCAGAAAATGAACAAGGCCGTCGATGCCCTTAAGAAGGACTTCCTTAAAATCAGAACCGGCAGGGCCTCCACGGCGTTGCTGGATGGCATCAAAGTCGATTGCTATGATACACAAATGCCCATTGACCAGGTTGCCACCATCTCTGCTCCTGAAAGCCGCCTCATCACCATTCAGCCCTGGGATCAAACGATCATAGGGAGTGTGGAAAAAAGCATCCTGAAATCGGAATTGGGGCTCACACCCATGAACGACGGTAAAATCATTCGCATATCCATCCCGCCTTTAACCGAGGAAAGGCGAAAAGAGCTGGCCAAACTGGCCAGAAAAATGGCGGAAGAGAACAAGATTTCAATTCGGAACTTCAGGCGGGAAGCCAACGAGATGTTAAAGGAGTTGAAGGCTGAAAAAGAAATCAGCGAAGATGAGCTTTACCGATCCCAGGATGATGTTCAGAAAATAACCGATGAATTCATCAAGAAAGTGGATGAAACAACCGCTCAAAAGGAACAGGAGATTATTGAATTCTGATGACGTCGTAAAAAGTCCCATCTACCGCGTTGCAGTGATTTTTCAGACTCTCAACATACTACTTGTATGCCTTCGATCCTGAAAAATCACTACGCCTTGTATATGGAACTTTTTACTTAGCCATCCATAGCGGAAATCGGACTTTTTACGGGAACATCAATTCTGATACATGAAACCATGAGCAAAGAAAGCCTGCCGAAACATGTCGCCATTATTATGGACGGAAACGGCCGAT
>CAZPQA010000008.1:58615-63312 GCA_964588535.1 uncultured Desulfobacteraceae bacterium
AGCAAAGAAAGCCTGCCGAAACATGTCGCCATTATTATGGACGGAAACGGCCGATGGGCGGGAAAGCACGCTTTCCCACGTGTCAGAGGGCATCGAAAGGGAGCGGACTCCGTCAGGACAATCGTCACGCTCTGTCGTAAACTGGGCATTGGGTACCTTACCCTTTATGCTTTTTCGGAAGAAAACTGGAAAAGACCCCCCCACGAAGTAAACGCACTCATGAAGCTCCTAGGCAATTTCCTGAAGCGCGAATTGAAAGAAATGAAAGAAAATGGTATTCGCTTGAATGTGATCGGCCGACCCGAAAAACTTCCCGCCACCACCAGAAAGATACTGCTGGATACCATCCGAGAAACATCCCAAGGAAGCAAAATGGTTTTGACCCTTGCGCTCAGTTATGGCGGGAGACAGGAAATACTGGATGCGGTTCGCACCCTTGCCCGCAAAGTCCAAAACGGCGCCATGGATCCCGCGGACATCTCGGAGGATCAATTTTCAGATAGCCTGTATACCAGCGGGATGCCTGATCCGGATCTTCTCATCCGGACCAGCGGCGAATACCGTATCAGTAATTTTCTGCTCTGGCAGATTTCCTACAGTGAAATCTACATCACCCCGACCCTGTGGCCTGACTTTGGTGAAGCGGATTTTTTGAAAGCACTTTCGGAATACCAGAAAAGAGACAGGAGATTTGGCGCTGTCGCACCAACATAACGAGAATTTTCGGAGTTGCCCATAATGGCAACCACGGGCAAAATGCATCTGAAACGATGGCTTACGGGCATCATCGCTGTCCCGATCCTGATTTTTCTGATCGGTTTCGGCCCTAGATACCTCTTTTATATCTTGCTCTGTGCTGCCGCGCTGGTCGGCCTTTGGGAATATTTCAGGATCACTACCCCTGGACTTTCCCCTTATATCAAATGGATTAACAGTACCCTGGTCCTTGTGCTCTTTGTTGCCGTTTACATGCGGCAGGCATTGCTTTTACCAGGCATTTTAGTGCTTTGGGCCTTTTTCCCCATGGCCCTGGAAGTGTTTACCTTTTCTGCCGAAAACGAAAAAGAAACGGCAACGCTCAGCATGGCGGCACTAATGGGGCCAGTCTACACCGCACTCCCGCTGGCCCTGCTCATGTTCATTGACATGCGCCCTCAGGGACACCTCTGGATCTTTTTTCTGCTGACCGTGGTTTTTGCCTGTGACACCGGCGCGTTCTATTTTGGCAAGTCTTTCGGTAAGCACAAACTCCACAAACAAGTGAGCCCCGGAAAGACCTGGGAAGGTGCTGCCGGAGGGGTATTTTGCAGCCTGCTAGCCGCCATGTTGTTTGTTAAGTTCATAGACATCCATCTATTTGATGCGTCTCTGATCCTGCTGGTCATCACACTCGCCGTCGCCACTCAGATCGGAGATCTGGCTGAATCCGTATTAAAACGAAACCAGGGTGTCAAAGATTCGGGGAACATCCTTCCGGGTCATGGCGGCATACTGGACCGCATTGACGGGCTTCTATTTGCCATACCGGTCCTTTTTTTCTATCTCAGCATATAACCCTTATAAAAAATACAGGGTAAAGACAACTTCATGAAAATGACGACTACGGAACATAAAGTAAAAAACTTAAGCATTTTGGGATCCACGGGGTCAATCGGTGTAAATGCACTGAAGGTGGCTCGTGCCCACCCAGAAAGATACCGCGTACGTGCACTTTCGGCAGGAAAAAACATTGACCTTCTGCGAAACCAGATAGAGATATTCAAGCCGAAAGCGGTTGCCGTTTTGAATGAATCCCTCGCCATGGATCTCAAGGGGACCCTGAGCGGGAGCGATCTTCCTGAAATCCTTTTCGGTCCCGATGGGTTCAAACATCTGGCAACCATGGACGAGGTAGATACGATTATTTCCGCCATCACCGGCGCCGCAGGCCTCATACCCACCTATGAAGGAATTAAGGCGGGGAAAGAAATTGCCCTGGCCAACAAAGAAACCATGGTCATGGCAGGGCCCCTGGTCCTGCGCGAAGCGGAAAAACAGGGTGTTTCCATTCTGCCCATTGACAGTGAACACAGCGCGATCCTCCAATCCCTGCAGGGGCATCAAAAAGAAGACCTTAAACGCATCATACTCACGGCATCGGGCGGCCCCTTCAGAAACCTGACGCTCAAGCAAATGGCCCAGGTCACCGCCGCCCAGGCCCTGAAGCACCCCAATTGGGAAATGGGTCCGAAAATCACCATCGATTCGGCCACCATGATGAACAAGGGGCTTGAGGTCATTGAAGCCAAATGGTTGTTCGATGTGCAGATAGAAGAAATTGACGTCCTCGTACACCCCCAGAGCATTGTTCACTCCATGGTGGAATACAAGGACGGTTCCATAATCAGCCAGATGGGCATCCCGGACATGATGATTCCCATTGCCTATGCCCTCAGCTATCCCAGGCACATTAAAACCGGACTCCCCCCCCTGGCGCTGGAAAAAGTGGGGCCCCTCAATTTCGAAAAGCCTGATCTTAAGCGATTCAAATGCCTCGCTTTGGCTTTGAGGGCGGCGTCTGCCGGCGGGAGCATGCCCGCAGTACTAAACGGTGCCAATGAAATCGCAGTGGATGCATTTTTAAAAGAAAAAATCGGATTTTTGGATATCCCTAAACTGATCGAACAAACCATGGAAGCCCACAAAACGCATCCCATTGACCGAATTGATTCGGTCATGGATGCTGACAGGTGGGCACGTGAAAAAACCTATTCCAATCTTATGGCGTACTGAACTCAGGTAAACCCATGCATTATTTTATTTACTATGTTCTCCCCCTGCTGGTTGTTCTGGGGGTTCTGATCTTTTTTCATGAGTTGGGGCATTTCCTTGTTGCCAAACATTTCGGTATAAAAGTCCTGAAGTTTTCTCTGGGGTTCGGCCCGAAGGTCCTGGGAAAAAAGATCGGAGAAACCGAATATCTCATCTCCGCCATCCCCCTGGGCGGTTATGTAAAAATGCTCGGCGAAAGCGATGAAGAGGATGGAGACCCCATTCTCCCTGAAGATGAAGCAAAGTCTTTCAGTCATAAACCCGTCCTCCAAAGAATCGCCGTTGTGGCCGCAGGCCCCCTGTTCAATCTTCTTCTGGCCCTGCTCATTTTCTGCGCTTCTTTTGCCTTCACCGGCATGCAGGTCCTGACCACTGAAATTGGTCAGGTGCGTGAGGGATCTCCGGCCCACAACGCGGGCCTCAAAAAAGGAGACCTGATTATGTCAGTTGACGGCATGGATACGGATACCTGGCCGCAGCTGAAGGAGCTGGTTCAGGACAACCAGGGGGAACCGATCAAAATAACCCTTTTAAGACATGGGCAACTATCAACCGTTACGGTCATTCCTGAAATGAGCGTGGTCAAGAATATTTTTGGTGAAGAAGTCAAAACCCCGCTTTTGGGTGTTGTCTCAGCCGGGTCGTTCAGGGAAGTTAAGCTGAGCCTTTTGGGGGCGCTGAGAGAGGGATGCCTTAAAACCTGGGAAATCATAAAACTGACCTGTCTGACGGTTGTCAAACTTTTCCAGGGGATCGTTTCCATCAAAACCCTCGGCGGTCCTATTCTGATCGGCCAGATGACCGGCCAGCTCGCCGAACAAAGCTGGTCCTATCTCATTCCTTTTACGGCCGTTATCAGCATAAACTTAGGCATTTTGAATCTTTTGCCCATACCGGTTCTGGACGGTGGTTTCATTATTTTTCTACTGATTGAATTGATCATCGGCCGCCCCCTGAATATCCGAAAGCGGGAATTTGCTCAGAAACTGGGCATCGGGCTTCTCGTATTGCTCATGGTGGTTGTCATCTACAACGACATCACGAGAATTCTGCAATAGGTGATTTTGATTAACCCATGATCCTTGCACTTAATACCTCTACCCGGCAATGCAGCATCGCGCTGCTAGGTATGGACCACACGGTTATTTCTGAAAACCTGATGTCCGAAGGAAAAGGGCACTTTGACGGTCTCATGCCGGCTGTTGACATGCTGCTCACCGGCTCCGGGTTTAAACAAAAAGACATCAAATGCGTTGCCGTAGCCACCGGGCCCGGCAGTTTTACCGGTCTTCGGGTGGGCCTCTCCCTTGCAAAAGGGTTCTGCCAGGCCCTTCACATCCCTGTCATCGGAATATCCAGCCTTAGGGCGTTGGCCTTTCAACTGCCCTTTACACCTCATCCCATCGCACCGGTTCTCTCTTCGAGAAAGGGGGAAGTCTTCACAGCCCTTTTCTTCTGGAACCGGGAAAATGAACTTCAGCGAAAAGAAAAGGACAACTGTTTTAAACTAGACGCCTTACCGTCTCTTTTTACCGAAACGACTGTTTTCATTGGAAACGACTTTTTAAACCAGGGGAATCTGCTGAAAGAATGGGTCGGAAGCCATGCCAGAATCGCTCCACCCCAATGCTGGCAACTCAAGGCCTCTTCCGTAGGCGCCCTGGCCCTTGCCCGTTTCGATGCCGGTGACACTGACGATCCGAGCACCTTGATCCCCAGATATTACAGGCCACCGGACATACGATCAATCCCGGGTTTGCCCAACAGCCGATAATCCCCGTTGACAAGCCCATTCAAAATAAATATAACACCGACAACTTCTACATAGTGCCTGAACGAAAACTAGGATTTTTTGTCAAGGTCAAGGAAGATCAAAATTTTAACCG
>CAZPQA010000009.1:0-18990 GCA_964588535.1 uncultured Desulfobacteraceae bacterium
GATTTCAGGCACCTGACCCAGACAACCGCTGTTGATGAGCCCGGTACTGCTGGAAAGCCATGACAGGGCTGTTTTACGGGACGCATCGCCATAGGTCTGGGCCCAAGCCTCGCAATAGGCAGGAAACAGCCATGTCCAGGCGGTACCATTGTGATACGCCGGTTTTCGCCGCGTGTCTTCGTCACCCACATAATTTCCCCAATAGGGCTTGTGCGGATCATTTAAAACACGGCCGTTATGAACAATTGGAATGGGTACTCGAACCGGTCGATCCGCAAGGCTCCTGATGGCGCCGGGGACCAGGAGCTCACTGCAGGCCGCCAGAATATGGCGACAGATGAGCGGATCCTGAACAGCACCCAGTGTAATGGCCAGAAGTTGGTTGGGCCTCAGGAAATCATCCGGGCTTGCCGCTTTTGCAGCACCGCCAGGCACAGCATGAAGGCAATCCGACAGGTATTTTCCATTCAGCCAGAACAGATCCATAATGGACGATTGAACACGCGCAGCCAGAGCGCGCCAGTCATATTCACCCTTTTCCCCGTCCAGGCGGGAGAGGACCTTGAGGGCATTATACCAGAGGGCCTGTATCTCGATGGGATACCCCTCTCGAGGGGTGCCTGCGGGAAAATCCGTGTCCATCCATGTAAAATGCGCAGGACTGAAAACAAGGCCCGATTCCGGGTCCATTCTTACGCCGTTTTGTGTCCCGTGTATCATAAAATGGCCGATCGAATGCAACACCTCGTTAATGGTGTGCCGCCCTGCTTTTTCCGACAGAAAAGATCAGCTTTCTTCTTTTTCAAGGAGGTCACCGCATGCCGCGAAAAACCACAGAGCCGCATCAGATGTATCCCGGTTCCCCGCATCCTCTCCATTAATCATGTTGGGCAGGGTTCCCTCGTGTTCAAATCGTCCGAACTGCCGGAGGACCGCGCGGGCCTCCGTCATCTTACCCGCAGCCACGAGGCCTCTGACGACGATCAGGGAATCCCGGCCCCAGTCCAGAAACCATGGGTATCCGGCGATGACCGTTTTCATGTCCCCCCGCTTGACCACATAATGGTCGATGGCGTCATGGAGGGCTCTGCCCAACGATATGGTTTTTTCCTGATGGAACAACCGGTTCAGAATGTCGCCGTCGACAGGGTCTTCTTCGGACCGACGTTCCTCGCCTGCCATTGATGCCCCGGCCACCAGTTCAAAAGCCTTTCCCCCTTCAAGAAATACAGAAAAATACCCCGGGCTGAACAGGTCCGAGTCCGCATCAAAACCCCGTTCCCCGTCCATGAAGTGATGTACCATGTACTGCCATTCGGGCGCCGGCTGGAAAGCACCCCTTGATATGTGCACCGAAAGGTGCTGTTGCGGCCCGTGGGGCGAAAACAGAAAACCTGGCTTTTCCCGCATGGGGGTTACAGCGTCAGGAAAAAGGGTCTCGGCTCCCTGATAAGCCTTGGTGGATTCATGAAAACTTCGCCACTCAACGTCTGGTCTTAAAATAATCTCAACGGGTTTGGAATCACTGAGCCGTCCTTCAAACCCTTGAGCGGGCTCCCGGTAAAACACCATTCGAACCCGGTTTTTCTCAGGCACCATTTCCAGACATACCCTTAGATACACATGTTCACCCTGCCCGGTCGGGACCCGGAAGCCCCAGCATCCCCGCGAATGCTCATCAAACTCAAACGCATCAACACAGTGTGCATCCATGTCCTGGGAATATCCCTGAAACTTGACCCACCCCCGGCAACGCGTCAAGAGAATCAACCGGCTTTCGGGGTAGTCGGAATCCATGTTTGCCGCCAGCAGTGCATCATAGCGGCTGGGGAGCGCTCCCCACGGAATGGGCGCCCGCATCATGGCGCCGCGCCGGTTTGTGCCCAGCAGGAAGAAGGTTTTTGACATCCCATCCAATCGACCAAGACGCCTTTTCACAAGACTCTTCTCAGGCTCGCATAGAAAGAGAAGGGGCGCTTCAGCATGTTCCGTGCGGCCGCGTTCAAAAACGCTCAGTTCAAGGGTGCGGGGGGTATGTACCTCGGGTGTGGGCTGCGGCTTGAACAGAATATAGTGCTTCCCGTCATCCAGCCCAAGAGATGCCTCCGACCCGGCCGTCGTAGCGTTCGCTACTTTGGCGGAGTCGGCAGCCAACACGGGCGCATTCTGATTATCCGTGATACTTGCACGGAAAGCCGTGTCAGCAGCGACCAACAGGAAATGCCCCGGCGGCACCATGACCTGGCGCCTTAAATCCCTCGGCCATCGCCATTGAACCACTCTGGATTCCTCACTGTGTGGATTCATTTCAGCACAAAACGCCACCGGGTCCTTTGACAATCGAGACGCCATTTCATCCGGGTCAGCGGATTCAAGGTCCCCCAACCCATGATAATAACACCACACATCAAGGGCCTTGGCGCGCAATTGCTGGTGTTTAATCCGTTCTGGAGGCACGTTGGTCTGATCCGGCAGCATGCGAAGCAGCGCCTCATCACCGGGATCGGCCGTCAGACAGAGAACCTGGCCCGGCATCAGCAAAACCCTGAAATGGCCTTCTGCCCGGTCAAGGGTCACTTTTTCACCGCTGAGTAAATCCGTTAACACATCACCTTCCACCTGGGGCTCTACCCTATCATCCCAGCACGCAACCGCTTCTTTACCATCGTCCAGGTTTGCCGCCACCAGAAGCCATTTCCCCGTTGGAATGTGGTGCCGCAGCATGACCACATAATTTCCCGCGCCGCACTGTATCATGTTTAAATCGACCCGGTCATGAAATGCCGGATGGTGTTTAAGGATCGCATTGATTCGCTGTATGTGCTCTACCTGGTTGCTATCCGCCCCCCAGTTCAGTGACGGGGCCCCGTGTACGTTGATCTTTTCCGTGGCATACCACTCCACCCCATTGGCAAAGCCAAAGGCCCCGTTGGGAGAAAAAAGAGCGCACAGTGCCGTCCGCATGCGAGCCCAGACCTTGGATCTTTCTGCCAGTCGCAGGTTATCGTGGGTTTCCGCAAAATGAACCGTCAGGCCATCTGTCCTTGAAATTTCCATGGCCTCCGGAAGATAGCTTTCGATCTGGTCCCGGGTGGTGTTCTGAAACAGTTCCGAATAAGCCCAGTTAAAGTTCCCTTTGCTTAAAAGATTTCGGGTCACGGATATCTTTCCACCGAGGCCTTCGTTCAAAAAAACGGTGTCCGGATACTGGTCTCTGACAGACGCAATGATATACTGCCAGGCAGGAACCGGAATCATATAGCCGGCGTCACACCGAAACCCATCCACCCCTCGACGACACCAGGTGAGAAAAACCTCCGCCATATATTGCCAGAGATCTTGTTGGGTGTAATCCAGTTTGGTGAGGTCTTCCCATTTCACCCCCCACGCCCCGGGCACTTGAATGGCGCCCTCTTGATCCCGAACCAGCCACGAGGGGTGCTTTTCATGAAGCCTTGCAGCCCATCCCGTATGGTTTATGGCAATGTCGATAAACAGCTTCGCATTCCGCTCATGTACAGCATCTACCAGTTCAATAAACTGTTCTAAAGGCGTGGCTTTGGGATCGAATTGGGCCAGGGCCGGGTCTACGGATAAAAAGCCGAGCGCGGCGTAGGGGCTGCCGAACTGGCCCATCCGTCCATAAGTGGTGGGTGTGGGGTGGACCGGTAGTAATTGAATAATTCGGCAGCCCAGCTCTAAAATAATAAAGTCCAGCTTCTCGATAAAATCCCTGAAGGTGCCGGAGGGAGGTATCACCGTGAAGCCTGCTTTGTTCAACACGTTGATTCCATCCGCCATGACAGGCGTAGGCACTGCACGGCCGGCGATATTGGGACCAAACTGCCTTACAAAAGCATTATAGATAATATTTGCGCAGCAGGTATCGATAGGTTCCACGTTGATAACGATATTTTGGCCGGTCGGCCAGATGGGCGTGGTTTCATCTTCTTTCAGAAAATAACATTTGGCTTCAAAATGCCCCACCTCACAGAGGGGAATATGACTCCGAAAAAGTGTTGCGGAAACCCTTTTCATGGGGATGTCAAACCAATCCCGCTGCAAACGGGGTTCACCACAGCAAACTTCATCAATGATCTCACGCCGGGTGATCTTTGCGTGGCCCAGATTGGTGCGAATCCATGCGTTGCCTTTCATCTCTTCTGGCAAAGAAAGGCTGAAAACCAGCGTATCACCCTTGAACCGAAGACGGTGTGCCCCCGGCGCCGGGTCCTGGATCAGTTTATGGCTCATTGATGATTTTCCCAGGTTCTCTTGAATTGCTGTTTATGTTATCAGCGAAAACAGTGCTGTAAAAGAGGGGTTCTGTCAAGAAAAAAGGGGCTTTCACACGTTTTTGGAAAGGTTGGTGGGACATTAATATTCAAGGCCTGAAGGCACTTTATGGATTTTACTGTTAACCGGCGAGCACTGATTTTAATAAATCGCCGTAAGCAACATTAATCTCCAGGTCCTTCTGGCCCATGAGCCCTTCAAGATCACCTGCATCCCCCGCGCTCACCATCTTCCCGTCCGCGGGAATTTGTCCCAGAAAGGGTACATCCATTTGCCGGGCCATTTTCTCTCCCCCGCCCTGGCCGAAAAGCGGCACCTGCCCGCCGCAGTGAGGACAAAGCTGCCCGCTCATATTTTCCACCACTCCCAATATCTTCATGTTGACCTGACGGCAGAAATTAATGGACTTTCTCACATCCGCCAGGCTCATTTCCTGGGGCGTGGTGACAATCAAGGCTTCCGCATCGGGTATGGTCTGGGCAACGGTAAGGGGTTCATCCCCGGTTCCCGGGGGCGAATCCACCACCAGAAAATCCAGGTCGCCCCACGTAATATCGGATACAAACTGCCGAATGGCACTGATTTTCATGGGCCCCCGCCAGATGACCGCCATGTCCTTTTCCCCGAGCATCATCTCCAGGCTCACGATGCTTAAATGGTCCGAAAAAGCGTAGGGCTTCACAACCCCTTCCTGGCTCATATCGAAACCGCCCTGAACCTTCATAAGCCTCGCAATGCTGGGACCATGAAGGTCCACATCCATCAATCCCACCTTCTTGCCCTTTTTGCCCAATAAAAGGGCCAAATAGCCGGCCACCGTACTCTTGCCGACCCCGCCCTTTCCACTCATAACCAGTATTTTGCGTTCTACCCGGGCCATACGGTCCGCAATGAGTTTGTCTTGTTGATTCCGCTCAAAATCACCGGGGGTCATTTTTTCTTGTATTTTTTCCAAACCACCCATATCAATTTTCCTTTCAGGGCCTTTTAGGGGGTCAGCCAAAAAAAAGAGACCCTCCCACAGCGTATGAGAGCGTCTCATTTATGGTTCTAATCTAGCGCTTTTTACAGTTCAAGCCATGAGTCGGAATAGAGGGACTGGCCCAGAATCACCTTGGCTGTTTTAACATAGTCCTGCAATTCTTTTGACAGGGCGCCCATATCGATGGATTCCTCATCCATCACCTTATGAATGGCTTCCACCACGTCCGGTCTTTTTCCCCGGGCAATGGCGGTCAGCTGATCATCATAGGCGTCAGAAATCACCGAATACATCCCTTTGCGCTCCAGCATTACCATATAGGTTTGATTGAGAATGGGTCGCAGGTTGTCCGGAGGACCATTGGAGATATTAGAAAGACCGCAGGTGGACTTCACACCGGGAAACATCTCCCCCACCATCTCCTGATAAGCCATGAGGCTCATGAGCTGAGGTTGCTGAATATTGACGGGGGTCACAATACCGTCCACAAAGATGTCCTCGTTGGGAACACCCGCTTCATTGGCTGCGTACAGCAGTTCCGCCGACAGGGCCATGCGCTCGTTTTCGTCCCGGGGAAGACCATCCGGCCCCCACATAAGGGCGATCATGTTGGCTTTGTATTTCGCTGCAAGCGGAATCATTTTCTCATAGCGCTCGGGCCGGCACATGATGGAATTGATAATGGCCTTGCCCTTACACGCTATGAGCCCCGCCTCCATGGCATCGATGTTAGACGTATCAAGACAAAGGGGGATCTCGTCTCCGATAGCATCCTGGACCGTCTTGACCACAAACTCCATGAGTTCCGGGCCGCCTTTTCTGGCAGGTCCCAGGTTGATATCGATCCAATCCATCGCCTTTTCTTTCTGGCGTTTGGCTTCCTCGGCAATGGGACCCGGGTCCTTTTCCTTAAACGCCCTGCCAATAACCGTGTTGATTACATTTAAATTTTCCCCAATCAAGAACATAGGCACACTCCCTTTTTTCTAAATGGTAAATACTAGTGAGCTTGATGTGTCCCTGGCATCAACTGGGCCAGGCCACAACAAGCTCCAAAACCGGTTTGTTTTTTTACTGCATGTCTTTCAAGTACTTGGGCAGCAGAGAGGCATCCCTGGGTCCGATCATGACATCCCAATCGGGAAGGTCCTCTTCCATTTCCCCGCTGATGGCCGCCGCGTAGCCCGGGATAATGATCTTCTTATGGGCAATTTTATCGGCAATACCGCACTTCTTGACAAATATGGCCACAGCGTCCCCGGAAAACTTCCCGGCAGCCCAGGCGGTCATGACGGACAGGCCTTCCGTATCCATGATCAACAGCCAACTGGGAACCCGGCTTCCCTCGATCTCGCCGCTGACAATAAAATATGTCAGAGAAAAATTCGTGGTGATCATTACCGGAGAGTTTTCATCCGGTGAACCGATCTCATAAATACCTTCGGTCACGGTCATGGGTCGCTGGGGATCGGTAAAAATATTAAGCCGCTCGAGCAGCAGCGGAAAGAGGCTTTCACCTTCAAAATCTGAAAGCACCACAATACCCGCATATTTGGCGATCAACATGGATGCAATAAGCGTTTCCACAGCCAGATTGTCCGCCATTTCACAGGGAAAGGTGATGGTGGGAAACCCTAAGGATTTATTGGCGGCCTTAAGGGGCGCCCGTCGAATAACCACCTGATCCTGTAACAGCGCTTTCATTTCTCTGGCGCCTGAATCCAGCACCAGGTCTTTTAAACCCATGCCCGTCAATTTATCGCTCAAGGCAATGAGATCATCCATGTTGTCTGCTTTGATCGCCAGGGGAAGCCCACCTTCCTTGGCCAGGTTTCCCATGTCTTCCACATTGTCATTGGTGGCCGCATAAATCAGCGGTTTTTTGAAGGCGCAACCATCGAGGGCTGCCTTGATCACATCCGGCTTTTCGCTCATGAGCACCAGGCCGAATTCCGATTCCTCGGCGATTTTCTTGGCAATGGCAGCAAAAGCGCCCGCATCACCACTGACATCTTTTACAGCCACCAGTTCCGGCCGCAGATTCAACCCAACCCTTTCATACTGAAACGCATTCCAGGTTTTCAATTTCGTGTCAAGGGCGGCCGCATCCACATCGGATGGCACCAAAGCAGCCAGCGCTGTGGGGTTGTAAAAGGTTTTTTCATGCCTGAACATGACCGTTTCACCGCCCACCTTGAAGGCCCTTGCGCCTGCGCCGATGGCTACCGGCCGGATGGGCGGGGCCGAGGCCTCCGCCAATTGTTCCCTGGCTTCATCGGAAACGTAGGGGCAAGCATCCAATTCCGCCTTGCCGGCGGCAAGATTCATGGCAAAGGCCAAGCATGTGGGAACACTACACTCACCGCAATTGGTTTTGGGCAGCAATTTAAATATCTGAATTCCAGTTAATCCCATAGTAGACTCCTAACTCAGAATATATGATAAGAGCCGAAGCACGGCCTTAAAAGACCGTGCTTCAACTCATGTTTACATCCTTACCCCACAATTGGATCCATCTTGAGGGCGGGATGGTCCTTTTCCTTGAGGTATGCCAGAACAGATTCCTCATCCGTCCCCACCGTCTCATCGGCAATCCGATCGATGAGGTCGGGCACGCCCAGTTCTTTTCCGCGCATTTCCAGACGCTCCTTGAGCTCTTCCTTCAAGGATTTGGGCATCCACACCATGCGAAGGAGGCCTCCGTCACCGGAGATAAACTTCCGCTGCGTAATATTGAATTTCCCGTGGCCCACGAACCCGGGCGAAGACTGACCGCCGCCCATGACGCCGGCAAGGGTCGTGAATTTCATGCCGCATGGGGTCTCGCCACTGTAGTCGCGATGCACCGTCATGACGCCGTTACAACCGGGCAGCACCGCCGCGATGGCTTCACAGCAACCACAGGTGGTCATGGGATCATTAACGATGGAATAGAAATTATAGTGATCAATGGTCTGCCGGGACGCCTTGAAAATAAAATCATTGACGCCTTTGAACTGCCCCATAACCGGATCAAGCACCTCGCCCTTTTCCACAGGCTGATTGGGGCCGGTGGGATTGATTTCAAAGGAGGCCTTGCAATCCATCCAGTTGTATGCGCCGCAAAGACCGGTCCGCTCGGGACTGACCATACAAACATGGCTGGGCGCAAAGGACTGGCACAGGGTACAGGAGTAGAACGTCTCCTCGGCTTCGTCGGTCATGTTCTCCACCCGCGCATCCCGGGTCTTATACTCGCCCCTGGCCCGTTTGGTAAGTTTATCCACATCTTCGTCTTTAGTGTACAGGGTCACCTGAACCTTGTCCAGAATACTGCCGAAATCCTGATGCAGTTTTGCGTGCAGGATCACGCCGATATCCTTGATGGTAAACCCTTTATCAACAGCCTGATCACTGACCCTGATCCAAGCGATGTCCCGCTGCCCGATATGCATGATATACTGGGCATAGTTGATCAAATGGTGGATCTGACGTTCCAGAATGGGCTCGAAATCGGGCTGCATTTCCCGGCCCGCCACCTGCACGAAAATACCCAAGGGGAGCTTCTCACCCTTTTTGACATCGCCAACATCCGGGCCAATCACTTCCACCTTGCCGTCTTCGATCTCGTTCATCTCGGCCATTTTGCACAATTCGGTGCACTTGGTCTTTCCGCCGCCCATCTCCATGAAAAGATCATCCTTACGGACGCGCTCACCCTCAAACGCCGGGCCATAGGAAAGCGGAATCTTAATTTCGGACACGCTTACCTTAAGTCCGCGAATCTCAACCGATCTCTGGCACATGTCCTCGTAAGCAACAGGCGACACCACATGCTCGTAGGTACAGATACCCGTGGGAAGGATCTCGGTAATATCCGTGTCAGCCAAAGTGGGAAAACCCCAGTTTACACAACCTGCTGCGGCCACCGCCCATTCGGTTCCAACATCACCCAGGGCGTTTACAAATGCAAAAATTCTTTCCTTATTATACAGCAGCATCTTGCGATAATCGCCCGGCTCAACACCACCAAAAGCCATTGCGGCCCTATTGGCAAAACCCAAGGCAAAAATAGCCGATGAAATATCAGGACCAAACGGCACGATTCTGGTATTCCAGCCCACCTGCATACCTGCTTCGATGGCCTGTTCAATCAATGTGGTGCCATTATGATTTGCAGCACAGAATATATAGAGACTCTTTTTCTGATAATCTTCAAGAATCATCTGCGCAATCTCTTTGGTGGGGGCGGATCCGACAATAGCGGCAAACCCGGGAGCACTTCCATCAACAAACTCAACCCCTCTTTTTCTTAAAACCGTATCGTCGGCAGCACCAACCCAAAGTTTTCCAGCATCGATATCCGGATCTTCAGCATGAATATAAAAATCCGGATCATTAAGGTACCTCAAGGCCTCTATAATTTCATAAGAGATAATACCCGCCATACCCGCATCCAGCAAAGGACCGAGGAAAGGGAGCCAATTTTTGTTTTTGATATGTGGCGGAAGAAGTCCCCGCGCAATATCCAGGGGTTCCTGCATATCCTCAAGGGTCTCCACCTTGATTCCAAAAAGGGAATAGATCACCGGTAGAAAATAGGCCGTGTTTGGAAAACCGACCTTTGTGCTGGCGTCATATGTATCAAGGGCTTTCCGGTATGCGCCCTCAGCTTGTGAAACCACTTTATAGCCGCCCTGTATGCCTGCAAACGCTACTAATCTCGACATGTTCTTCCTCCTTCGTTGAGGATTTATTTTAATTCATAATCTTACTTTTCAACGCAATAAAGCCCATCGCCCTGAGTGTTACGCCTCAAGGGCCTGGCGGCTTTGCATATCCATAAGGACCCGCTCCCTGGCCTTGTCTATGCCCAGTTCTTTCCGCTTCTTGTCGATATGGGCAATCATCATATGGGCATGTTTGATGGGATCAGGCTCCACATCCCACATCCCTCCATAGATTTCTTCCAAATCCTTTGAGATGTAATCGTGGAATACCGGAGCGCCCGACGTGGGAAGTGTCACGCCAAATACGGTGTACACGCCCGACGTCACAAAATAATGCCCAATGCTTATGGCCTTTTCACTCATCCATTCGGGAGCGCTTCCTGCAACAGGCAGATCGGAAATGTCGTTTCCGAGTCCTCCGGCCTTTACAACCTCTGTTGCGGCCAAAAGGATGCGGCTATTATCAACACAGGAACCGAGGTGTAATATGGGGGCAATACCAACGGTTTCACAAACCTCTGCAAGGCCCGGACCTGCATGCACTGCAGCGGCTTCAGGCGTAAGGAGCCCCTCCATTGCACAGGCGATGGCCGTACAGCCTGTTGTAAGGATAAGCACATCGTTCTTAATCAGCTCTTTACAGATTGCTATATGATCACGATTATGTTGTGTCCTCGCGTTGTTACATCCCACAACACCGGCAACGCCGCGAATGCGCCCGTTGATGATATTATCATTAAGCGTATAATAGGTTCCCCGGAACGAACCGCCGAGATGATACTCTGTGGATTCAACACCAAAACCGGCAATAAGAGGGGCTTTATGCTGCGGAATCATGACCTCTGCCCCGCGGTTTTTGAAGTTGTCGATGGCCATTTTAATAATCCGCTCGGCATCTTCGGCCGCGTGATGTTCATCAAACTCGATATGGATTACATTATCCTGCTCCATCTTGGCGATGGGATGGGTCGTGATCACCTTGGTATGGAAGCACTTGGCCACGTTGGCAAGGTTCTGGAAAACACACTGAATATCCACCACCATTGCATCGCAAGCGCCGGTAATAATCGCCAGTTCCTGTTGCAGGAATGTCCCGGCCAAAGGAACCCCGTGGCGTTGAAGCATTTCGTTTGCCGTACAGCAGATTCCTGCGAGTTGAATCCCCTTTGCCCCCGCTTTTTTGGCATACTCGATCATCTCCTCTTTTTCTGCCACGGCGATGATCATCTCGGACAAAACCGGTTCATGTCCATGAACAATAATATTAACATGATCCTCTTTCATAACACCGAGGTTTGCCTCTGACTGTAGGGGATACGGCGTTCCGAAAATAATGTCCTGAATATCAGTGCCCAGCATGGATCCGCCCCAGCCGTCGGCTAAGGCTGCTCTTGTTCCCTGCTTGATCAGGTTCTTGTAGTCCTGGTCAACCCCCATATGGGTACGGTGCATGATTTCCACAATTTCCCGATCAATGTTTCTGGGAAGTACTCCCTGCTTCTTCCATATTTCGTACCTGGCCTCAGGCGCCCTCTTGGGATATATAAGCTCTCCTTCTGCCTTGCCCCACTCCCTCAAGGCTACTTCTGCCGTCTCAAGCGCGATTTCGTCCATCTCCCTGTCAACTTCTTCGCCATCCACCTCCACGGTGGTTGCCACACCTAAGTTCGCTGCCACGGCAAGGAGTTTGTCGAAATCCTTTATCATATAATCTTCCGTCTCTTTTTTCGCCACAGAAAGAAAGACCTCTGCCACGCAACGGCCATGGTCCGAATGGGCCGCCGCACCGCCTGCGATCATTCTTACGAAATTTCTGGCCGCAATGGTGTTTGCAGTGGCGCCACAAAGGCCCTTGCGCTCGTCTTCTCCGTCAATTCCCCCCTTGGGAAGGGGCAAACGACAGGGCCCCATGGCGCAGTTCTTACAGCACGTACCCTGAACGCCGATATTACACGGTTTCATGGTCAGGGCCCGGTCAAAAACCGTTTCTACATTCAGTTCCGTTGCTCTTGCAATCATCTCCTGTGATGCAACGTCTACGGAAGCTGCCACAGGATCAACCACTTTTTTCTTCTTTTCCAACTTGGCTACTTTCGGTTTTTCTTCTGCCATTAGAGGTTCCTCCTCATATTTATTTTGTTCATTGGGTCAGTATCTGGTTAAGTCATTAAGATTTTACTCAAAACGACGCCGATGGATATCCTTACCTGCGAATCCGTTTGAATTTACTAACGGTTTTTTGCTGCTTGGTTTTCTGCTCCTTTGAAGCGGTCATGGAGGTTTTTTCAGGAACACCGGATGCCTTCTTGGCAAGACGCTCTTCCTGTTCCTTTGCCCTTTTCTGCCTCAACTCATCCTCTTCGGCCTCGCGTTTGGCGACTTCCGCTGCCGCCGCTTCGGCTTCCGCTTTGGCCTTGGCGTCTGCTGCCGCCTTGACTTTTGCCTCTGCGTCGGCTTTGGCCTTGGCTTCCGCTGCCACTTTGGCGTCTGCTGCCGCTTTAGTTTTGGCTTCGGCCTCGGCTTTGGCTGCCGCTTCCGCTTTGGCTTTGGCCTCCGGATCCTCTTTTGGCGCTGCCGCCACTTCAGCCTTGGCTTCCGGCTTCGCTTCAACTTTGGGTGCGGGCGCTGCCTTGGGCGCTGCCGCCACTTCGGCTTTTGCTTCCGGCTTTTTTGCGGCCTTGGCTGCCGGTTTCTTTTCAGCTTTCGGTTCCTCAAAATCAAGGTTGGGTTCCGGGGAAAGAGACAGAAGATCAGCCGTTTCAAGATCAAGAACCTTGGAGACGTCAGGCACATTGGCCGCCGTTCCGCCGTTTGAGAGCAATTCAATAAAAGACTTGGTCAAACGAACGCTTTCAGGGTGACGCAGAATAACCACGGATGCGCCAGCCAGCAGGTAACAGACAGCGGCCGTCGACTCCATCATAATCCCCCGCTTTTCAGGATCACCCAGGGTCGGGGCTTCTTCGATGCTCTGTTTGGCTTCCTTGCATTTCCAGATTTCATTTCCCACATTGCAGATCATGGGGATCTGCAGTTTTTCGTCTTCCTGAGTGAGCGCCGCCATCATGATCCGTTCCATGACCGAGTATGAATATTCCATACCGTATCCCAGCCCGCCGGTGGTGGGATCAATGATAATTTTATCGCTGTTAACGCCCAGATTACCGAGAAGAATATTGAGCTGTTTGGCCAGGTTCACATCAATGGGAGATGAAGCAACAATGTTCTGACCATAACCCAGCGAACTGGCGCCCACACCCTTGTGGTTTGCTTCTTCCACCGGTCCGAGGGAAACATTCTTGCCCTCACAGCTTTCAGAGATCTTTTTCAATACCTCTTCGTCCTTGGCGTTATTGGCCGTTCCCCACAGGACCAGAGGAACATCCACCGCATCGGCAACCTTTTTGGTGATTTCTGCGGTTTCGTCAGCGGCTCGATCCATTCCGTTTGGATCCGTGCCCTTCAACTGGAGTACGATCAGATCAGCGCCGTACTCGTCAACGCATTTTTTGGCCCACGCATCAGGGGCGCTGATCACATCCTTAAAGGGCGCGATTGCAGCCTCGGGCCATTCTTCGGAGGGGTCGTAATCCCAGACTTCCATGGCGATCTTCGGGGCATTGGGCATGTTGCCCTCAAAGAGATGGAATGGGTATGAATCTCCTCCACCCAGTGTAACGGCGCCGTCTCCTGCGCCAATTGTTGTTTCCCCTATTCTTCCGGAATAGGGCTGTTCGGGAATCTCAAAGGCCAATTTTTATACCTCCTTCTTGGATTCTTTGTTTGTTCACAATCCGCGGCTTATCGCCGCCGCCTCTTATAAAAACCATCTTTACTTTATGAAAAAACCATCTATTAGACGATAGCAATAAAGGAAAAATTCCTCTATCTGAAGAAAAGAAACTCACTTGTGAAAAATTTAACATAGTAAGCACAAAAAAATGCCTCTGCCTTTGAGGTCATTTGCCGTAAATTAGAAGATTATCAAAGCGTTGTCAAGGGGTTTTTGCCAGTAATTTAAAAGGTTTTATCAAACATTTAAAACGCCCATATATTGTATAAAGCCAAAACCGTATACAATATAAGGGGTGTTTATGGCGTTATCTCATCAAAAATACGGTATGCTGCCTTAACAGCCCCGTTTTCGTTGGGCAACTCAACGGTCGGCCTGCCTTCCAGATCAAACTGCTGCACTTCTGAGTCCTCAGGGACGGTACCGATAAAATCCAGATCATATTGGCCAAGCGCTTCACCTAAAGCTTCTGATTGATCTTCTTTGATGCGGTTAACCATAACCACTTTCCGGCTGATGTTCAATTTGAGGGCTTTTGTCAATTCCACGATACGATGGGCTGCCTGTAAGCCGCGCCTTGTGGCGTCGCTCACCACCAGGAGCACGTCGATGTTGTTGGTGGTCAGCCTGCTGATATGCTCCATACCGGCCTCATTGTCCACAACCAGATAGCTGTAATTGTCAATAAGCTTTTCCAGATATTGGGTCAAAAGGGTATTGGCTGCACAATAACATCCCGCCCCTTCAGGACGGCCCATGACGATGAGATCAAAGCCGCTGGATTCCACAACCGCTTCCTGAAGCTTCATTTCCATGTACACATCTTTGGTCATACCCGTCGCAACACCCGTTTTCATGTCTTCCCTGGCATCTCCCAGTGTTTCGCCCGAATCGATCCCTAACACTTCGTTCAGGTTGGCATTGGCATCGGCATCGACGGCCAAGACAGGGGTCCTCCCTTTCTCCACCAGGTATTTGACCAGCATACCCGCTGTAGTGGTTTTCCCGGTGCCCCCTTTTCCGGCTAACGCGATTGAATAAGTCATGTTTTCCTCCCCATACTGAAAGATAAATTTTAATTGCTATCTTCTAAAAAAAGCTCTACAATACGTCGTTTTTACAAAAACCTTTTTACTAACCCACAACTGATTTCCATGACAACCAAAAACAAAATATGGGACCAAATAAAACAGAGCATCAGGGCCGATATCCCAAAATCCGAATTCAAAACGTGGCTGTCACAAGCATCTTTGCTTGAGATCAACCCGGAATTGGCTGTCATTGCGGTTCCAAACAAATTTGTTGCATCATGGCTTTCTGAAAACTACAGTGAGCATATACGGCAGCTTTTGCGAGATCTCGTTGGTACCCGCCCGGCCATCCGGTTTTCATACCAACCCCCTCGAAAAAGAAAAAAAGAAAAAAAGAAACGTATCCCTCGAAGTTCAAAAACATCCTTTCCTTCGAGGCTGGATCCGTCATGCACCTTTTCCGATTTCGTCACAGCCCGCTCAAACGGGCTGGCCTGCTCTTCAGCGCTTGATGTTGCAATCCATCCGTCCTACAAGTATAATCCTCTTTATATCTTTAGCAAATGGAGCTTTGGAAAAACCCATCTTTTGCACGCCATCGGCAATGAAGCCATGAAAAAAGACCCAGACAATAGCGCCGTCTACCTGTCTGCTGAAAATATTATCTCCCAATTCGAAAAAGCTTCTCCTGGCGGGATTAACGGCTTCTGGAGAGAAGAAAACGCACCCCGGTTTCTGTTGCTGGACGACATTCAGACCGTCGCCTCTCATGACAAATTACAAAGAGATTTGCTTTCTCTTTGTACTCAATTTCTAGAATCAAAACGCCAGTTGGTGGTTGCTGCCTCCGCACCACCGAGCCAGATCAAGAATCTCCTGCCCCAACTGCGTTCCCGTCTTGAATGGGGTCTGATTACTGAAATAAAGATACCTGATCAAAAAACGAAAATGAAAGTAATCCATCAGAGGGCAAAACAGCGCGGCATTCAGTTTCAAGAAGATGCAACATTCTTCCTGGCGAGCTCAACCAATAATCTGAAAAACCTGGTCCGTCTAATTGAAAAAATCAAAATTCATACATCGCTTTACGGAAACAAAATGGATATTTCTATTGTGCAATCCATTCTTGAAAACAAACATCATACCCAACTCGGACCCGATCGTATCCAGGAAATCACAGCCAAATATTTTCAAATTTCGCCATCAGATCTTTTGAGTCGAAAGAAAGAGCGGAAAATCTCTTACCCCAGACAGGTAGCTATATTCCTGACAAGAAAATACACGAACATGTCTTTAAAGGAAATCGGAAAAGCCTTCGGCAATAAACATCATTCATCTATAATTTACTCAATTAGCAGTATCGAGAAGAATATGAAGTCAAAAATAGAGGTTGTTAATGATATAAATAAATTAAGAGGTTTTCTTTCAAATGGCTTGGTTGGATAGAATTTCAGGATTTTCCATTGTTTGTCAACCCCTGTTTAAAAAAGGAAAAAATTGATGCCCGGGGGTTTTCTCTGAAAGCAGCTGATCATTACTTTTATAAAGGATTAAGAAAACAAAGGTTACAAAACCGGGTGTTTGCCTGGTTTTCAAACAAACTTACAGGGCTTTATTATTTAAAATTACTTTTATATACTTAAAAAAATAACAATTAGATCGTCAACGGAGGAAACAATGGAGATACGAATTAATCGGGATGAGCTCCTCAAATCCGTTTCAAAAGTTCAAAGCATTATCGAAAAAAAGAGCAATATGCCTGTGCTGTCAACAATTCTGTTTACTGCCGACGGCTCAACCGTTCGAATCAGCGCAACGGATTTGGAGCTGGGTTTCCAGGAAACGATCAATGCCCAAGTCCTTGAAGAAGGCAGCATAACCCTGTCGGGACGAAAAATATTTGAAATTCTTAAAGAAACAAAATCAGAAGAGTTTCATATCAAGGAAAAGGAAAACAACTGGATATTTATCTCCGATGGTGTGGCGCGGTTTAATCTGGCATCTATTTCCCCTGAAGAATTTCCTGCGTTTATGGAACCCGAAGACGTCTCCATGATTCCCATCAAGGGTGAAACGCTTACGAACATGATCAACAAAACCATTTATGCGGTAACAGTGGAAGAAGCTGGTTTCAAGTTGTCCGGAGTTATGACTGAAAAAGTTACGATTGATGAAAAAGACGTCTTGAGAATGGTGGCGACTGACGGACACAGGCTTTCCCTTATTGATAAACCATTTGCAAATCTTGAGTCTCTGGAACTCAGCAAGGGGGTTATGATTCCCAAGAAAGGGATGAGTGAACTGAATAAAATGGCGGCCGATGGTGGCACCGTTGAAATCGGCTTCAAAGAAAAAAACTGCCTGGCCAAAAAGGAAAATGCTTTTTTGGTGATGCGTCTACTGGAAACCAATTTTCCGGATTATAAGGCGGTGATGTTCAAAAATGAAAACGATCCTGTAGATATCAGCAAAGCGGCGCTTCTTGAAGCCATGAGAAAAATGCTTATTTTGAGCAACGAACGGTACAGGGCTGTTAAAATTACTATGGAAAACAATGTGATGGATCTCGTCTCAACCAATCCGGATTTGGGCGAGGCCCAGGAAAAAATCGAAATTAAATACAACGGTGAGCGTGTAGAGGCGGGTTTCAATCCAAAATATTTTATCGATACGCTCCAATCTATGCAGAGTGAAACCATCTATCTCGATTTTACGGACAGCTCGAAACCTTTCGTGCTGACAGGTGAAGCAGATGAAGGTTTTCTCGGTCTCATTATGCCGATGAGGGTTTAATATGACACAGGAACAAACATATGAAGCATCAGATATCAAAGTTTTAGAAGGTCTGTCGGCTGTCAGAAAAAGACCGGCCATGTACATCGGAAACACGTCTTTTGAAGGGCTCCATCATCTGGTTTACGAAGTGGTGGACAACAGTATTGATGAGGCACTGGCGGGGTTTTGTGATCAGATTGATATCAAATTAATGACGGACAACAGCGTGGTGATTCGGGACAACGGGCGGGGTATTCCCGTGGACATGCATGAATCCGCCAACATGCCGGCCCTGGAAGTGGTCATGACCAAGCTTCATTCCGGTGGAAAATTTGACAACAAAACATATCGCGTATCCGGAGGGCTTCACGGCGTGGGCGTCTCCGTGGTGAATGCGCTTTCTGGTTATCTGGAGGTTGAAGTATACCGGGACAAAAAGAAATACTATCAACGCTACGAGCGGGGGGAATCCGTAACACCCCTTGAAATCAGGGGCGAAACCGCGCGAACCGGAACTAAAATACACTTCACACCGGACCCGCTGGTATTTGAAACGGTCATTTTCGATTTTGAGACATTGGCCAAAAGGATGCGTGAGCTTTCTTTTTTAACAAAAGGTCTGCGGATCAAGATTATGGATGAGCGAACCGGTAAGAAGAAGGAGTTCCTATACGAAGGGGGGATTGAGTCTTTTGTAGAATATCTCAACAGAAACAAGGAGTTGCTCCATCGAAAACCCATCGTTATTTCGGGAGAGAAAAGCGGTGTATTGGTTGATATCGCCCTTCAGTACAATAATTCCTATAAGGAAAATCTTTTCACCTTTGCCAACAATATCAATACCAAGGAGGGGGGGAGCCATCTGGCAGGCTTTAAATCCGCTCTGACCCGGAGTATCAATTCGTACCTCAGCAATTCCCCAATGGCAAAAAACGTCAAAGAGAAGCTTTCGGGAGATGATGTGAGGGAAGGGTTGACAGCGGTTATCAGTGTAAAGCTGCCGGAGCCGCAATTCGAAGGTCAGACAAAAACCAAACTCGGGAACAGTGAAGTTAAAGGGTTGGTTGAAATCCTGGTCAATGAAGGCTTGGGGTCTTTTTTTGAAGAGAACCCGGCCATTATAAAGGCCATCCTGGGTAAGGTCATTGATGCGGCCAGGGCCAGGGAGGCGGCTCGAAAAGCCAAGGACCTGGCCAGAAGAAAAGGGATTTTATCGGATAACTCTCTGCCTGGAAAGTTGGCCGATTGCCAGGAAAAGGATCCTGCCCGAAGTGAAATTTTTATTGTGGAGGGAGAATCGGCTGGCGGCTCCGCAAAACAGGGTCGAAACCGAAGAACCCAGGCCATTTTACCGCTCAAGGGTAAAATCCTTAATGTGGAAAAAGCACGGTTCGATAAAATGAT
>CAZPQA010000009.1:19090-59717 GCA_964588535.1 uncultured Desulfobacteraceae bacterium
TACCGCTCAAGGGTAAAATCCTTAATGTGGAAAAAGCACGGTTCGATAAAATGATTGGGAGTGATGAAATTCGAACGCTGATCGCCGCCCTGGGAACGGGAATCGGGGAAAATGACTATACCCTGGATTCCCTGCGATATCACAAAATTATTATCATGACCGATGCGGATGTGGACGGTGCCCACATCCGCACGCTTCTCCTTACGTTTTTTTTCAGGCAGATGCCTGATCTCATTGAAAATGGGTACCTTTACGTGGCGCAGCCGCCCCTTTATCGCGTTTCGCGGAAAAGGAAAGACCTGTTTATCAAGGACGAAGAGAAATTTAACGATTATATTCTGGATCGAATTTCTGAAAATGAAAGGGTTGTCTTTGCTGGTGGGAAGGAAACTTCCGGAAAAAGGCTCATTAAACTCCTGAACAGGCTCGTGAAGTTTTTTGATAATATGGAGAAACTTTCAAGGAAAGGTTTCAGCCATAAATTTCTGGAAGCCCTTATTTCAAACGGTGTGACCGCCACAAAACAATTTAAGGATAGGGTCTTTATCGAGGGTCTTGTTAAAGGGCTCCACGATGATGGCTTTGATCTTACCGAACTCGAAACAACGGAAGATGATGGATATTACCAATTCACCGTCACCGAAACACAAAACGGCGGTAATACGTTCAACGTTGACTGGGCATTTCTATCTTCTCCTGATCTTCGCCAGTTAATATCACTTTCCCAAGACTTTCGTGAACTCAAGGCCAACGGCTTCAGGGTTAACGGAAACCAGGAAAAACAGAAGATAGAAGACCCCCGCAGTTTTCTCAATGATCTCATGGAAAAAGGCAAAAGAGGATTGGCCATTCAGCGATACAAGGGTTTAGGTGAAATGAACCCCGGCCAGTTGTGGACGACCACCATGGATCCTGAAAAAAGAGTGCTTCTTCAGGTAAAAGTGGAAGATGCGGTGGAAGCAGATCATATTTTTACCATACTTATGGGGGACAAGGTAGAGCCGAGAAGAGAGTTCATTCAGAAAAATGCCATGGAAGTCACCGAACTCGATATATAGTAACCATTCACAGTTTACAGTTATCGGCTAACGATCGCCTGGTCCCATGTGACGCGGAAACGAGAAAATAATGTAGGGGCAAACCTAATGTGTTTGCCCTTGTGTTTAAGTGAGACAAAATAAATTTGGAGAAACAAAAAAATTATGCTTCAAGATGTAGAGCCCGAATTCGTTAACATTGAAGATGAGATGAAAAAATCTTATCTCGAGTATTCCATGAGCGTTATCGTGGGTCGAGCCCTTCCGGACATCAGGGATGGCTTGAAACCGGTTCATAGACGCGTACTTTTTGCCATGAATGACCTGAAGAATTTTTTCAACAGGCCATATAAAAAATCGGCAAGGGTTGTGGGTGATGTCATCGGTAAATATCATCCCCACGGGGACAGCGCCGTATACGATACCATCGTTCGAATGGCTCAGGATTTTTCCCTGAGATACTGTCTTATAGACGGTCAGGGAAACTTTGGATCGGTGGATGGGGATCCCCCCGCGGCAATGCGGTACACCGAAGTGCGGATGACGCGAACGACACAGGATTTTTTAGACGACCTTGAAAAAGAAACGGTCGATTTCGTGCCCACCTATGACGGAACCCTCCTCGAACCGCTGGTTCTTCCCACAAAAGTACCCAATTTATTGATCAATGGATCTTCTGGAATCGCTGTTGGCATGGCGACCAATATTCCCCCCCACAACCTTTTGGAAATTTGCGCCGGAATTGAAAAGGTTATTGAAAACCCGGAAGTTACCCTGGGGGAATTGATGACCGTTATACCCGGACCCGATTTTCCAACAGCCGGATTTATCATCGGGAAGCAAGGGATTGTAGATGCTTACAGTACGGGAAGGGGCATCATCAAGATCAGGGCAAGGGCGTATGTGGAAAAATTTGCCCACAACAAAGAGAGGATCATCGTTTCAGAAATTCCTTACCAGGTCAATAAAGGAAGACTGCTTGAAAAGATGGCCGCTCAGGTGAGGGAAAAGAAGATAGAGGGCATTTCAGAAATCCGCGATGAATCAGATAGAGATGGCATGCGCATCGTCATTGAAACAAAAAGAGACGCTCATGCGCTGGTCATTCTGAACCAGCTCTATAAATACACGCAAATGAAAGTCTCCTTCGGGATTATTCTGCTGGCTATCGTCAATGGACGACCCGAAATTTTGACACTTAAGGGAATGATCGAGCATTTCATCAATCATCGTCGTGATGTGATCGTCAGGAGAACAATCTTTGATTTGAAGAAAGCGGAAGCGCGGGCCCATATTCTGGAAGGGCTCAAAAAAGCCCTTGATTTTCTTGATGAAGTCATTGAGTTGATCCGATCTTCTTCCGATGGAAAAGAAGCCAAAGCGAGATTGATTGCAGAGTTTCAATTTTCAGATATACAGGCCCAGGCTATTCTGGATATGAGACTGCAGCGGCTCACCGGGCTGGAAAGAGAAAAAATTCATTCTGAACATGAAGCCCTTCTAAAAGACATCTCCTATTATAAAGCAATTCTGGCGACGCCGGCAATGGTTCTTAATATCATTAAAGAAGAACTGAAAGAGATTAAAGATACTTACGGCGATGAACGGCGGACGGAGCTTATTGAAGATGCTGAAGAGATCGATATGGAAGACCTCATCGCCGAAGAGGACATGGTGGTGACCATCAGTCATACAGGGTATATTAAGCGGAATCCCATCAGCCTTTACCGGGCCCAGCGTCGAGGGGGAAAAGGTATGACGGGTGCCAAACCCAAGGAAGAGGATTTTGTGGAACACCTGTTTGTGGCCTCTTCACACGATTCTTTTCTCTTTTTCAGCAACAAGGGCCGTGTTTACTGGAAAAAGGTCCATCAAATTCCCGAAGGGGGAAGGACTTCCAGGGGAAAAGCCATTGTCAATCTTCTGGATCTTAAAAAAGGAGAACGTCTGGCCACCATACTGCCCATCAGAGATTATGAAGAAGGGAAATACGTGGTCATGGCGACCAAAATGGGCCTGGTCAAGAAAACGGAACTGAAAGCTTACAGCCATCCCAGGTCCGTGGGCACCATCGGGCTCAAAATCAAAGAAAATGACGAATTGATTGCCGTAAGGGTTTCAAGCGGAGACCAGGATATTTTTCTGACCACCAAAGAAGGAAAATCTATCCGTTTTAAAGAAGCAGATCTGAGAAGTATGGGCAGAGTGGCCTCTGGAAATATCGGGATTAAAATGGAGCCGGGCAATGAGGTGGTGGGAATGGAAACCCTGGGTGAAGGCGCCACCATCCTGACGGTTACGGAGAACGGGTTTGGCAAAAGGACCAAAACGGATGAATACCGTACCCAGGCAAGAGCAGGGAAAGGCGTCTTTACCATCAAAACCAGTGAAAGAAACGGGCTGGTGGTTTATGCCTACGAGGTGACAGACCAGGATCAACTGATGATCATTACGGGCCACGGAAAAATTATTCGAATAAGGGTTGCGGATATTTCAGTCATAGGGAGAAACACCCAAGGGGTAAAACTCATCAATCTGGGAGAAGGGGAAAAGGTTGTGGGTGTTGCCAAGATTATGGAAGATGAGTAGGGGCAGCCTGCCCTGGGCGCCCACAAGGGGCGCCCCTGCCGGAAGGAACGTCGTCTGTGTCTGACGTTGAATTATCAAGAATCGCGGTGATCGGTTCGGGGAGTTGGGGAACCGCACTGGCCAACCTGCTGGCTGAAAAGGAAGGTATTGACGTTAATCTATGGGCCCGGGAGGAAGCGGTCTATAAAGAAATAAGAGACAAACATACGAATCAGCTTTTTTTACCGGACGTGCAACTGGCTCCCGCGCTCAAACCTGTCTCCTCCTTTGAAAAGGCATTACATGAAAAGCAACTGGTTCTGATTGCCGCGCCGTCACACGTGTTTCGAGAGGTGTTGGAGGGACTGAAACCCCATTTGACCTCCGGCATGACGTTGATGATGGCCACCAAAGGGATTGAGAATGATTCATTGATGATCATGAGCGAGGTGGTTCAATCGGTTCTAAGTGACTGGTATTTAAGGAAGTTTGCATGTCTTGCAGGACCCAGCTTTGCAAAAGAAGTGAGCCGAAAGTTTCCCACGGCGGTAACCATCGCCTGTGAAAACCGGGCCCATGGAGAGAAGCTCCAAAAGCTTTTTTCCGCCGATTTTTTCCGGGTTTACCTCAGCAGAGATGTGGTGGGAACGCAGTTGGGAGGGGCGCTCAAAAACGTGATTGCCATTGCGGCGGGTGTGGCGGATGGGCTTAATTTCGGTCATAATGCGCGAGCCGCACTCATTACACGGGGACTGGCAGAAATTACGAGGCTTGGGGTTCAAATGGGATCCAACCCGCATACTTTTGCAGGACTTGCAGGTATGGGGGACCTGGTTCTCACGTGCACGGGTGATTTAAGCCGAAACAGGGCCGTGGGGTTTCAGGTGGGAAGAGGGAAAAGCCTTCATGAAATCACCTCCCGCATGAATATGGTGGCTGAAGGTATAAAGACAGCCAAATCGGCCCATCAGCTCGCAAGAAAAATGAATGTGGTCATGCCCATTGTCGATCAGGTGTATGAAATTTTGTATCAGGATAAAGATCCCCAGCAGGCGGTTAAAGAACTCATGACCCGGGATTTGAGGGTGGAGCTGGAACACTGAGCTGTGGGCGTCAATTCATGGAAAATGAAACTGTTAAAAAGGAAGTATTTGAAAGCTCGGAACCGTTCAATCTTGACATTCTGGTAAAGGCATTAAAATCGTCTCTTTTCGGAAAAAATATTATTTTCAGGGAGACCATTGGGTCTACAAATGTTTTTTTGAAGAGGCTTGCTCAAGAAGGGGCATCTGAAGGAACAGTGGTGATTGCGGATGAACAAAGCGCCGGACTGGGTAGATTGGGCAGAAAATGGTTTTCAAAAAAGGGTGAGAATCTACTTTTTTCCGTTTTACTGCGGCCCCAATTGCCACCGAGCAAATTGTTTGTTCTGACGATGATTTTTGCTTTGGCAGGAATTGATGCGGTGCAGGATATAAGTGGTTTAAATGTCATGGTTAAATGGCCTAATGACATCTACATCGGAGAAAAAAAACTGGGGGGCATCCTGACGGAATTCTCTGTTGTACAAGGGGTGGTTCAGCATCTGGTTCTGGGGATGGGGCTGAACGTCAACTGGAATCCGGAAATGGAAAGGACGTTGCTTTACCCCACCTCAAGTATTTTTGCGGAAAGCCAGGAAAAGATATCGAGAGAAGAAATCCTTATCAACCTACTGAAAAGATTAGAGGTTTCTTATTATGAGGTTGGGCGGGATATGGAGCACACCGAAGGGTTTTATAAAAAGTGGAACGAAAAATCACTCATTCTGGGGAAAACGGTAGTGATTGAGACGGGAAAAGAACGTATTGAAGGAGAAGCGGCGGGCATTGACCGGGACGGGACGTTAACGCTCATTACCGCGGGCGGAGATGAGCGAAAATTTATCTGCGGTGATGTCTCGGTTAAAATGAATTTATCGAAACAAAAAAATTTCTAATATGGGGAATACCCTATGGCAACCATTGTACCGGAAGGAAAAATCCTCAGGCAGGCCATCAAGTGGATATCAGAGAACTTAAATGAAAATCAAACCCAAAAGCCGATAAAACTTATCGAGGAGGCGGGAGCGCGTTTTAACCTGTCTCCAAAGGATGAAGAATTTTTAAGGTCTTTTTATAAATAATATTGGATTGAGAGGATAAATTGGCGAATAAGATACGGATTGCCGTTCTTTCGGGGGGGTGGTCGAAAGAAAGAGGTGTTTCCATCAATAGTGGAAAAGCGGTTCTGGGCGCTCTGGATCACGGAAAATATGAAATTGTTTCCTTTGATCCGAAAGACGATCTGAATGTTTTGTGGCAACAGCGACACGAGTTGGATTTGGTCTTTAATGTTCTGCATGGTAAATATGGGGAAGACGGCCGAATTCAGGGACTCCTTGAGGTGTTCGGCATCCCTTTTGTGGGATCGGGGGTTTTGTCCAGCGCAATGGCCATGAACAAACGGGTTACCAAGGAAGTATACAGAAGCGTGGGTCTTCGCGTCCCCAAAGATATCATCTTGAAAATAGAAGACCCGGTATCCATCAGCAAAATAAAGGATATGCTGGGAACGCCAATTGTCATAAAACCCGTGAGTGAAGGTTCCAGCATTGGTATTTCCATCATGGAAAATGACCGGGATATCCTGGCGGGTATTGAAAAAGCTTTCCAGTTTGATCAGGAGATTTTACTGGAAGAATATGTGTCCGGACGGGAAATTACATGTGCGGTGTTGGGGCGCCACGATCTTGAGACACTGCCGTTGGTGGAGATCATACCCAAAGAGTCACACCAATTTTTTGACTTTGACGCAAAATATACCGCGGGTGAGACCAACGAAATCTGCCCCGCTCCAATTGATTTCGGGCTTCAAAATGAGGCTTCGGAGATGGCCAAAAATGCGCACCTTGCCCTTCAATGCCGGGATTGGAGCAGAACGGATATGATTATAGATAAGGATTTAATTTACATGCTTGAGACAAACACCATCCCCGGGATGACCGAAACGAGCTTGGTTCCCCTGGCTGCAAGGGGTAACGGATGGAATCTGGGCCAATTGTTGGATAAGATGATCGGCACATGTTTAAGGGAACCGGAAAAAAGGGGAGAGATCGAAATTTCTTAAGAACATTTTAAGAAGAAAGGGGCCAATGTTTCACGTGAAACATTGGCCCCTTTGACGTTCATAATGCCCTAAGTTTGGATAGGGCCATCGCTATAACTCACTGAAATATTGAGATAAAGCATGCGGGCAGGGTTTTTTCAGGGATGCTTCGTGTCCCTGATGGTGATGGGGGGTTGCTCAGTCTCCATGGGGACCCGGCCCACCATTTTCAAGTTATACCCTTCAAGGCCTTTGATTTTCTTGGGGTTGTTGGTTAATAGACGCATCTTTTTTATCCCGAGGGCTACCAGTATCTGGGCGCCCACACCATAATTTCTCAAATCCGCGTCCAGACAACCCTCCTTATGGGCTTCTGAAATGGTTTGCCCATTACCCTCAAGGGCTTGGTAGCGGGCCAACTTTAAGCCTCTTCCTTCCTGCTGAATATAGATAATAACCCCCTGATCTTCCTGTTGGACAAGTTCCATGGCCTTATCCAGTTTGGCCCTGCATCCGCACCTGAGGGAATTGAATATGTCGCCAGGTGTGCATTGCGAGTGAACCCGAACGAGAATTTCCTGTTCCGGATCAATATCGCCCTTAACCAAGACCAGGTGTTCGTGTGCGTCAATGTCGTTTACAAAAGCCATGGCCCTGAATTCGCCGTGTGGCGTGGGGAGAATCGTTTCAGCGGCCAGGTGAACGAATGATTCCGTGCGCATTCGATATTCGATAATGTCGGCAACGCTGGCAATTTTAAGGTTGTGTTTTTCGGCAAAGACCTCCAGGTCTGGCATTCGCGCCATGGTGCCGTCATCCTTCATGATTTCGCAGATGACGCCCGCAGGTTTCAAACCGGCAAGGCGGGCCAGGTCTACAGAGCCTTCTGTCTGTCCGGTCCTGAAAAGAACACCTCCCCGCCGCGATCGCAGCGGAAAAACGTGACCCGGTTGAACCAGGTCCCCGGGTTTGGCATCATCGGCAACTGCCACAAGAATCGTTCGGGCCCGGTCGGCAGCGGATATGCCGGTAGTCACCCCGGTCCGCGCTTCGATGGATACGGTAAAGGCCGTTTCATAAGGGGAGCAGTTGTCCGAAACCATCTGGGGAAGGTTCAGCTTTTCCAGCAAGTGTGGCGCCATGGGCAGGCAGATGAGGCCGCGCCCGTAAGAGGCCATGAAGTTGATGGCTTCTGGTGTGGCTTTTTCAGCGGCCATGGTCAAGTCACCTTCATTTTCCCGGTCTTCATCATCCACCAGGATAATCATTTTTCCTTCTTTCAGGTCTTCCATAACGTCTTCTATGGTTGCTAAAGGCATAAAAATCTCCAACATTTATCTTAATTTTGTTTTTTGAGCGTAAAGTGTGAACTGGCAACTGTAAACGTACAATGATTACAGTCCCAGAAGCTTTTCGGCTTTCTCAATCACCGCTTCCACGGTAAAGCCAAAGGTCTTGAAAAGATCCTTGGCAGGGGCTGAGGCGCCGAATCGATTCATCCCCATAATGATACCCTGAGAGCCGGTAAAACGCTCCCAACCGAGGGGACTCCCGGCCTCAACGGCAATGCGCGCCGAGACATCAGGGGGGAGCACCTCATGCCGATAGGCCCCAGGCATGGCGCTAAAAAGTTCCCAGGAGGGAATGTTCACAATACGTACCCTGACGCCACGGGACGTAAGCTGTTCATAGGCCCCGATAATGAGGTGAACTTCAGCACCGGTTGCCATCAGGATTAAGTCGGGCTTACCGCCCGTGGAATCCGCCAATACGTAAGCCCCGTTATGAAGTCCTCCGGCCGGTGCATATTTCTTGCGGTCGATGACCGGCAGGCCCTGGCGGCTTAAGATGAGGGCGCATGGGCCTTTTTGATGGGCCAGCGCCATTTTCCAGGCTTCAACGGTTTCCTGTGCGTCGGCGGGGCGGACCACCAGCATATTGGGAATTGACCGGAGGCTTGCCAGATGCTCGATGGGCTGGTGGGTCGGGCCATCCTCGCCCAGGCCGATGGAATCGTGTGTAAAGACATATATGACGTGAAGTTCCATAAGAGCGGCCATTCGAATGGCCGGTCGCATGTAGTCAGAAAACACCAGAAAGGTACCGCCATAGGGGATCAAAGCTTTGCTGAGGGCCATGCCGTTTAAAATGGCGCCCATGCCATGCTCCCGGATGCCAAAACGGATATTAGGGCCACTTTCCTCTTTGAATTCATCAAATCCCTTCAAATAGGTGTTGTTGGAAGGCGCCAGGTCGGCGGAGCCGCCCACAAGTCCGGGGAGGAAGGGTTTGACAGCCGCCAGCACCTGGCCGGATGCTTTTCGCGTGGCAATGTTCCCCTGTTCCGAATCAAAATGAGGCAACGCGCCACGCCATTGGGAAGAATCCGGAGCTTCATGCATGGCTTGCCATTCCCGGGCGAGGTCCGGATATTTCTTCTGATAATCGAAATAAAGGGCCAGCCACTCTTTTTCTAATACGTCCCCGCGTTCCAGGGCCAGGTGGAAAACCGAAAGGACGTCTTCGGGTACCAGGAAGGTGGGTCCTTCGGGCCAGCCACAATTTCTCTTGGTCAACAAAGCCTCTTCTTCACCCAGTGGTGCACCGTGAGCATCCGGTGTATCCTGTTTGTTGGGGCTACCCCAGGCAATATGGGTTCGCGCGATGATCAGGGATGGACGTGATGATTCCTGTTTTGCGCTTTCAAGGGCTTCATTGATGTTGGGCAGATCATAGCCATCCACGCGTTGTACTTGCCAATTGTAAGCTTCAAAACGGCGGGCCACATCCTCGGTAAAAGTAATACCGGTGGCTCCCTCAATGGTAATTTTGTTGTCTAGATAAATGTAAATAAGCTTTCCAAGACCCAAATCTCCTGCCATGGAAGCGGTCTCCGATGATAGACCTTCCATCATGTCGCCATCGCTCACCAGGGCATAAATAAAATGATCCACCAGGGGAAGACCAGGCCTATTGAATCGGCTGGCGAGAAAACGTTCCGCCATGGCCATCCCAATGCCGGTGGCAAAACCCTGACCCAGAGGGCCCGTGGTGGTTTCCACGCCGGGGGCGCAACCATATTCGGGATGGCCGGGGGTGGGGCTGTCTAATTGGCGGAAATCTTTCAGGGCATCCAGGGAAAGGTCATAACCCGTGAGATGGAGCATGGCATACAGAAGCATGGACCCGTGACCGGCAGATAGGACGAAGCGATCGCGGTTTGGCCACTCGGGGTTTTTGGGGTTATAGCTCATGGTGCGGGTCCACAACACATAGGCCAGAGGAGAAGCCTCCATAGGCATTCCCGGGTGACCAGAGTTGGCCTTCTGCACACCGTCCACTGCGAGAAATCGGATGGTGTTGATGCAGTCTTTTTCCAGTTTATTCGTAACGCCGGTTTTTTCTTTCAAGTTATCTGTGGTCATGAATTATTCCTCTTCATAGGGTCTCGTAATCAGTCAATAAAAAAGCTGATTCAGGATCAGGTCTCCCCATCGTGTGCGAAATCCAGGGCCATTTCAAAGGCGGATCGGGTAAAGGCCAGGACGCGCTGAAAATCCTCGTCAGACAGCTTTCTGGCCCGATCATGGCCGCGATAGATATTGATAAATTGCCGCTCCCGCTCCAGTTGAACCGGCAGCCGCCCCAGACCCCACTTTTCAAGTATTTCCCAGACTTCAGGGTTATAGGTCCGGGTCAGCTTGATGATAAACGGAAGCGGATCATGGCGGGCAAGCAAAGCAGACAAGCGCAGAATCAATTCAAAAGAGAGGGTTGCAGCACCGTTTTCAACGGCCGCCAGGAATGATTCATCAGCAAGGCGGATGGTCCGGCTTACATCTTTTCGCGTCAGGCCTGCCACTTCCCGCAGATCTCTCAGGTAAGCCCCGGCTTCTTCAATCATTTCAACCTGTTCGGGAGAATTGAGAACGGCTTTTCCGACCATTCCCGAAACCAGGGCCCCCTTGGAGACCAGCTTCATGGCCGTGGATGTCATGTTCAAGAGCATTTTGACGATGGAACGTTCATCCTTGGGATAAGGTTCAAGTATTTCCTTAGGAATTTCAGGGGGTTCCATTTCAATTATGATTTTTCAAGGATTAGCACATCCACCTTGCCGTCAAGAGCCTTCTTGAAGTCCAGAGCATCCTGTTTGCCGCCAACAATGGCGCCATAGTGCATGGGAATGGCGAGTTGCGGTCCAATGGCGAGAGCGGCTTTAACGGCCTGCTCCGCCGTCATGACATAGGTGCCCGACACCGGCAGGAGGGCAATATCGACTTTCAGATCTTTCATCTCCGGGATATAATCCGTATCCCCCGCATGGTATATCCTAATGCCCGACACCTCAACCAAAAATCCCAGCCAGCCATTTTTTCTCGGGTGAAAGTCTTTATCGGTATTGTAGGAAGGTACGCCCAGAATCTTAACACCATCCAGGTTCAGGGTCTCTCCCGGTTTTAAAACCCTCACATCTCCGGTGAGTTTTTCAGCCGAATTTTTTTCTGTGACGATAATTGTCTCGGGTCCCTGAATTTTGGCCACATCATCAGGTGAACAGTGATCGAAATGGTCATGGGATATGAAGATCAGGTCAGCCTGAGGTCCCGCCTCGATCTGATAGGGGTCAAAATAGATGATTTTTTCGCTGTCAATTCGAAACCCATCGTGCCCGAGCCAGTGAATTTTTTTTGAAAAAGATTGGTCCATGTTTGTGCCTCCCGTCCACCGAATCGGTGACGTTTCCGGGGTTGGTATTAACAGGGTTCCAGAAGGATTTTATGATCTACCAGTGAAAACTGCTTGATTGTTGCACGGATCCTTTTGATCTCACCGAAAATATTGACCAGTTTTATCTCTTTATTTTTGTTTTCCAGGGAATCCACATCTTCGAAAAACAGTTCTTCCTCTCCATTTTTTAAAATGTAGGCTGTTGATTCACACATGCTTATCCATCTCCTGTACGATCTCTTCTACCATATTCACCGCCTGGTTTACCAGGTGAGGCAGGGGTTCTCTGGAAATGCCCACAATTCTGACGCTTTCCTGGGTAAGGGGAATCAGGATTTTTCTGGCCGGGCTCGAGCTGACAGCGGTTGCCATTTTTGGGGTCAGTTCTCCCATCATGGCATTGGCCATCAAAATGGAGACAGGCCCGATAATTACATCAACCCCGTGACTGGTACGAACAATGGCATTTTCCCCAGATCCGCCCCGATTGGCGCCGGCTTTCATCATCCGGGAGGTGGCAATGGAATTGGTTCCCAGCGCCAGAATTTCCAGATCGAGGCCCAGGGAAGCTCTGAGCCCTTTAATCAAGGTGGCGCCGATGCCGCCCCCCTGGCCATCCAAAACCATCAGTCTCACCGTATCAACCTCGCGTCCGATCACTTCTGGTTAAAAAAGCGTTGCATCCCATTTTAAACGTCGGTATTTTATACGGGAAAATCTATCAGAGCCGGCGGGTATTGTAAAGATCTGAAATCCCGAAAACAAAAAACAGAGGACCTTTATGCTCAGCCAAATGCTATATTTTGCTTTGGGTGCCTATCTTTTGGGCGCTGTACCGTTTGGAAAAATCATTGCCAGAATGGCGGCACAAATCGACATTACCCAAAAGGGAAGCAAGAATATCGGCGCCACCAATGTGGCCAGAGAGCTGGGACTCAAATGGGGGCTTTTGACATTGGCCTTCGACGTATTGAAGGGTCTGGTTCCCATCCTTGTTTTTTCCGCCTGTTCTTTCAAGGGGGACATTTCGAGCCAGATGGCACTGGCAGTGGTGAGTCTCTGTCCACTGCTGGGGCACCAGTTTTCCATATTTATGGGATTTCGGGGTGGTAAGGGCGTTGCCACGGCCCTGGGTACTTATCTGGCCTTGTCTCCCATCGCTTGTGCGCTGGGGCTTCTTGTTTTTCTTCTGGTTGTCCTGAAGTGGGATTTCATATCCCTGGGATCCATGGTTTCAGCGGGTTCGATTCCCATATTTCTGACGCTTTTCCATCAACCGAAACCCGTGGTGTTTGCATCGGTTATCATGGCGGCGCTCATCTATTTCAGGCACGGCGAAAACGTATTGAGACTGGTCAGGGGCGAGGAAAGAAAATGGAAGCAGAGAAAAAGTTAGCCCTTAAGTCAAGAATTCCACCAATCGGTCCAGTTCGTCATCGGAATAGAAATAGAGGAGAATCCGGCCCTGTTTGCCTTCCTTTTTGATTTCCACCTTGGTCCCCAGGCTTCGCTTGAGGTTATCCGATAGCGACTGAATATAGGGATCGTCTTTGGATAGGACTTTTTTGGGTGTGGGCGGCTTTTTCAATTTCCTGGCCAGGGCCTCGGCCTGCCGTACGGACAACCCTTTCTTGACAATGGCATCCCGCAATACCCGTTGCTGGTCTTTTTCCGTTATGCCGGCCAGCAGTCGTGCGTGTCCCATGCTGAGGCGGTCGTCAATGACGTCCTGCTGAATGGCGGTCGGCAGATTCAGCAGCCGTATCAGGTTGGCGATGGTGGATCGATCCTTGCCCAACCGACGTGACAACATTTCCTGGGTGGATGCCGTGTCTTCCATCAATTTCCTGCAAGCCAGGGCCTCTTCAATGGGGTTGAGGTCTTTTCTCTGAATGTTTTCGATGAGCGCCAGTTCCAGTGACTCCGAGGGCGTTACATCCTTCACCACAACAGGAACCCGTTCAAGCCCTGCCATCTGGGCGGCCCGCCAGCGTCTCTCGCCGGCAATGAGCTGGTAGCCGGCTTCGGTCTTGTTCACCAAGAGCGGGGTCAAGATGCCTTTTTCGCGAACGGAATCAGCCAGTTCATCCAGCTCATGGGCCAGGAACCGTTGCCGGGGCTGGTTTGGATTGGGCTCAATGGCCGCGACGGGGCAGAGAAAAAACTGCTCTTCTTTTTCATCCAGATCGTGACCATCGGGAATCAGGGCCGATAACCCTTTTCCCAGGGCATTTCGTTTTGTCATGGTGTCTTCTTTCTTTCAATAATTTCACGCGCCAGAGACAGGTAACCCTGTGCGCCCCGCGATCGTATGTCATAAAGGATGATGGGTTTGCCATAACTGGGCGCCTCACTCAGGCGGACATTTCGAGGAATCACCGTTTTCAGTACCCGCTCATTGAAGAGCGCGCGGGCCTCCTCCTCGACCTGACGGGAAAGGTTATTCCGCCTGTCATACATGGTCAGCAGAATATCGACGCGTCTGAGTACGGGGTTGAGGCTTTTCTTGACGGCTTTTACGGTGGTCAGCAGTTTGGACAGTCCTTCCAGTGCATAATACTCGCATTGAAGGGGCACGAGGACGGATGCCGATGCCGTGAGAGCGTTGATGGTGAGAAAACCCAGAGAGGGAGGGCAATCGAGAAATATATAATCATAGCGTTTTCGAAGTGCTGAAATGGGCTTTCTCAGAAGAAATTCCTTGGCGGTCATGGAAACCATTTCCACCTCGGCGCCGATGAGTTCGGGGGTGGCACCCAGAAGCTGAAGGTGGGGGAGTGCGGTCTCGGTGATGGCATCTTCCAGGGAAGAAGTTCCCATCAAAACATCATAGAGGCCGTGGGACATTTCGCTGATATCCAGCCCCAATCCGGTGGTGGCATTCCCCTGAGGATCACAATCAATCAGAAGGCATGTTTTTTCAGCAGCAGCAATGGCGGCAGAAAGATTAACGGCAGTGGTTGTTTTTCCTACCCCCCCTTTTTGATTGGAAATGGCAATGACCTGGGCCATAATTTTAACCCTTAAAGCGTTAACCCCAGTTGAAATCCTTCTCGAATGGCAGCCAGCACGTTTCGCGGTTTTTTAGCATCTCCGATAACATGGATTTCAGGTACCTGATCCCCTATCATATCCACCAGTTCATTTTCTGCTTTTGACCCCGCGGCGAGTACAACGGTATCGGCAGCGATAAATCCGGACCCCTGTTCATCTTCCACCTGAAGGCCTTCTGGTGTTATCCCCACAGCTTCGGTTTGCGTTATAATTTTCACGCCGAGGCGCTTCAATTCCCCTATAAGGGTCCATTTGGTGGTCAACCCCACATCGGCGCCTGCCTTTTTGGTCATTTCAACCACCGTGACCTGCTTGCTTCCCCGGTCGAGCAACGTTGTCAATGTTTCGGGTGTTTCAGCGCGGTTTACCATGAGAAAGTGAAGCGCTTCGGGAGAGAGGGTTCCCTGGTTTGCCAGAAACAGGGCGGTTTCAAGGCCCACGGCATTTCCGCCAAGAACTACCACCTTTTCCCCTGTTTCCGAATTTTTTTCAAGCAGCTCCCATGCCTGAATTACATTGGCGCCATTGACGCCCTTGATTTTCGGTTTTGCCGGTTGAGCACCGGCAGCCACCACCAGCACATCCGGCGCCATCTGGCGGATGATGGCCGGTGTTGCCGTCTTTTCCAGAACCATCTCCACCCCTTTGTCCTGGAGATTGTGGATGAGGTCGATGGCTGCTGTCTCCAGCTCCCCGCGCCCGGGGATAAGGTGGTTTAAAAGAATCTGGCCTCCGAGCCTGTCCGTTTTCTCCATGAGCGTCACATGATGCCCTCGATCTTTGGCAGTACATGCCAGCGTCATACCGGCGGGACCACCGCCCACAACGAGTATTTTACGGGATTTTGGCGCGGGTTTTATCTGCAGCTCGGCCTCTCGACCGGCCCGCGGGTTCACCGTGCAGGCGGCGGGACGTCCCTGAAAAATGGAGTCAAAACACCCCTGGTTGCACGCCACACAATGGTAGATGAGACGGGATTTTCCGCTGCGGGCTTTGTTGGGCAAATCGGGGTCTGCCAGAAGCCCTCTGGCCATGGTCACAAGGTCTGCGCCGCCGCTTCGAAGGACTTCTTCGGCGTCTCTGGGATCATTGATGCGGTTGCTGGAAATGACCGGCCCCGATACAGCGGAACGGATTCCTCTGGCCAGATAAACGTAGGCTTTTCTGGGGACTCCCATGGTGAGCTGGGGCACACGCGTTTCATGCCAGCCGCCCGTGACATTAAAGAGGTCGATGCCCGCCTTTTCGGCTTCCGCGGAAAATATTTTTGCCTCATGATTGGTGTTGCTCCCTTCCATGAAATCATTGCCGGCGATACGCAGCAGGATCGGATAATCAGGGCCTAAGGCCTTTCGAACTTTTGAAATGGTCTCGATACCGAACCGCATGCGGTTTTCAAAAGAGCCCCCGTATTCGTCCTCACGAAGGTTGGTAATGGGTGAAAGAAACTGGCTGATGAGGTATCCGGCACTTCCCAGGATTTCAACGGCATCAAATCCCGCTTCCCGTGACCGAACAGCCGCTTCTGCGAATTTGTCCTGAACGCCGGGAATTTCCTCAAGCGCCAGGGCCCTGGGGGTTTCTCCCGTCAGTCTGGAACGAACGGCGGAAGCGGAAATCGGCTTTTGGCCGCCGATCATGGCCGAATGGGTATACCGTCCGGCCTGATAGAGCTGAGCAGCGATTTTCGCGCCATGGTTTTTAACCGTATCGGTAAGTCGTTTCAATCCGGGGATGAAACGGTCGTCATGGAGGGAAATCATGCCCACCATGCCGCCGAATTCATCAATGGGGCATCCCCCCACAATGGCGAGGCCGACGCCCCCTCTGGCCCTTTCGACGTAAAAATTAACGAGCTGGTCGGTGACCTCTCCCTTTGGGGTATACCCCAGATGCATGGCGGTCATGACAATCCGGTTTCTCAGCGCCATGTTCTGGATGGTGATGGGGGAAAATAAGTGAGGAAAATCCATGCTTGTTGGCTCCTTTCAATGAAAACCAGTCTGCAAACTCATCACGATGTGGGACTTTGGCATACCTGGCCGAAAATATCAACCAAACCTTTTCATATGTTACTCTTCCCTTTCCATATAGGCTCTTTTTTTTCGCAACACCTTAATGAAGGCATAAACCACAATGAACCCGCCCAAGGCAAAGAGGATTTCGTATAAATAATAGCTTAGATGGGCAAACCACGCAATATTCTGTTTAAGGGATGCCCGCCATTCTTCCTCCATTTTGTAAAGGGGGGCGCCAACCGCCTCAATAAAGGCCTTTCGCAGGGTGACCCCGTCTTTCATCAGCCTGAGAATTTCAAGCAATCCCGGCTTTCCATGGGTGCTGATGATGTAGTCAATGAAACTTTTGCTTTCTTCATAGGCCAGACGCAATGCATTTTCGTTTCCGGGAAACCCCTTATTCAGGGCTCCCAATGGAATGATGTGATCAGAAAAGGCGGCTTTCGGCAAAAGGGCATCCTTTGGGTCATGGAGAATATCCATTACGCCATTACTGGTCCACTGGGCAATGCCTTCGTCAAACCATCGTGGAATGGGGACATTATCCACGTGTTCGTGAAGGAGCAGGTGGCAGAGTTCATGTTTCAGGATATTTCTAAATTGCAAGGGGTTTCTGATTCTGGCGTAATCGATGACCACAAGATTTTTGCCGGGTACGGCAAAACCCACCACGAGGGGACTGTGTGTCATCTGGCGGAAACGCTGGGAATCTTCCATGAGAATGACCGTGGGGTTCAAGCTGAAGGGCCAGTTGAATGTTTCCTGAAGGTCTTTCTTGATTTGGGGTGTCATTTCTGTGGTCTCTTTGGCGGCCTGCTCAAGTGTGGGGGAAAAAAGCACTTCCACACCATTGCCTTTTAGTGAGTTAAAGTCGGCTGCATGGGAACCCGGTGCGGCAAGGGCAAAAAAACTCCAGAGAAGGATGGTGATTCCCCACAAGCACGGACCTTGAAAAGAGAATAAATATGGCCTACTATGGTCTCGAATACTGAAAAACAGGAAAATGGCTAGCATATGAAAAGTGTCCTTACCGGCCTTGATCGTTTAACCGAAGGAGAGTGGACCCGCTTCAAGGGAGAGCGATTGGGCCTTCTATCAAATCAGGCGTCGCTCAACCGGATGCTTGAAGCCGCTCGGAATGTCCTTGCCAAACGACTTCCCGGACAGCTTCGGGCGCTTTTCGGGCCACAGCACGGCTATGGGGGAGAAGACCAGGACAACATGGTTGAAACCCCCCATGCCCATGATGGCCCCCTGGATATTCCCGTATTCAGCCTTTACGCCGAATCAAGAGATCCGGATTCTCGGATGTTTGACCTCATCGACACGTTGATTGTTGACCTTCAGGATGTGGGTACACGGGTCTATACCTTTTCCTCCACCATGCTTTGTTGCATGAGGGCTGCAGCGCGTTTTGGGAAAAAAATCGTTATCCTCGACCGACCCAACCCCCTGGGCGGGGAAATTCTGGAAGGAAACCGCCTTTCACCTGAGCTTTTCTCCTTTGTGGGTCCCGCGTCCCTGCCCATGCGGCACGGCCTTACCATGGGTGAAATGGCCCACCTGTTCAACCGGGTTTTTGTCCTGGGGTGCGATCTGGAAATTGTACCCATGGTCGGATGGCACAGGCACATGACCTGGCGTGAGACCGGCCTCAGATGGATGATGCCTTCTCCCAACATGCCGTCTCCTGAAACAGCTTATGTTTATCCCGGGCAGGTTTTATGGGAAGGCACCCACGTTTCCGAAGGGAGAGGTACCTGCAGGCCCTTCGAAATTTTCGGTGCCCCTTACTTTGATCCGGCAGCCATCAGAAAACGCCTGGATCCCGAAGCCCTCAATGGATGCCGTCTTCAGGACTACCTGTTTCGCCCGACATTTCACAAGTGGTCCGGCAAGCTTTGCCGCGGTTTCAGGATTCACATTCTGGACCTCCACGCCTATCGTCCCTACCACACAGCTTTGGCGCTGTTGCAGGCCGTGATCTCTCTGTATGGCGAACATTTTGAATGGAAGGAGCCACCCTATGAGTATGAGCACATAAAAAAACCCATCGACATGATTTTAGGGAGTGTTCCCCTTCGACATGGTCTGGAGTCCGGGCGCGCGATATATCGCTTAGAGAGTGATTGGTTGCCGGATCTCGAAACCTACCGAGAGTGGATCAAGCCGAGCCTGCTGTATTCGTGATAGTCCAGCGGGTGTGCTCATTCCACCTGTTGTCCAATCATGGTCAACGGGTTAATGGTGATCGTAAACAGTGGATCAGTCTTTTTGACCCCCCCCGATCCATCGATCGATGGCATCTTTGTCGAATCTCCATACTCTACCGATTCGAATGGCAGGGATCTTTCCCTCGGCTGCATACTTGCAGATGGTAATCTCATGCAGCTTTAAGTATTTCGCAATTTCCTTGGTCGTCATGATTTTTGGCATAATATAAACTCCTCATACAGGTTCAATGGGTTTTTTTGAAGGACAGGAAGGCCCAATTACCCATTTCTTCAAACTTTAATGCCGAAAAAACTCAAAGTCAATAAAAATTATGTTAATAGCCTATGTTAAATGAACTTTTGCCAACCTTTTTTACTCTATTTGTATTTTGGCTTTCCAAACATATTTTTCCGTGCGTTTGGCGAAGGGAAATTCCCTCAAAAAAGCGCCATCGGACATATGTTGCAAAGCCAACTTACCCCTTGACGAAGCCCTGCCGCGTCATTATAAAGGCTTTAAAAATAAGAATATTTTAAAAAAACACCCTTTACAGAAAAGCCTTGTCGACATGGCCCAAAAAAGCAAACGCAAACTCTGGCCCGATAAAAATACGTTAAAGGCGCAATCCAGCGCCATTACAACTGTGGGAAAATGGTTTTTTTATTTTATCCTGATTGGTCTCATTGCCGGTTTGGGATCTATTTTTTTTCATTTCCTCTGTCAAATCGGATCCCATTTCCTGTTGGACCAGATTGCCGGATACCGTCCTCCCGCTCCCCCGGGCGAAGGGCACCTTTTTGAACCCACAAAGACTGTTTTCAACCGATGGATTCTCCTTTTTCTGCCGGTTTTCGGTGGGCTTATCAGCGGGTGGCTTGTGTATACCTTTGCACCGGAAGCTGAAGGACACGGTACCGATGCCGCCATCGACGCCTACCACAACAAGGGTGGTTTTATCCGCGGGAGGATCCCCATCATCAAAACCTTTGCTTCCGCCATTACATTGACCTCGGGAGGATCGGGTGGCCGTGAGGGGCCCATTGCTCAGATCGGGGCCGGCTTTGGATCATTTCTCGCTACAAAACTGAAACTCTCAGACCGGGAACGCCGTATTATGCTGGCGGCCGGTATGGGGGCCGGTGTGGGAAGTATTTTCAGGGCACCGCTGGCAGGTGCGCTGTTTGCCGCTGAGGTGCTTTACCGGGACCCTGAATTTGAATCCGAGGTGATTATTCCCGCCGGCATCTCATCGGTGGTGGCTTACTGTGTGTTCTGTCTGGTTTTTGGATGGGGGTCGCTCTTTGAAACACAACCTTTTGTATTCCGAAATCCGCTGGAGCTCGGACCCTACACAGTCCTGGCTTTGGTTCTGGCTGCGGGGGGATTCCTGTATGTCAAATCCTTTTATGGGGTTCAGGGGGCTTTCAGAAAGATTAACCTGCCAAATCATATCAAGCCGGCCATCGGGGGTCTGCTGACGGGGGCCATCGGCTTCTTTCTGCCGGAAACCCTGTCGTTCGGTTACGGCTTTGCACAAATGGCCTTGGACAATGAACTTCCCACGCTGGTTCTTCTGGCGCTGGCCCTGGGAAAAATAATGACCACGTCTTTTTCCATCGGATCAGGCGGAAGTGGTGGCGTCTTCGGCCCTTCGGTGGTGATTGGTGGCGCACTGGGTGGCGCCGTGGGAAGGATTTTTCATGACATCATGCCCAATGTGGTCACGCAGCCGGGGGCATTTGTGGTGGTGGGCATGGCGGGCTTTTTTGCAGGGGTTTCCAATACGCCTATCTCTACGATCATATTTGTCAGTGAGATGACCAATTCCTATCATCTGCTTCTCCCCGGCCTTCTCGTGTGCTCACTGGCCTATCTGATTTCCCAGAAGTGGACCATCTATGACAAACAGGTCAAAAGCAAAATTGATTCCAAGGCCCATCGGGGGGATTTCTTTGTGGACATCCTTGAAGCCATCCGCGTCAAGGAGCTGACCGGAAAGTTCAGGAAAGTCCAATTGATTCCTCAGGATATGACCCTGCAGCGGTTCAGAAAAATTTTCAGCTCAAGCCACCAACACTATTACCCTGTGGTGAACAAAGAAAACAGGCTCACGGGAATATTTTCCATTAACGATATCCGTGGGGTTATCTTTGATCAGGAGATCGGGGATCTTGTGCGGATGAAGGATGTGGCCAATCCCGATATCATCTATACGACTCCATCAGAAGATTTAAACGCCGTTATGAAAAAATGCACGATTCGTAATCTGCAGCGGGTGCCGGTAGTTCGGGACGACGACCCCGCGGTTCTTATCGGCATGCTCGATCGCCGGGACCTGATCGAGTATTATAACAACCGGGTGGAAGAAATGAAGGCCGGTACCGTTGATGGGCAGAGAAGCAACGCGCCTCCCGCTTCAGACAGCGAAATGAGCCGTTTCAGGGGGGTTCTCGTTGGCGATGCCATGACCCCCACTGTGGAACCGGTAAATGTCACTGTGGATATGGAAGGACTCAAAAAACTGATTTATGAAAGCCATTTCAGCAGTTTTCCCGTGGTGGATGACGAGGGGAGACTCAAGGGTATTCTGTCTATTTCCGACTGCAAAAAAGCCCTGAAAAAAGGGAAACGTTCCATTACCGCTGGGCATATGGCAACCCGCCATGTGGTTACGGTCACCCGGGATGAAACCCTCCTGTCAGCCCTGGCCAAAATTACGTCCGGTGATTTCGCCGTGCTTCCGGTGGTGGACCGCGACGATCCTGAAAAACTCCTGGGGGTCATCAGCCGAAAAGATATGATGTCGGCATTTAATGATGTTATGGCTGAAAAACAAACCTGAGAAACAGCAGTTCACCGTTGCTGGATGACAGCCCTCCGTCCTCTGTAAAGGGCAGGCACGAGGCCTGCCCCTACCCCGTCCCTCCGGTTCTTATTTCATAGTCTTCAGCTTGTTTCTGGCAATTTTTGCTTCGTTGGATTTGGGGTATTTCTTAATGAGCTTTTTGAGTAGCAATTTAGCGCTGGTCTTGTCATTGAGCTCGTAGAATGCCAGCGCCTGCCTGAGAAGTGCGTTGGGGACCTTGTTTCCTCTCGGGTATTTCTTCATCACTTTCTGAAAAGCTAAAATGGCCTGTTCATACTGCTTTAAGGCCATGTATGACTCTCCGATCCAGAAAGCGGCATTGTCGGCCAATTTGGATTTTGGATACTTTCTGAGAAAGTTTTTGAAACCGACAATGGCCTCCTCGTACTTTTCTTTGCGATAAAGAGCCATATTGACGTCATAGAGCTTCTGATCCAGGGGGATTATTACCTCGGGCGTCGGTTGTGCGGGCGGTTTGGCGGGGTTCCGGACCTGAGGGACCGTCACGGGTGCTGGTGGGGCATCCTTTTTAGTGGGCGGGATCATGGGTTCGAGGCCCAGATAGGAAGAAATCCGGTCAACACGCAACTCCAAGCGGGTCATTTGTTCCCTCAATTCGGAAACGCTACTCCCTTCCGTGGTGCCCCTTTCGATGGACCTTTTGAGCAGGTGGCCGTTTTCGTCCAGACGGCCATTTAGAAACTGCATTTCCTCTTTCAGGCGATCCATTTCGGCGCTGTTTGTGGCCATGCGCTCACTGTTTGAAGCCAGTTCCTTGCCCGTTTTTACTTCAATGGCATCGATTTTTTTGCTGAGATAGAGAAATTTGTCTTCCGTGGCGCACGCAGAGAAAAGGAGGAATGAAGACAAAAAGAGAACCACTCTGATACCGATGGGCTTTAACAAAAGATGAATTCCCATATTCCTCCCCATTAATCAACATGTTGGCATAACGCCATGGTTTATCAGGACAATGTCAAAATATTTTGGACAAAAATTCGGTGCTGCGCCGGACGACGGCGGCGCAGCACCGGAAATTATGATGAATGGCATTTTTTCCTGGCAAATTCGGTTTAGACGACCTTGCCGAACAACCCGGGTTATTGAAACAGCTTGAAGGTGTCCCTTCTGTTCAAGGCCCATGCAATGGCATTGTTGGCAGGATCCGCCGGCCTCAGCTCACCGTAGCTGATGGTTTTCAAGCGGTCTGGAGAAATTCCCAGGGCAATGAGAAACTTTTTGGCACTCATGGCCCGCCTTTCACCCAGGGCCAGGTTGTATTCTTCAGTGCCCCTGTCGTCGCAGTTTCCGGCAATAAGGACTGAGTAAGATGGATTCGCACGCATAAAGCCGGCCTTTTCTCTCAAAACCTGCTGAGCGTCAGGTTTCAGATTCGATCTGTCATAGTCAAAATAGATATTGAGGTTTTCAAAATCTGCAAGCAAAGCGGCCCGCCTGGCGGCGGCTTTCTCCGCTTCAACGCCCTCGACCACTACGACTTTCGATTCTTCTTTAATAACGGTACCCTCTTCGGTTGCACCGGGCGGATTTACACCGCCAGCGACACCCACCTGTTTTTTCGCACAAGACGTCATAAAGAAAAGCGAACAGACAAAGACAATGGCCATTAAGCCGATGACGAATCTATTTTCCATACACTCTTTACCTCCCTGATTTGTAGTTTAAAACAGAAAAATCAAAAAACCCCCAAGCGGTCTACTGGAGCGATCCATGAACCGCAATGACGCTGATTGTTAACCAAAAGCATTAGATAATCAAGAATAATCTAAACAATACTCTAGCATTTCTAGTAATATATTTCAAGCCTTATTAATGATCAAAATACAAATTGATTTGACAGCTTTGCCCCATCGTTATAGTGTTGTACGGGTTTAATCGGGCTCAAATTTCGGAGGAAAAATGACGGAGAAGAACTTTGAAGCGGCAATAAAGCGATTGGAGGAGATCGTGCAAAGCCTTGAAGGGGGCGAAATGCCCCTTGGAAAGTCTTTGGAAGCGTTTGAGGAAGGCATGCAATTGGCCGGTTATTGTTCCAACGAACTTGAAACAGCGGAAAAAAAGGTTTCGTTACTTGTTCAGGAAAGTGGTGGAAAATACAAAGAAACGCCTTTCAGACCGAGCAGAGAAAATGATGGTGAAACCCGTGAACTTTGATTTAAAGGCTTACTTGCTGGAAAAACGAACTCAGGTGGACAGCGCTCTTGATGAATATGTTCCCAAAGTGGATGGTCTTACGGCAGACTTGATTGAGGCCATGAGATACAGCCTTTTTGCAGGCGGAAAGAGGCTGCGGCCGATCCTCTGCATGGCCGGTGCCGAAGCGGTGGGCGGAGAAGGTCAGCATGTCCTTCCCGTGGCCTGTGCCTTGGAATTGATCCATACCTATTCACTGATCCATGATGATCTGCCTTTGATGGATGATGATGATCTCAGGCGCGGAAAACCAACCAATCACAAAGTATTTGGGGATGTGATCGCCCTTCTGGCAGGGGACGGTCTTTTGACAGAAGCCTTCAGTCTCATGACCTTACCCTCTGCTACAGGAGAAATCGCACCCGACCGACTGCTTGAGGCGATCCGGATGATTTCCGGCGCTGCCGGGTGTGGCGGAATGGTCGGCGGACAGGTGGTGGATATGCAGTGGGAGGGGAAAAAAGCAGATTTTGAAACGGTGAAATTTCTTCATGCCCATAAGACAGGTGCGCTGATTAAAGCTTCAGTGGCTTCCGGCGCCATTGTTACAGGTGCTCCGGATTCTCAAGTCCGGTCTGTTTTATCCTATGGCAAAAAAATTGGTTTGGCATTTCAGATCTCCGATGACATTTTAGATGTTGAAGGGGACAGCGAAACCATGGGGAAAATGGTGGGGGCAGATGAAGAAAAGGGAAAATCCACCTACCCGTCGGTCCTGGGTTTGGGTGAATCCAAGAAAATCCAAAGTGCACTGGTTCAAGAGGCTGTCCGGGATCTGAAAGCGTTTGGTGAAAGAGCAGAGCCCCTTCGACAAATTGCTTATTATATCATTGAGAGAAAAAAATGACCGAAAACGGAACTGAAAAATCGGATTTGTTAAGCAAAATTGAGAGCCCCGCGGATTTAAAAGATCTTTCCTTGGATCAACTACAGGATTTGGCTGAGGAAATCCGTTGGAAAATTATTGAGACAACGTCAAAAACAGGCGGGCATCTGGCGCCCAGTCTTGGAGCAGTAGAGCTGGCTGTTGCATTACACTATGTTTTTGACGCCCCCAAAGATAAAATCATCTGGGATGTGGGGCACCAGGCCTATGCCCATAAATTGCTCACCGGGCGGCGAAACCAATTCCATACCCTGAGAACTTACGGCGGCATCAGTGGGTTTCCAAAGCGGGCGGAAAGCCCTTATGACGCGTTTGACACCGGGCATAGCAGCACCTCCATTTCCGCGGGCCTGGGCATTTCCACGGCAAAATGCCTCAAAGGAGAGAAACGGAAAGTCATCTCTGTAATCGGCGATGGTTCCATGACCGGAGGAATGGCCTTTGAAGGGCTTAACCAGGCCGGCCATACGGGAAAAGACCTGATTGTTGTGCTCAACGACAATGCCATGTCCATTGCACCCAACGTGGGTGCATTCTCATCTTTTTTGGGTCGCAAGATGACCGGCAAGCGGTTTGTAAATTTCAAGAAGGATCTCGAGAATTTCATAAAATCCTTGCCCGGGGTGGGGGAAAATATTCTTAATTTTGCCCGCAAGAGCGAGGATTCTTTTCTCGCCTTTTTTACACCGGGGATGATGTTCGAGGCCTTTAAGTTCAAATACATAGGCCCCATTCGAGGCCATCGTCTTGACCGCTTGATCGAGGCATTCGGCAATACGGCCAATCTGGAAGGACCCATTTTGATTCACGTACTCACCATAAAGGGAAAAGGGTATGAATTTTCTGAAAAAGACCCGGCCCATTTTCACGGGGTGGGGTCCTTTGATGTTCAAACCGGGGTTCCTCCCATAAAAAACCCCACAAAATCCGTTCCTTCTTACACCAGTGTTTTCGGCAAGACCATGATGGATTTGGCTTCCAAAAATGACCGGTTGTTTGCCATTACCGCGGCCATGCCTGAGGGGACCGGTTTGACGGCGTTTTCAAAGGAATTTCCAAAAAGGTTTCTGGATGTGGGAATCGCGGAACAGCATGCCGTGACATTTGCCGCAGGCCTTGCAACGGAAGGATTCCATCCTGTGGTGGCCATTTACTCCACGTTTCTTCAGAGGGCTTTTGACCAGATCATCCATGATGTGTGCCTTCCCAATCTGCCGGTGGTTTTTGCGCTGGATCGGGGCGGCGTCGTGGGTGAAGACGGACCGACCCATCATGGGCAGTTTGATGTGAGCTATCTGCGAAGCCTGCCCAATATAACCATTATGGCGCCAAAAGACGAAAACGAGTTGCGGCATATGTTTTTTACGGCGCTTCAACATAATGGACCCGTAGCCATCCGGTATCCACGGGGCAGTGGTTTTGGCGTACCGCTGGATGATGAATACCAGCGTCTTCCCATGGGGGAAGTTGAAGTTCTGAAAGAAGGAAAAGATCTTCAGGTGCTGGCACTTGGCAGTATGGTGTATCCATCCCTTGAAGCGGCCCGCGTCCTTGAAGGGGAAGGGATCTCAGCTGGAGTCCTGAATTGCCGATTTGCAAAACCGCTGGACAAAAAAATCGCTGCTATCGCGGCCCCTTCGGGCCGGCTTCTGGTAGTGGAGGAAAACGTGAAAATGGGTGGCCTTGGCGGCGGTGTCCTTGAGCTTTTTAATGAAATGGGGGTGCGGGACATCCGGATTAAGCGGATCGGAATTCCTGATCTTTTCGTTGAACAGGGTCCGGCAGGTCTCCTTCGGAAAAATCTGGGCCTTGATACGGACGGTATTGTAAAGGAGGCAAGAGATTTCTGCCAAGAGACCTGAGAACCGTAGATGGAGATTGGACAAATTAATGGTTCAAAGGGAGTTGGTCGAGAGCCGTGAGAAGGCCAAGGCGATGATCATGGCGGGTCTTGTCACTGTGGACGATGCGAAAGCCGATAAAGCCGGTCACCTGTTTCCCGAATCCGCAGCCATTCGCCTCAAAGAACCCTACCCGCCCTTTGTCAGCAGAGGCGGCATAAAACTTGAGGGGGCGATCAAGCACTTTTCGCTGAACGTCCAATCTCTTGTTCTGCTGGATGTGGGGGCCTCCACAGGCGGTTTCACCGATTGCCTGCTGAAGCGGGGTGCCGGGAGAATCATCGCCATTGACGTGGGTTACGGTCAGTTTGCCTGGAAGCTTCGTCAGGACCCCCGTGTGACGGTAATGGAAAAAACCAACATCCGCTACCTGTCGGCGGATCGTCTTGGCGCCATGGCGCAAGGGGCGGTCATCGATGTTTCTTTTATTTCCCTTAAACTGGTGATTCCTGCCGTATCCCGCCTTTTAACGGATCACGCCTTCATTGTGGCCTTGATTAAACCCCAGTTTGAAGTGGGCAAAGGAAAGATTGGAAAAGGGGGTGTGGTGCGCGATCCCGCCCTTCACGAATCGGTTGTTTTGGACTTGACGACGTTCTGCCAAAAGTCAGGTTGGTCGGTTCGGGGAACGGTTCCGTCGCCCATATTGGGACCCAAGGGGAACGTTGAGTTTTTTATCTATCTGGAGCGGCAGGGGCAGTCCGCCCCCGCCGGAGATTGAAAAGAATGCAAAGTATTGATCGACTCGTTGAAATCATTCAGGAAATTTCTTTCGGGGAATACTCAAATGATATCATGGGGCTGACAGGTGAAGATCAGCCGGAGACGGTGCGAGCCATTGCGGAAGCCATGGGCTTGATGATGGTCAAAGTGGAGGCGAGGGAGTACCGACTCGAATTGATGGTTGAGGAGCTGGAAGCATTAAACGAGAAGATCAAGCAGAATACCATTCAGGCGGTGTCGACCATGGCCCATGCGCTGGCCGCGCGTGATGCCTACACGGAGGGACATGCCGCACGGGTTGCGGATGTGGCCTGTAAAATAGCAAGGCAAATGGGGTTGGCGGAAGAAAAAATAGAGTTTATCCGATTAGGCGGAATTCTGCACGACATCGGAAAAATAGGATTTCCGGACCGTCTTTTCGAACCCCATGCACAAAAAAATCCGTCAGACCTGGTCAAACAGATCACCCGGCATCCGAGCACTGGGGCAGAGATCTTGCAGGACCTCGATTTCCTGGGCCCGGCACTTGAGTATGTTCATTGTCACCATGAACGTCCTGACGGGAAAGGGTACCCCCGCCATCTCAAAGCCGAACAAATCCCTCTGGGCGCCAGGATTCTGGCTGTTGCGGATGCATTTGACGCCATGACAACCGACCGGCCCTATCAAAAAGGGAAGCGACCTGAAGTTGCATTGGATATTTTGAAAAAGGGCGCCGGGGAAAAGTGGGATGACCCGTGTGTTTCAGCCTTTGATGCGGTTTTGAACGGTGAAAAATCTAAATCAAAGACAACAGAACACCGAATGTAGTGTCCGTCCACGAATGAGAAAATTTGTTCGAGTTCAAGGAAGGCGATAATTGTAACCGCAGGAATACATTTTAGTATTTCGAGGATTACAATTTGAGACTGACGCCGAAATCGGGCAAATTGGCCATTTGTGGATGGGCACTGACTAGTGGCTGCCCCGCTTTGAAGCCTTGATGGGATTGATTTTTGCAGCGCCTTTTGTGGCTTCCGCTTTAAGGTGGGTTGCCATGGTGCAATTGCCCATACGCCATTTTGCGGTAGGATCCGGGAATACCATGCAGTATTCACCATCGGTATAATTTACCACTTTTTGACAGCCGACACACCCCTCGACAATCTTGTGACATGCGCCGCCATTAAATCCACACCCTTTTTTGTTCATGAAAGAACATTCCTGACCTTCTTTTACTGTTGTACAAACCATTTTAATCACATCCTCTCCAATATTTTTTTAACCTGTACTTATGCCTTATGGAACCTCGATTGTCAAGGAAAATAGGCATGAAATTTGGGATTTCAAGGAAAAAAATAAATGTAGGGACACGGCGCACCGTGCCCCTACAGGTTGATGTTGAGCCCCAGCTCCTTCAGCTGATCCGGGTCTACAGGGGACGGCGCTTCCGTGAGGGGACATGTTCCGCTGGTGGTTTTGGGAAATGCGATGATTTCCCGGATGGAACTGACACCGGCCATGATTGCCACAAGACGATCAAATCCCAGGGCCATTCCGCCGTGGGGAGGGGCGCCATGTTTCAGGGCGTCAATGAGAAAACCGAACTTTGAGCGCGCTTCTTCCGGTGAAATGCCCAATGCCTCAAAAACCGTCTCTTGAATTGACGCATTGTGAATCCTGATGCTGCCGCCACCGATTTCCGATCCGTTCAAAACCAGATCATATGCCCTGGCCCTGACTTTCCCCGGGTGTTCCAGGAGTAATTCCAGGTCTTCCTCCACGGGGGCCGTAAACGGGTGATGGACTGCCACAAACCGGCCGTCGGTGTCGTCGTATTCCAGCAACGGGAAACCCGTTACCCAGACGAAGGCGTATTCCCCCTCTTTTATCAAGCTCTCGCGCCGTGCCATTTCCAGGCGGAGTGCGCTCAGTGCGGCGTTGGCAATGGCCGGCTGATCCGCCACCATCAGGATCAGATCTCCCAGAGATGCGTCAAGACGTCCATTGAGGGAAAGTTTCAACCCATCGTCAAAAAATTTCGCCAGGGGTGATTGCCACTTATCCTCTGCGACCTTGATCCATGCCAGGCCTTTCGCCCCGTTGGCGGTGGCAACCAGGGATATTTCATCCAGCGCCTTTCTCGAGTAGCCAGCGGCCGCATTCTTCACGCAAATGGCCTTAACCACGCCGCCTGCGGCAACAACCCCTTTAAACACCTTGAAATCCGATTTGTCTGCCATATCGGTGATGTTTTTAAGTTCCATGTCAAACCGTAAATCCGGCCGGTCCGTACCAAAGCGATCCATGGCATCCTGATAGGTCAGGTGTGGGATGGGGGACGGAATTTTTGTGGCCATGATGCTGGCGAAAAGCGCCCCCATCATGCCTTCAAAAATATCCATGACAGCTTTTTCATCAACAAAGGCCATTTCCAGGTCCACCTGGGTAAACTCCGGTTGCCGGTCCGCCCTGAGATCCTCGTCCCTGAAACATCTGACCACCTGATAATACCGATCAAACCCCGCCATCATCAGAAGCTGTTTAAAGAGCTGAGGGGATTGGGGAAGGGCGTAAAACATGCCACTGTTGGTTCGGCTGGGCACCAGATAATCCCTTGCCCCTTCAGGCGTGCTTTTGGTCAGTATGGGCGTTTCCACTTCGATGAAACCCCGTTCGTCCAAATAAGCTCTGATGAAGGAGGCGATGGCATGACGTTTTCTGAAATTCTCAAAAATCTGCGGTCTGCGAAGTTCCAGATAGCGGTATTTCAATCGAAGGTTTTCAGATGCATCCACAGCCCCATCCACCTGGAACGGGGGTGTTTCAGTCTGATTGAGGATTTTCACCTCCTTCGCTTTTATTTCGATTTCCCCAGTGGGGAGATCCCGGTTTTCCTGGCCTTCGAGTCTGGGAACCACTGTGCCTTTGACAGCCAGAACCCACTCATTTCGCAGAACATGGGCCCTTTCATGGGCTGCGGCATTGACCTGGGGGTCAAAAACCACCTGGGTAATCCCTTCCCTGTCCCTCAAATCGATGAAAATGAGGTTTCCAAGGTCACGTCTTCTGTTCACCCATCCCATCAGGATGACATCCTGGTCCACATGGCGCTGTCTGAGGGTTCCGCAGTTATGGGTTCGTTTCCACTCTTTGAGCGAATCAATGGTTGTTATTTGGGTTTGTTCGTTTTTCATTTTTAAAGTATGTCCTCTAAAGTCGATACCAGATTGTTAAAATCCACCTCGGTCTGTTCCCCGGTGTTCATATCCCGCAAAATGGCCCTTTTTGCGGCTGCTTCGTTGTCCCCCACAATCAGGACGTTTTGGGCGTCCAAGCGGTTGGCCTTTTTCATCTGCGATTTGAGGCTTTTTCCCCCGTAATCCAGTTCCACCCAGAGTCCCTGCTTCCGCAACGCCGTCATCCACTGAAAGGCGGGTAAACTGACGTTTTCGCCGAGGGCGGCGATAAAGAGATCCGGCTTCCGGGGTTCCACCGGTTTTGACGCCTCCAGGAGAGCGACCACTCTTTCAATACCAACGGCAAACCCGATGGCGGGATGGTCAGGACCGCCCAGCGTTTTGACCAGGCCATCGTACCGACCTCCCCCGGCAACGGCATTCTGGGCGCCCAGGTGCTCGGTCTGAATTTCAAATGTGGTTCGGTTGTAATAATCAAGCCCCCTGACAAGCTGGTCGTTGACTTTAAAAGGAATGGTTAAGGCATCGAGGTATGCTTTGAGTGATCCAAAATGGTCTTGACAGTCCCGGCAGAGAAATGAGGGAATGGCGGGTGCGTTTTGAACAATGGACTTGCAGGTTTCCACTTTGCAGTCAAACACCCGCAAAGGGTTTAATTGGGCCCTTTTTTGACAATCGGTGCAAAGGGATGAGGTCCTTTCGGCCAGATAGCTTTTCAGCTTTTCTTTAAAATCCGGCCGGCAATCGGGGCACCCCAGAGAATTGATATGCAGGGTGAGGTCCTGCAACCCCAGTGTCTCGAAAAGATACACCGCCAGAATGATCATTTCGGCATCGCTTTTGGGACCCGGATCGCCGAAAAGTTCAACATCAATCTGATGAAACTGCCGAAAGCGGCCCTTTTGAGGCCGTTCATGCCGGAACATGGGCCCCATGGCATACAATTTTTGTATGGGATAATTCTGGTACAAGCGGTGTTGAATATAGGCCCTGACCACAGATGCTGTGGCCTCCGGTCTCATGGTCAGTCCCCGGCCTTTGATATCTTCAAAGGAGTACATTTCCTTTGACACAATGTCGGTTTCCTGGCCGATGCTCCGGCTGAAAAGGGCTGTTTTTTCAAGGACAGGGGTTTTGATTTCCCGGTATCCAAATGCGGAAAACAAAGCCCGGGCCGTGGTTTCAATTTCCTGCCATCGGGCTGATTCTTCTGGAAGGATGTCTTTAAAGCCTTTTAATGTTGTAAATTCCAATGGATAATGTGCTCCTGTTTCGCCATAAGAACGTTCCTTTTTTGACTATTCGATGGTGATTTTTCTGGCCACTTTCCTTTTTTTCGGTGAGTTCTTTTTCTCCAGGTTCTTTATTTTTGAATCCACCAGGGTTTTGACGGCTTTTAGAAGTTCAAGGTGTGACCGGTCAAGGTGTTTCCTGAACTCCGGGGCGTTTTTGGATAAATCTTCAAGGCCCTGAAAAAACTTTCCCAAAGGGCATAATGTATTAGCGCCACCCGCCTCGCTTTTCTTTTCGGCCATGACGAACTCCTTTTATGAATCAAAATGGATCAACAAATGCTGCCCTTCAAAGGTGGCCTTGAGCGAGTCCAGCGCCGCAACCTGCCGGGGAAGCACCACGCTCCGTTTGAAACCGCCGATGCGAACAATCAGTTCATCAGCGATTTTGTGCAACGCCACATCCCTTTTTTCAATAAAGGGCAGTTTCATTTTCAATTGGTACTTTCCATCGATCTTGGTCAATTCGTAAGGTTTTCCCTTGAAAAACCGATCCAGCGGATTGCGCCCGCCGTATATCTGTTCCCCCAGCGTCTTGAGGCTTTCAAAACCCAGAATTTCCCCCTTGAATAAATTCACCGGAAAAAGGGGTACAGGCTGAAAATAGGCTTCGGCTTCTTGCACATATCGTTTTTGGCTTTCCTGCCAGTTTTGAAAATAGGGTTCGTTGACCACATCGGGCAACACACGATTCATGATGATGGCATCAATGCTCATTTTGTAGAGGCAAAAGTACATGAACGCCCGCTGGGTTTCTTTCAAAACGATTTTTTCAGGATTGGTGACCAGGCGCACAGTGGTTATTTTTGGATCCGTAAGAAGCGCATCAACGCCCTTGAGCTTTTCAAACAGTTCCTCAATGGCCTTGAAGTAGTCTTCACCCGGCAGGGGCACATCATAGAAGCGTTTGGCCATGGGTCGGGCGTATTTGGCGATGGTTTTCTCAATTTTAAAAATTTTGTTGATGTACCATTCCAGTGTCGTGGGAATACTGATAAAGCGGAGTGATTCACCGGTGGGGGCACAGTCCAGCAGAACCACGTCAAAACTGTTGTCTCTGGCGTAGCGGTTGATATGCAGGAGCAGGCTGATTTCTTCCATGCCCGGCAAAATGGCCAACTCTTCGGCGAGAATTTCATCGAGCCCGGTGGTGTTCAAGAGAGTGGAAAGATATTTGTGAATATCTCCCCAGTTTTTTTCAATCTCTTCCTGGATATCCAGTTCCTGAATCCACAGGTTTTCCCCGACTTGGGCTGGTTGACCCTTGCTCTGGTTGATGAGGGTCTTTTCCATGTCAAAGATATCCGACAGGCTGTGGGCCACATCCAGACTCATGATGACCGTTTTGTTCCCGCGTTCGGCCGCTTTAATGCCTGTGGCCGCGGCGGCACTTGTTTTACCGACACCACCCTTGCCGGCGAAAAATATGATTCTCATGCTGTATTCTTTCTGATAGAAGAGCGTTGTAAACCAAAGCAAGGTACCACAACCGTCAAACTTTTTAAAGAAAAAGAGATGGAAACTAGTCGAAGATAGCCCGCACAAAGTCGTTGGCATTAAAAGGCCTGAGGTCATCCATTTGTTCGCCGATGCCGATGAAACGGATGGGAATCTGAAGCTGGTTGGAGATCCCGATTACAATGCCCCCCTTTGCGGTGCCGTCCAGCTTGGTGAGGATAATGCCGGTCAGGCCCAATGCTTCCTGAAAGGCTTCTGCCTGTGAGATGGCGTTTTGACCCGTTGTGGCATCGAGGACGAGCCATACTTCATGGGGAGCTCCCGAAAGCTTTCGGCCGATGATCCGGTTTATTTTCTGGAGTTCCTCCATAAGATTGATCTGGGTATGCAGTCTTCCGGCCGTGTCTACCAGGACCACATCAATATTTCTGGAAATGGCGGCGGTCATGGCGTCGAAAGCAACGGCCGATGGATCAGCCCCTGTGCCCTGTTTGATGACCGTGGCCCCCACCCGTTCTCCCCAGATGGTTAGCTGTTCCACAGCGGCGGCCCGGAAGGTGTCCGCAGCAACCAGCATGACGGTTTTTCCCTCGCGCCTGTAACGGTTCGCTATTTTGCCGATGGTGGTGGTCTTTCCGACCCCGTTTACCCCCGCAACCATAATGACCAGGGGGTCCTCGGGTTTTGACGGTGTATTTTCCATCGGTTTTTGATCCAGTAAAGATAGAATATGGTTTTTCAACATCTCTTTGAGCTTTTTCGGGTCTTTCAGCTCTTTTTTCGTCACCTTTTCCCGGACCGCATCCAGCAGGCCCTGGGTGGTACCAACACCGATATCGGATGTAAAAAGAATCTCCTCAAGCTCATCCATCAAGCTTGTGGTAATTTCATTTTTGCCCGCAAAAAGGCTGTCAATCCGGCCGGTGAAAGACGATCTGGTTTTTGTAAGGCCGTGACGAAGTCTTTTAAAAACGCCGTCTTGGGTATTTTCAGGCTTGTTTTTATTTTCCCCGTGGACCGGCGTATCGTTGTCCACGGGGTTGGCAAGCTCAGGGCTTTGGGGTGTTCCCACCTGTTTGATTGTTGGGTCCTTTGGGTGTTTTTTCTTTCTAAAAATGGCCATTTTGGGTTGTTCCTGGTTCAAAAAGAGGTTTTAGTTGGCGGCAAACTGGCCCTGCATACGCTGGATGTCAACGGCCACGAGTTTTGATATACCCTTGTTCTCCATTGTGATGCCGAAAAGACAATCGGTGATGGCCATGGTTTTTCGGCTGTGGGTCACCATGATAATCTGGGAGTCCCTTTTTATTTTGTTTAACAGGTCATTGAATCGATCGATATTGGCTTCGTCTAAAGGTGCATCCACTTCATCTAAGAGACAAAAAGGGCTTGGCTTGATCATGTAAATGGCAAAAATAAGGGCCATTGCCACCAGGGCTTTTTCACCACCCGAAAGAAGGCCCATATGGCTCAGACGTTTTCCGGGGGGCTGTACCTCCACCAGGATACCGCTTTCAAGGGGTTTTTGTTCATCTGTCAGCCTGAGGCCGGCTGTGCCGCCGCTGAAGAGGATGGGGAAGATTTCTTTAAGTTTCTGATCCACCGCCAGAAAGGTTTTGTTGAATTTTTCGAGCGATGTCCGGTTTATTTTTTTTATGGCGGCGTTTAAGGCTTCTATGGAATTCAACAGATCCTGACGCTGCCCCAGAATAAAATCACGGCGTTCTTTGAGTGCTTCATATTCCCTGATGGCTGTCAGGTTCACCTCCCCCATATTATTCCGCACCTCTTTCTGATTTTCGATTTCTTCCTTTGCCGCCTGTTCATCGAAATCATCCTGCAGGAATTGTTTGTAGATTTCCCTCATGTTGACACCAAAATTTTCCTGGACCCTTTCCAACAGGTTGTCGATTTTGAACCGGATCTCGGACTGGGCCATTTTGCTGCTGTTGATCTCCTCGTTGAGGCGATCAATCTGATCCTTCAGCTGCGAAACCCGATGTTCTTCTTCCCTGATGGCCTCCTTTCGGCTGCGGTAATCCAACTCCGAGCGACCCATGAGTTCCTCCGCCTGTCGTAATTCTTCATAAAGGCTTTTGAGGGACTCTTTAAGGGTCTTTTCTTCCGCTTCACACGCCTGCCGGCGGTGTTGCCCGTTCTCAGTATCCTTTAAGATGGCCTCAAGCCTGTTCTGTGCGTCATCCAGGTAACTGTCGACCATATCCATTTCTCGGGCTACGCCTCGCTGAGATTCCATGCGGAGACGACAATCCTCCCTGAGCTTTGAAGCCTTTTCGCGGGTGTGCTCAAATTCTGCTTCCGCTTCTTTTAATTCCAGTTCCTTTTCTTGGAAATAAGCGGCTTCACGGGCTTGTTTTTCCCGGCTTTCGTGAAGCGCCGACTGTAACTTTTTCAGTTTTTCCTGCTGGTTTCTCTGCTGGATTTCCTTTTGTTTGAGGTCATCTTGAATTTTTCGGGAAAGTTTTTCGGACTGATCCAGTTCCTGGCCCAGGCGAAACAGTATTTTATCAACATCGCTGATGTCGTCCCGGCATGACCATTTTTCGTCGGTCAACCGCTCAACCGCCCTTTGATTTTCTTCAATCTGAGCCAGAATGTCTTGCAGTTGAAAACTTAAGCTTTCAAATTTTCGTTTGCGGGTGGCGACCTCCTTTTTCAGATCGACGATTTCCCTTTTTCTGGCCAGAAGACCCCTTGAGGTATGGGAAAGCCGACCGCCTGTGATGACGCCTCGCTGATCCACCACATCTCCTTCAAGGGTGACGAAGCAGCGTGTACCGCTATGTTTCCCCAGAGCGGCCAGGGCCGTCGGTACATCATCGACCAATACAGTTTTGTTCAAAATGTCGTCCATGAGCGGTTCAAATTCTTTTGATGTGGTGATAAAATTGCGCAAGGGCAGAAATTTTGAATCGGCTTTGCTCTCTTTGGTGGAATATATGAGGTCCTCCAGAGGGGCAAAACTGCCGATCCCCCTGCCCTTCTCCTTGAGATAGTCAACGGCGGCTGCGGCGTCGTCTTTCGTCATGGTGATCACATATTGCAGCTTATCGGCCAGAACCGCCTCAAGAGCCCTTTCATACCGGGGTTCCACCTCAATGATATCCGCCAGAATGCCCAGAACCCGACCCTCATTGCCTGGTGCAAAATCCCTGGACCGCATGATGGTTCTCACGCCCGCTTTGTATCCTTCAAAATTTTCCATCAGCCCTTCCAGGCTTGCTATTCGGGACCGACAACTGTTCAATTCTGATTCTGCTTTTTTTGCCTCTGTCTCAACACGTTTTTTGATGCTCTCAAGCTCACTCGTTTTTGTACCCGTTTCTTCGATACTGTTTTCCAGCTCCTGAAGCTTTTCCATGACCGTTTCTCGGACCCTGGTTTTTCTTTCGGAAGTTTTCAGGATGCTTTCAGCTCTGGCGGCGGTGTCTGCCAGTTCATTTTCCAATCTGGATCGGCTGTCGGAGACCTGTTCCAATGTCTTGTTGAGATATCCCGTTTCATGGTTAAGACCCACCGCACGGGTTTCCCCGGCGCTCATGTTACCCCTTGCCTTTTCAAAGTTTTCCCGGATTTCTTTGAAAAGCCGTTTTCGTGTTTTCAGCCGTTCTTCTTCAAGTTGCGCTTCCTCCGCAAGATCGGCGCTTTCTCTCTGCAGCCTGAGCATTTCCCCTTTCAGATGGTCCTTCTTTTTCTCAAGTGTCACAATGTTCGTTCCCACATCCCCCTGCTCTGTTTCGAGGCGGGAAGCCAATTGCGAAAGGGTTTTGAGCTCTCCTTCCAGGGATTGTATGTCCGCTTCCTTTTTTTGAACCCGATCTCTGCAATCAAAGTGTACCTTGCGACAAGCGGAAAGCCCTTCTTCCTTTTCCTCGAGATCCAGGTTCATGTGGACGATTTTGGCTTCGTGCCGGGAAAGGGTTGCGGTGAGGCCGGTTTTTTCATCCATAAGGGTTTCAGTGGAGTGCATTTTACGGCCCACATCATCCATGAGTTTTTCGTAAGTGTTCCCAAAAAACGCCAGTTCCAGATCCTGAATTTTGCCGCTGAGGGTTTTGTAACGGTTGGCTTTGGCCGCCTGTCTTTTGAGGGATCGGATCTGTTTTTCGATTTCGCTTAAAATATCGCCAACCCGTTGCAGATTGGTTTCGGTCAGCTCGATTTTCTTCTGCGATACCGCCACCTTTTTTCTATATTTTGTGATACCGGCAGCCTCCTCCAGCATGATTCGGGTTTCCTCGGGCCGTTGCTCAATAATATTTCCGATCTGGCCCTGGCCGATAATGGAAGAGGTTTTGTTTCCCAGGCCCGTATCCATGAAAACCTCCTGGATGTCCTTTAACCTGCAGGGCACATTGTTGAGCAGGTATTCACTCTCGCCGGATCTGTAAAGACGTCTAGTGACGGACAATTCCGGGTTGTGGGCCAAGGCGGGTGGAAAGTCGCCGGTTCCATTTTCAAAAAGGAGCGATACTTCTGCCATTCCAAGTGGTTTGCTGTTACCGGCGCCGCTGAAAATAACATCTTCCATGTTGCGACCGCGGAGTTGCTTGGGGCTTTGTTCCCCCATACACCACCGGATGGCGTCGACCACATTGCTTTTACCGCAGCCATTGGGTCCCACAACACCGCTGATACCGGTCGGGAAACTAATTTCCAGCTTTTCCAGAAAAGACTTGAAGCCATGTATGGATACTTGCTTTATTTTCATCCCGTTCTCTCCTTTTGGGATTTTAAGATCTGTTTGGATGAGTTTTCGCACCCTGTAATAATCAAAAGTTTTCTAACATAATTTCCGGGTATTGTAAACAAAAAATACAATATGATGTGATATAAAAAATCTTAATGCCAACATATAGTGCAGTTTGTTTCCGTTTTGGAATGATGTTGACATATTCTCAGCAAAATCCCTATTATCGGATAACAAGATATAAAGGGGGTTAACCGATGATGGATCTTATGGAAGCGATGAAAGAAAGAAGGAGCACCCGTGCTTTTCTTGAAAAACCTGTGGCCCGGGAGACGCTGAAATATCTTCTTCATCTGGCCACACAAGCACCCTCAGCCATTAACCTCCAGCCATGGGAGCTGACCGTTGTGTCCGGTGAAGAGAAGAAACGATTGAGCCGGGTCCTGGTAAAACGCATGAAGGAACGAAACATCTCCTGTGGCCCGGGGGCGAAAAAACCACTTTCTGAGGCGTTCATGGAGAGACAGCGGGGTCTCTTAAATACCATTCAGCCTAATCTGCCGGAAGACACCGCGTTTCAGGAATTCATCAATGAGGGGAGTTGCAACTTTTACGGTGCGCCCACAGCCGTGATCATCAGCATGGACCAAGTGTTTTCAAGTGCCAGGCTCACGGACATTGGGGTTCTGGTGGGGTATCTGGTTCTGGCCGCCCATGGTCTGGGGTTGAGTACCTGCCCCATCGGTTTGATCACGGCATTCGATGAAGACATCAAGGAGGAATTAAGCCTTTCAGAGGACAAGCAGGTGGTCATCGGCGTTGCCGTGGGATACGGTGATCCTGACGCTCCCATCAATGGTGGCCGATCGGAAAGGGTTTCCCTCCAAGATGTGGCGAAATGGCGGCATTAGACCAAAAATTTCAACCGTCCCAGAACGCCTGCGGCCGGGTGGGGGTGGTATTTTCCTCCGGGTTTTTCGGTTTTTTTGCACACGCCGGATTTCTGGCGGCTCTTCGGGAGATGGAGATTGTCCCTTTGGCCTATGCGGGCGCCAGTTCCGGGGCCATCGTCGCGGCCATGGGCGCTGTGGAAATGGGCAATGACGACATCCGTGACCTTTTGTTCAATGTTAACAAAGACGATTTCTGGGATCCCGATCCTTTACCCAAGTTTCTGAAAAACGCCTTGCGACTGTTCCGGGGATATACCGGCTATCTCAGGGGAAATGGTTTTGCGCGGTTGTTGCAAAAGTTGCCGGCAAAACGATTTGATGAATGTCGATACCCCCTGGCCATTTCAGCCGTGGATGTGACCCATAAAAAAGAAAAGATTTTTACTAAAGGCGATCTCGTCAGTGCCATAAAGGCCTCAGGGTCGGTGCCCATGCTGTTTAAGCCCACGAAAATTAACGGTGCACTCTATCTGGATGGCGGCATCAGCGGGAAGGCGCCGGTGGAAGCCCTGGCGGATCTTTGTGATCTGGACAGGATCCTGATCCATTTCATCCCGTCTGAGAATGTCAAAAAAACGGGCAACGGGTTCATGAAAAAACGGTTCACCCCCTGGCGGATACAACACATCGCCATCAATACGGCCCGAATTGAAGATTATGAAAGGCAGAAAAGGATCGTGGCCATGCGTGGGGTGGAGGTTGTTGAAATTAATACCGGCAGTCCATCCATGGGTCCCAACAGCCTGGATAAAGGGCCGGCCGTTTATCATGCCGCAAAGGTTTCGGCTTTGAGGGTTCTTGAGAAAGTGCTTTAGGGGATTTTGGGTCACTTTTCGATCTCTGTCCCTAAAGGTGGCACCAGTAAAAAATTTAGTTGACTCAGACTGGCGGAGAGTTTATATTTCCAAGTATAAACTTAACTATGGGGGTATCATGAAAGCCACAGCAAAAGATCTGAGATTTCATTCAAAAGAACTCATCGATTCTGTCGCCAGGGGTGAGGAGGTCGTTATCACTTTCCGTGGAAAGCCCTGTGCCAAGTTAGTTCCCTACCAGGAACTTAAGAATAAAACAGAAGAAAATGAAGTGTTCGGAATGTGGAAAGATAATGACATTGCCGATAATGTTAATGAGTATGTTAGAAATTTAAGGAAAGGAAGATTCTAAATGCTTGTCGATACAGATGTCCTCATTTGGTATTTAAAAGGAAATGAGAATGCATATCAAGTTATTGAGAATTCAAGCAATTTTTTTATTTCTGTTGTGACCTATATGGAACTTGTCCAAGGAATGAAAAACAAAAAAGAATTAAACAATTTCCGCAAGGCGCTGCATATTTGGAATGCTAAAATTCTCTATATTTCCGAAGAGATATCTGCTAAAGCAATGTTCTTCGTCGAGCAACATTTTCTAAGTCATTCAATGCAACTGGCAGATGCGCTCATCGGAGCTACGGCAATCGTTTATGGTAGGCCTGTTCTTACCGGGAACGATAAACATTACAAAGTCTTGAAAGACCTGAAAATCAAAAGATTCAGATGTTCGCCTACCCCTTAACAGGCCGAATTGTGATCACTTGGAAAACCCCCGGCTTTTATGTGCCGTGATACAAAGGATTTAATGGCATTCGGATACCTGGGGTCCAGACTCGCGCTGCTGTGGTTGGACCCTGTGGCTACAAATAGTTCCGCCCCTC
>CAZPQA010000010.1:0-56678 GCA_964588535.1 uncultured Desulfobacteraceae bacterium
TGGCAGCATAATTTTCTTGTTTTTTGTGACAGAAAACCAGGAAATAAGGTACTAATGTGAAGGGGTAGTGCCAAGCTAACCGACTAGCAAAATTCCGGGGACACAATACAAAATTATTGATTTCCCCTTTCTTCCCATGGACCTTTCGGTCCGGGATTTTTATTCCAGAATTGTTTTCCCAGCAACACCTCAAACTTATCAATGGTCAGATCACGCCCAAGAGGCTTGCCAGTTCGCTCATGCTGACGGAGTTCCTGATATTCTTACTCCTGAAGTTCGCTTTTAAAAAATTTTGTATTGTGTCCCCGGAATTCGGAATTTTCAAGATTTTTCTGATGCTGATACTTTGTGCTTCTTCGTGTAATTCAAAATATCTGGAGACACTTTTCGCTGCTTTGACCGTAACCAAAACCACACAACTGGGAAATTGTTTATTCTTGACCCACCAGCATAATTTTCTTTATACTCGACGCTTAAAAAGGCTCTAGTTTATCACCTGGGAGGCTGCTATGAAAACAGAGAAATCAATCCCCTTCGGTCCGGAAAGAAGAGCGTGGCAAGAAACCATTTCAAACTGGGCCGCAAAGGACAGCCATCTGCTCGTATCGCCTCCAGCTGAAGATCCTGCCCGGTCGTACCCGCCGACACCCGGAATTAAGGCCCAAGATGTGCAACTGCCTTCCTCGGGACTTTCCGCGGCGCAACGGTCAGAAACACTCCGCCGTATGCTCGAATACCTCAAGCCCCAAACAGATTGTTTCATGGGCTACCAGGTCAACCAGGCGCTGCAGTACGAAGACGACCTCAAGTCGTTTTTGAACGTGAACATCAACAACATCGGGGACCCCTTTGTGGCCGGCAACATGACGAACAATACAAAGGTCATCGAGCGCGCGGTCCTGGACTACTACGCTTCCCTGTGGAACGCCAAATGGCCCCACGATCCCAACGACCCCGATTCCTACTGGGGATATGTGCTTTCCATGGGTTGCACGGAAGGGGTTATCTATGGACTCTGGAGTGGACGCGACTATCTGGCGGGTCGTAAATTGTTGGCCAATCCGGTTTTCCGGGATCCCGCGGGCAGGCCGGCGGAGGAAGGTGGTGATGAGGCCTTTCATCCTGTGGCTTTTTTTTCGGAAGACGTTCACTACTCGGTCTTAAAGACGCTGAACATGCTACAGATCGATACCTTTCACAAGCTCGGTATGCGCAAGTTCCGGGAAGCATGTCCCTTAGACGAATACCGCTCCCAGGGGAAATGGCCGGCATACGTGCCGTCAGAGGGGGGAGACGCCGGGGCGGGAACCATCGACATCAAAGCCCTGGCCAAACTCGTTGAATTTTTTGCTTCCAGGGGGTATCCCATCCTGGTCTGCTTCAACTACGGAACCACGTTCAAGGGCGCCTTCGACGACGTGGAGGCCGCCGGCCTGGCCCTGATGCCGATTCTCACCAAGTACGGCCTGGACAAAAGGAAGGTCTTTTTCGATCCCGAAGATCCTACGGCCTATGACGAACGCAACGGGTGCTGGTTTTTCGTGGACGGGGCTCTGGGCGTCGGTTACATGCCGTTTTTGGAGATGGCCCACGCCGCCGGAAAGGCGGAGTTTTGCGGGCCCCGCTTTGATTTTCGTTTGCCTTTCGTACATGCCATTGCCATGAGCGGACACAAATGGTTCGGCACGCCCTGGCCTTCCGGTATCTACATGACCAAGACCCGGTATCAGCTCTTTCCACCGGACGCACCGGAATATCTCGGTTCGCCGGACACGACGTTCGCCGGTTCCCGGAACGGTTTTTCCAGTCTGCTCTTCTGGAGCTATCTGTCTCAAAACTCCTACGATGACCAGGTCCGGAAGGTCCAGAGCGCCGCAGATGTGACGAACTACGCATATCAACAACTTGTGAACCTGCAGGAAGAGCTGCCCGTAGATCTGTGGGTGACCCGTTCACCCCTGTCTTTCGCCGTGCTTTTTCGAAAACCCAATGACCGGATCACTTTCGAATACTCTCTCTCCTGTCAAACGTATCAGGTTCAGGGCGAGTCACGAACCTATGCCCATATTTTCATGATGGAGCACGTCACACCGGCTCTGATCGATCGGTTGATTGACGACCTCAGGGAGCCCGATGCTTTTTTTCCACCCGATCCGCGTAAAAACACCTAATAAATCATTCGCTTTCCAACCACCGCTTAATGGTCTCATATACTTCAGGCTGATTAAGCAAGTCCATATGGTTCATATCACGGGCGATCCACCGATGACGCTCCGGAAATAAAAGATTCAAGTCAGCTTTTTTATGACGCCCCAAGGCGCTGTTTATTGTTACCAGTCCGTCTCCGATAAGCTGATCGCCAAGTATGTTCAATTTTCTACCGGTGGTTGCGGCTATTGTATAGCACTGCAGGCCGTCCGGTAAAGGTGCAGCGCTTCGGTGATCTCCTGAACATTCGAAACGGTCGTGTCCTTTCCAATCTTCATCCAATATATTGCCATAACGCAGATCTGTAACTGCACAGGGTCGCATCCTAATTATTAACTATCCATATCTAATAATTAATAATTAAGATGCGACCCCAATATCTATGAGTCGTACCGGCTGAGCAAAAGGGAGGCGTTTTGACCTCCGAATCCAAAGCTGTTGTTGATGGCCTTTCTGATTTCCCTGCGGATGGGCTTCCGAGGGACGTAAAAAAGATCGCAGCCTTCACCGGGGTTTTCCAGGTTGATGGTGGCGTGAATCCTGCCGTTTTCGATCATCAGCGCCGTGGCGATGGTTTCGATACCCCCTGATGCACCGATCAAATGGCCTGTCATGGACTTGGTGGAACTGATGGCCACATTTTTGGTGGCATTTCCAAGTGCTTTTTTGATGGCAAGGGTTTCGGCAGGGTCGTTCAGTGGCGTGGAGGTGCCGTGGGCATTGATATAGTCAATTTCCTCAGGGGTCACCCGGGCTCTTGTCATGGAATCTTTCATGGCCCGTGTCTGCATGTCAGGTTCCGGGTCGGGAGCGGCAATGTGATAGGCGTCTGATGTGGCGCCGTAGCCGGAGAGTTCACAGTAAATGTGTGCTCCCCGGTCAAGTGCATGGTTCAGCTCTTCTAAAATGATGATGCCGGATCCCTCACCCATGACAAAGCCGTCCCGGTCTCTGTCAAAAGGTCGTGAGGCTTTGTCAGGTTCGTCATTTCTTTTGCTCATGGCGTTCATGCTCACGAAACCGCCGAATACGAAAGGGGTAATGCACGCATCGGCACCACCTGTGACCATAATTGTCTCTTCACCCAGAAGAATCTGCTTGTAGGCCTCTATAATGGCATGGTTTGCGGATGCACAGGCCGTGGAGACGCTGCAGGCAATTCCTTTGATGCCAAATGCCATGCTAACATTGACCGGTATGGAACATATCTGCACGTGGGGCAGTGCAAAGGGGGAAACCCTTTTGGGGCCGTTATGTTTAAGAAATTGTCGATACCACTTTTCGCAGAGATCCATGTTCTGGGCGCCGATACCCAGTATGACACCCATGCTGCCGGGGTCCATATTTTCAACCACATAGGTCCGACGTCCTTTTTCCAGCTCAATGGCATCAAGGGAAAAGCCCGCATCTTCCAGGGCCATTCTGGTCGCAGCCATGGCAAATTCGGAAGTCCTGCCAAGGTACCGGAAGTCTTTATTCCTGTGCAGATAATCGGTCAGTGAAAACCCGTCAACGGGGCAGGCAACCTGGCATGGATATTGATCCATTTCCCATCCTTCAAATTGAATATTTTTCGCACCTGATTTGCCTTCCATAAGAGATTCCCAGTAGGCATTCTTGCCGATCCCGATGGGTGTTATGGGCCCTATGCCTGTGATGACCGCTCTTTTTTGCATCTCCAGTTCCTTTCACTCATAATGCACGTGGGCGTCTACAATGATTCTTTCTTTCATGAACATTTTGGCAACGGCCTTTGAAACCGCTTCATCGCAACTGGTATACAACTCCGGGGAAAGGGTGTTCAAGCGCGTAATGAGTTCGGCATCCATCATGGAAAAACTTCCCCAAACAGAGATATTGGCTTGCGTATTCCAGCTGTAAAAGATATGTATTTTTCCCTGGATTATATGGTTTTTGGGATCGAAAAGCCAGAACTTGTTGAATGTTTTTTCAGTCATCAAAAAAGCCAGAGGGTAACCGTTGAATTTAATATTATGGAGCAAGCCATGATTGATGCCTCGCCTGAAACCTGTGAAGATTTTTTTTCATATTTAGAAAAATTATTTTCAATTTCGGTAAATGATATCAGGGTGATAATCGAGGATTTTCACTCTGAAATGGGCAAAGGTCTGTCTGGTGATGAAAGTTCCCTCAAAATGATCCCTTCGTTTATCGACAAACCGAAAGGAAACGAAGCGGGCGAGTTTCTTGCCCTTGATCTTGGGGGAACGAATTTCAGGGTGCTTACCGTCAGGCTTGATGGGAAAGGAAATGCCAGAGTGCCTTTTGCCAGCAAATTCGCCATTCCCCAAAATAAAATGCAGGGAACAGGATCGGAACTCTTTGATTTTCTAGCCGACTGTATTGATGCCTTTCTGACGGAAAACCATGTTGACAGAAGCAAAACCTATGACCTCGCTTTTACATTTTCTTTTCCGGTAGAACAAACCAGCATTGCCGCAGGCAGGTTGATCGTCTGGACAAAAGGGTTTACGGCAACCGGTGTGCAGGGGCAGGATGTTATTCTGCTCTTAAATAAAGCCTTGCGGCGGAAAGATATCCGTTGCATCAATATTACGGCTCTCGCCAATGATACGGTGGGGACGCTCGCTGCCAGAAGCTATACCGACCCTACCTGTGATCTGGGCGTGATTATGGGTACCGGAACCAACGCCTGTTATCGGGAGGTGCTTTCCAGGATAGAGAAATTGAACATAGTTGAAGCTAATGGGCATATGATTGTCAATATGGAATGGGGTAATTTCGATAAAGTGAGGATTACTTGTTATGATAGGCTCCTGGATAAATCTTCGGTTAATCCGGGCGCCATGTACCTGGAAAAGATGGTATCCGGGATGTACCTGGGGGAGATTATGAGACTGGTTTTAATGGATCTCATAAAAAGAGACCTCATATTTGTAAATGAAACGCCAGCGGCTGAGTATTTTCAGGAAAGGGGTTCCTTGAAGACAGAAGATATGTCCCGGATGGAGGGTGATAGGACAGATCGCCTTGATGGCGTAGCATTATTTTTTGAACGAAATGGGTTTTCGAATATTGCCCTTCACGATAAAATGCTGCTTCAACGCCTGTGCCGGATTGTTTCGGCCAGGGCAGCCAGGCTCGGGGCGGCGGCCATATCAGCGGTATTGACCTGGATAGATCCGAAACTCAAAGATGTGCACACGGTGGGGATTGATGGTTCGCTTTTCGAGAAATACCCCGGATTCAAAATCAAAATGACGGATGTGTTTGCAGAACTCTATGGGGAAAAAGCGGAAAGAATAACATTGGTGCACTCCAAAGACGGTTCCGGGAAGGGTGCGGCCATCATCGCTGCGGTTGCCGCATCCTCTGAAGCAGGTAGAGACTGATATTCTAAAAGAGGATGCAGACCAAATAGAGGGAGAGGGGAAAATCTTCAGAACCTCGGATTCTTTAATGCGGGCAATTGATCCCAGATTCCGGTTGTCAAAAGCGCGGAAATGGGTCTATTCTAAGGGTTGGAAATTGCAGACTGTCTGTATGGATGACTTCTGAAAGGAGCAAACCATGACGCTTCATCAATTGGCTGGAAAACCGGCACCGGAGTCCATGCTGGAAAATATTCCCGAATTGGTGTCCGCCTATTATACTCTTGATGCGGCGGGACCTGTTTCTTTCGGCACATCCGGACACCGGGGGTGCGCTTTGAGAGGAACCTTCAATGAGATGCACGTGGCCGCCATGGCCCAGGCCATCTGTGATTTTCGGTTGGAAAAAGGTCGCAAGGGACCGCTTTTCATGGGGTTTGATACCCATGCCCTTTCCATACCCGCATTTCGGACCGCGCTCGAGGTGTTTGCCGCCAATGGGGTTGAAACGGTCATTCACGACAAAGATGAGTATACGCCGACCCCGGTGATTTCTTTTCTAATCGTGGCGCATAACCGGGATCCGAAAAACCAGCGGGCAGACGGCGTGGTCATTACCCCTTCCCATAACCCACCCCGGGACGGGGGATTTAAGTACAATCCCCCCCATGGCGGGCCCGCCGATGTGGCGGAAACCCGCTGGATCGAGGATCGGGCCAACCGGCTCATGGGGCAGAATAAAAACCATATCAAGCGGATCCCCTATCAAAAGGCCTGTGCCGTATCGACTACCCACAAAGAGGATTTCATCACCCCTTTTGTCAAAGCGCTCGATCAAGTGGTGGACATGAAGGCCATCCGGGAAGCGGGCGTTCGAATGGGTGTGGATCCCATGGGGGGATCCGGCGTGCATTTCTGGCATGTGATCGCTGAAACCTACGGGTTGGATATGGATATTGTAAACCCCCGTGTGGACCCTGCTTTCGGTTTCATGCCCCTGGACGGGGACGGTGAAATCCGCATGGACTGCTCGTCTCCCTACGCAATGGCAAACCTCATTGCCTTAGCCGATCGGTTTGATGTGGCCTGGGGGAACGACCCGGATTTCGATCGCCACGGCATCGTGTGTCCCACGGGGCTTATGAACCCCAACCATTACCTCTCCGTGGCCATCTGGTATCTGCTGCAGCACCGGCCGTCATGGCGTTCCGGGCTCAAAATCGGCAAAACCCTGGTGAGCAGCACCATGATCGATCGGGTGGTCAAGGACACGGGACGGGCTCTTTATGAGGTGCCGGTGGGGTTCAAGTGGTTTGTGGACGGACTTTTGAACGGTGAATTGGCTTTTGGGGGCGAGGAGAGCGCGGGGGCATCTTTTTTGAGAACGGATGGGCTTGCGTGGTGTACGGACAAGGACGGTTTTTCAGCAGGCCTTTTATCGGCGGAAATCATCGCAAGAACCGGAAAAACGCCGGCTGAGATCTATAAAAATATTCTGGTGCCCAGGCATGGTGCGCCTTTTTACAAAAGGGCCGATGGGCCCATTTCCCCGGAGCAGCGTCAGGTGTTGAAGGATCTCACCCCCGAGTCCGTAAAGGTCTCTTCGGTGGCTGGTCTGCCCATCGCATCCGTCGCTACCACTGCGGCTGGAAACGGGGCATCCATCGGCGGTGTCAAGGTCACACTGGAAGATGGTTCATGGTTTGCGGTTCGACCATCGGGGACTGAGCCCAAAATGAAGGTTTATGTGGAGAGCTTTGGCGGCGAAGACCTCTGGGAAAAAATTTACGGGGAAGTCCACGATTGTATTTTCAACCGGTAACCAGTATGAACGGGTTGATAGGGGGGCGGAAATGCTGTATCGCAAGGTAGAAAAAACGGGTGACCGGTTGTCGATTCTCGGTTTTGGGTGCATGCGACTTCCCCAGAAACGGGGGAAGCCGGGCAGCGGTAAAATTGATGAAGAACGGGCTCGAAAGCAGGTCCGCTATGCCATTGATCAAGGAGTTAATTACATCGATACCGCCATGCCCTACCATGCGGGGGGCAGTGAACCATTTCTGGGCCGGGCCCTTTCGGAGGGTTATCGGGAAAAGGTCAAACTGGCCACCAAACTGCCGCCATGGTCCGTGAAGTCCCGGTCGGATATGGACCAGCTCTTGAGAGCTCAGATGGATCATCTCAAGACGGACCATATTGATTATTATCTGCTCCATGCCCTTGAACGTGGAAGCTGGGAAAAAATGAAAAATCTGGGTGTGCTGGAATTTCTGGAGCAGGCCAAGGCAGACGGACGGATTGATAATGCGGGTTTTTCATTTCACGGCGATATGGAGGTGTTCAAAGAGATCGTGGATGCCTATGACTGGATCTTTTGCCAGATCCAGTATAACTACCTGGATGAACAGAGCCAGGCTGGTACCGAGGGACTTCGGTATGCATCGGAAAAAGGGCTTGCCGTGATTGTCATGGAGCCGCTTCGCGGCGGCAATCTGGCACGCCCCACGCCCCCGAAAATCCAGGCCCTGTGGGACCAGGCTGTGACCAGACGAACACCTGTCGAGTGGGCCCTGCGCTGGATTTGGAACCATCCGGAGGTGACGGTGGTACTCTCCGGTATGAACGAAGAATCCCATATTGAAGAAAATCTGACGCTCGCAGATGCGGCTTACCCGGATTCGCTGACGAAAGAGGAGTTGCGGCTTGTGGAAAGGGTTGAAGAGACCTATCGAGAGTTGACCAAAGCCGGCTGCACCGGCTGCCGTTACTGCATGCCATGCCCTTCGGGTGTGGATATCCCGTTGTGTTTTGAACTTTTCAACCGAAAACACCTGTTTGACGACAGAAAGTGGGCCAACATTGTTTATCTGACCCGATTGGCCGGGGGCGAGGGGGAAACACCGTCAATGGCCTCCCAGTGCGAACATTGCGGGAAATGTGAAGAGACCTGTCCCCAGCATTTGCCTGTCCAGGAGCTCCTCGAGGAGGTGGCCGAGGATTTTGAAGGGCCGATGCTGAAGCCTATGGTCTGGGCAACACGAAAATTTTTCGGCTTTCAAAGATGGTCCAGCGTACGAAGGGCCCGGAAACTGGAAAAACGAAAACAGGCGGGAGGCTAACCCAGATTGCCTTACATCACCTGCAGACAGAAAAAAACCAGGCACAAAGTTGACGTGTCTGTGTGTGAAAGCTGCAAGGGCATGACCTGTCCTGACTACTACAATTATTTGCAGCTTTCCCTGTTTCCCCGTTTGATTCCGGATGAAAAGGTCCGACAAAAATTTAAACCGGAACGGAGGCCGATTGGCGAAAGGTCTGATTCAAAACCACCCCGACAAATGTCATGGCTGGAAAAACCAGATGCCACATAGCCGAGGCCATAAGCAACGGGATAAAAAGAGGAAAACAAAGACCGTCAGGCCACGATTAGAGGATGGGAATCATTGGACGCAGGGGGTGGGATTAAATGGAGCAGGGAGACATCACCAAAAAGAAGATGGGGAGAAGCGGACCCGGGCATGGATGGTCTCGACACCTACAAGAAAATCCTCGAAATGCACCCTGGACAAAAGGCGATAATTGCCAGCGGATTTTCTGAAACAGACCGTGTCAAAGAGGTTGAAAGTCTGGGTGCAGGAGCTTATATTGGAAAGCCGTTGTTGCTGGAAAAATAGCAGTTCCTGACACAAAAAAGTCCATACGGTAGACATATCTACTGGCTGGCTTAGGGCTCACGCAAAAATAATTTACATTTTAGCATGCCATTTTACAGGCATCCTGAAACCGGGAGATACAAGAATGAAAATCCCTTTTACGGAATATTATCAAAAGGTCGTTTCCCACTCGGACATATTGCTGCAGGCCGCTGTTTATATCTTAGTCATATTTACTGCTGGAGCCATTTCCTGGTGGATCTTCAATGTGGTAATGAACAGACTCGAAAAGCGGTATCATGACCGTCCGTTCTTCAGGAAAAGCCGCCGGTTATTATTTCTCCTGAAGCGTGCAGGCCATTATTGCATCCTTATTGCAGCAGGTACGGGCCTCATCAACCTGTTCGATTTGCCGATCGTACACAAAGTATTCGGCGCATTTATGATTATGCTCTTAGCGTCCATTGTCTGCAGCATCGTCAACAGTCTTCTGCCATACCTGGAACATAACTTTACCAAGCGAACAGACGCTAAACTGGATGATGTAATTATAAATCTGTCAAAGAAATTCTCAGGTATAATCATCTATACAGCAGGCGGTATTATGGCCCTCGACAAGCTCGGCCTGAATGTCATGCCTTTTGTTGCGGGTGCAGGTGTTGCGGGCGTCGCCATAGGATTTGCGGCCAAAGATACCGTTTCCAATGTGATTTCCGGGATACTCCTGATAATCGATCGCCCTCTCAAGGTAGGGGACCGTATTGAGGTCCGGGCAGCCCCAAAGAACTCGGCCACATGGGGGGATGTAATCGATATCGGTCTCAGGGCCACCAAGATCAGGACCACGGACAACATCGTGATTATCATCCCAAACAACGAATTCATGAACCGCGATATCGTCAATTACACCTCTATAACCGATGAAATCAGGGTCAGGATCCCCATCGGGATTTCCTATGAATCAAACCTCAAAAAGGCAAAGGAGATTATCACCGGGATCAGCCTCCAGTTAGATTGGGTCATGAGAGACCCGGCGCCCAAGGTAGTAGTAAGAAATTTTGGGGAATCGTCCGTCGACCTGGAGGCCCGGGTCTGGATTAGCGACCCCCGTAAGCGGATGGACACCATCTCTTATATTACAGACAACGTAAAGGAGGCTTTTGACCGGGAGGGGATTGAGATCCCCTATCCTAAACGGGAGATCTATATCCGGAACGAGACTCCTTGAGGTCATCTCATAATTTTCATGTTGTTTTGTAGCCCTACTGGTTCAGAGGGCAATCTTCTTAGAGCGGTTGCTTTAAAAAGATCGGAAGTCCCGCCACGGTTAAGACCACTTTGTCGGCTGCCGCCGCCAGCTTCTGATTCAGGGATCCTGCCATATCCCGGTATTGTCTGCCCAGGGGGTGTTCCGGCACAATGCCGCTCCCCACTTCGTTGCTTACGATAATAACCGATTGATCACTTCGGGCCAGGGCTTCAAGGAGGGCATTCTGATACACAGGGACCTTTTCTTCTCCTATTTTCAACAGAACATTGCTCAGCCAGATGGTCATGCAGTCCATGAGGATGGCTTCGACGGTGCAGTCATCTGATTCCAGGATTTTAGCAATTTCGAGCGGTTCTTCCCTTAACTGCCATTTGGGCCCTCGGACCTCCTTGTGCAGTCTCACCCGGTCTGCCATTTCTTCATCCATGACCTCAGCTGTTGCCAAAAACATATAGGAATCATATTGATTTTCAACGTATTCAAGTGCCCAGGAGCTTTTGCCGCTTCGGGCGCCGCCCAGAACCAGTACGATCTCTTTATTTTTGGGATGGGTCATCAAAGTGTCACTCCACTGCCTTCTCTGGCGGCCTCGATTTTGATATCCGCCCGGTCTTTGCCGGCAAGTTCCCGGCACTTCTTTTCGATGAGGGCTACGTCCTGGTCAGTTCTGGATGGTTCGTGGTGAAACAGCATCAGATGCTTCACCTCGGCTTTCAGGGCCAGTTCCAGGGCAGTACTGTAATCCGAATGCCCCCAGCCGCGGTGGGTTTCGATTTCTTCCGGGAGAAACTGAGCGTCGTGGACCAGAATATCTGCGTCCCGGCAGAAAGGAACAAAATCTTCAATGCGCTTTCCCTGCCAGATTTTTCGGGTCAGCTCATTGTCCGTGATAAACACGAAGGATTTGCCATCCTCCTCAAAACGGAATCCAAACCCCCCCTGGGGATGTTGAAGGGCAACGGTGGTGACGGTCGTATTCTGAATTTTTAAGGGGCCGTATCGCAGCTGGTCAAGGTAATGGATGTCGGCCCTTAAATCTTCAAAACGAATGGGGAAAAAACCATCCCCGATTCCGGAGTCAAAAATGGCGCGCAACCCCTTGATGCATCTGGGTGCGCCGTCTACGGCGATTCGGGCCTCGGGCTTGAAAACCGGGTCAAAGAAGGGAAAACCCTGGATGTGGTCCCAATGAACGTGGGTCACTAGCAGGTGAACGTCCACTGTTTCTCTAGTGGTCGTCAGGTGATCCCCCAGGGGACGTATGCCGGATCCCGCATCAATGACGACCGTCTCACCGCAATTCAGTAGAATTTCAACGCAGCAAGTGTTTCCTCCGTAAACAATGGTGTCTTTCCCCGGTGCCGCGATGGAACCTCTTGTTCCCCAGAATTTGATCTTCATGAAATATTCCCTGCGTGTGACGTGTTAAAAAAACCTCTCTGATTCTTTCCGAGAACCACGGTATATTTTTGTCGTGATGGTGTCAATTCAAAAAAAGCAGCATGTCAGCGTTCAGTATCAGTCTCTATTCGCTTTCATCTTCCTGGTAAATGGACGCAAATACCTTGGCATCCGTGATGATCTGGGAAATCAGGCAGTACTCATTGGGTTGGTGGGCTGTATCCGGACAGGTGGACCATACCGCCGCGGGAAGGCCGGCTTCCCGGAAAAAAGCGGCCACCGTGCCCCCCCCGATCCCCATGGGCTTCGCCTCGCGTCCGGTGATGTTCATGACGGCCTTTTTCAATGCTGCCACCACGGGCGCAGTCGCCGGGGTCGGCAAAGGCGCGTCATGCCGGTGTTCGCTTTCCAGTTCGATATTGAGTGTCAGTTCAGCCGCCACTCTTGAAGCAATTTGTTGTGCGGTTTCAATGACCTCATCCACATGGTGTTCGGGCAGGATTCGGCAGTCCATGTAAAAAGTTTCTTTTCCCGGAATGGTATTGACATTGGAAACATTGGCAAGAAATTTGGTCGGTTCAAAAGTGGAAACAGGCGGGCTGAAAAGGGGATTTGAAGAAGCAAATTTTTCTTTGAGTTCTCCCAGGGCCACGATCAGTCCGGCCGCTCCCACCAGAGAGTTTTTCCCCTTATGGGGGGTGCTCGCGTGGCATTGTCGACCGTTTATGGTAAACTTCAGCCAGAGCATCGATTTTTCGGCGATTTCTATCATGGTGCCGTCCTCGTTTCCCGCATCGGGAACAATGATCAGATCCTCCGGGCTGAAGATGTCGCCATAGTGCTTCAACATGTAGCTGAGCCCGTACCGGCTCCCCGTCTCTTCATCCGCCACGATGATCAATCCAACGGATCGTTTGAGTGTCTCATGGGAATCCAGTATGGCTTTGAGGGCAAGGTAGGCGCTGACAAAACCGTGTTGATTATCCTCAACGCCCCTGCCGATAATACGGTCTCCATCCACTTCGATACAGTAAGGGTCACATTCCCACAGGGACAGGTTTCCCGGCGGCACAACGTCCGCGTGGGCCAGAACCCAAACCACCGGATCGTCTTGAAGGCCTTTCCACCTGGCGATCAGGTTGGGGCGATAGCCGCCGCGGGCCTTTTCATCGGGCGCGCGGATTTCTTGAATCATATCCGGTTTCATGTTGCGTAACAGTTGATGGATAAAATCCACCTTTTCATGTTCGCCGTCACCCCCGTTCAGTGGACCCAGGGCCACCCGTGCACACAAATCCCGTTGCAGTCGAATGACCTCATCCCGGTAACCATCAATTCGTTTATAAATATCTTTCATCTTGTTCATGTGCTTGTTTCCTTATGTTTGTGTTTCCAGACCGGAAAGTTCCGCAATGGTCTCCATGAGCTGGTCAAAGGTTTCATCACTTGACGTTTGTTTTCCGTGATAAACAGGTTTGCCGAAAGAAACCGTTACGCGGGTTCTCGGTCCTTCCTTGCGGTAGCGAAAGCCCACGGGGATGAGGGGCAATGCCAATCGTGAAATGATGAGTTTCAGGATACCGCCCTTTCCCGGACCCATCCGGTTGGGATAGTAGGTGCCCTCGGGAAAAACCACCACGCCCTCTCCCTCTTTTAGAAAGTGAATCATAGCCCTGATGGCATCTCTGCTTTTGAGCGGGGTTTGTCGGTTAAGCGGAATGCCCCCCTGGAATTTAAGGAGCCGGCTGATGATGGGATTTTCAAAGAGCTCGTGTTTGGCCACGTAATAGAGGGGCCGTGGGGTGGCAACGGCAATGAGGGGAATATCCTGCCAGCATTGGTGCTTGGGCAGTATCAGAAAAGCTTTTCCCTTTGGCAGGTATTCACTGCCGCGGGTTTCAAGCAGATAAAAAGGAGAAAAGGTGATGCGGATAAGGGCCTTTGTTGCATCGCATACCCATTTTTTCCTTTCAAGCGCTAAGCGGGGATGAGTTTCTTGATTTGACAGCCCATCACCCTTTTCTCTTGGTTTTGGTTTCGACAAAAGGACCATCGGTTTCCCCTGTTCTTTCTTCTTCCCGGCGAACAACCTGGTTAATTCTTCTGTAGATCAACAACCCCCGGATGAGAATGACAGCGGCGATGGGCAGAAGTGACCATCCCAGCGCTATCACAACGTTGTGGTCCCAGAATTTGATAAAGACCAGTGCTGCCGCAACCAGAGACAGAACAGTGCGAATGTAGGCTAGAAATGTCCTGCGGTTTGCCAGTTCCGTACGGTATCCCGCCAGGTGATCGCGAATAAACAGCGCGGATTCCGGTGGGTGATGGGTTTTATCGGCTGCCAACGGTATTGCTCCTCAAATAAGAGATTTTGTAATGATTCAGAAAGTGCCAGAATAATTTTTTATTTCTGCGAAGAAAAATATGAAAAAAGAGATGGTGTGTCAAGGGGATATGAACCTTGACAGATTGTGCGCACTTCTTTTAGAGTGCCGGCTATGTGTTTGTACTAATGGTAAGCGGATCCGAAAGGAAACATTTATGACCCGAAGCGCGTATTTGCGCCGGCAGAAACAGATGGGAAGACGCCTTTTCGGGGTTTTTCCAGCCCAGTATCCCAGGGAGATTTTCTGGGCCATGAATACCGTTCCCGTGGAGATCTGGGATCCGCCGCTTGAAACGGCGAACGCTAGCGCGCATCTCCAGCCGTACATCTGCTCTGTTGTCAGGTCTGGCCTGGAACTGATCCTTCAGGAAAAGACCCGTATCCTGGATGGATTTCTCTTCCCCCACACCTGTGATTCCATTCAGAACCTGGCATCCATCGTCAATGACTATCTGGGGCTGGAAATTCCCTGTTATTTTTTTTATCACCCGAAAGCGCCTTTTGGGAAAGGTTCCCGTGATTATTATCACAGTCAGCTTAAATCTCTTGCCGGTGAACTGGAAAAACATTTTGGACCCATGGACCCCCATGAGCTGAAGCGGCGGGTGGACCAGGGTCTGGATATGCAGAAACGACTTGCGGATGCCTATGAATTGAGGCGTATGGGTGAGCTTGCCGTTTCAAACACGTCTTTTTACCGCAACGTCCGGCTGGCGGAATACCTGCACCCGGATGATTTTGTTTCGGGTTTTGAGACCTTTCTGGCGGTGTCAAAAGGTGAGAATTCAAAGGGTCCCCCAATCATCCTGAGCGGCATCCTTCCCCACCCGGAAATCCTGCGCCTTCTGGACCAGCAGGGTGTTCGGGTGGTAGACGACGATCTCTTGAACTGCAACAGGCGAATGCCGATGGCCCTTGGACGGGCTCAGGACCCCTATGAAATCCTGGTTGAAAACTATTTTGCCATGCCGCCCTGTCCCACCCGGGGGTCACCTATCCAGGAACGGCTTGATTTTATGATGGACAAAGTTCGTAAATCCCATGCTCAGGGGATCATTTTCTGCGGCATCAAATTCTGTGAGCCGGAATGGTTTGATGTGCCCCAGATGGTGGCGGCGGCAAAAGAGGCGGGGTTGAAAATCCTGGCTTTAGATCTGGAAGTGGGCCAACCCCTGAGCGGTCAATTGTCTACGCGGGTAGAAGCGTTTGTTGAAATGTTAAGGTGAGGAGTTGAAACCCATGCCTTTGGCAAAACGTCTATCTTACCATATCATGAAGGATCTGGGAGCCCCCCTGGTGATGGGGCTTGCGGCGAAATCGAAAAAGAAACGACGTCCTTCATCCACCGATTCCCCTTTTGGTCCCAGGCTTAAATGTGCCGCTCGCCTGAAGGAAATCATGACCCGTCATTATTTCCTCGCCCGGTATGCAAAAGGAGCCAAACCCGTGGCCTGGGTCACCAGCGGCGCACCGGTGGAACTGCTTCGGGCATTTGATTTTTACACCATATATCCCGAGAACCATGGCGCATTGTGCGGTGCGCAGCGTCTGGGGCCCGAGTATTGCGGTATTGCCGAAGACCATGGATATCACCAGGACCTTTGTTCGTACGCCCGCATCGACCTGGGGCACGCGCTTTCGGGGAAAACCCCCGTGGGAAAACTGCCCCGGCCGGATCTCTTGTTTGCCTCCAACAACATTTGTCAAACCGTTTTATACTGGTACCGGGTGCTGGCCCACCGTTTGAAAGTTCCCCTGCTGCTGTTTGATACCCCTTACAATTTTACCCGCAGTAATTTCAATGATATCCGGGGTGAAGACATCCATTACATGGTGGATCAATTGAAAGAAATGATCCCCGTGCTGGAGAAGGTGAGCGGAAACAATTTCAAAGAAGAAACTTTTAGCCGGGTGATCCATTCGGCAAAAGATGCGTCGCTCTGCTGGGGACAGATTCTGGAAACCATGCAGCATAAACCCGCGCCCATGACCATTTTTGACGCCTTTGTTCATTTGGCGCCCATTGTTTCCTTAAGGGGTCTTCCCGTGACCCTTCAGTACTATCAGACCCTCTTGGCCGAGCTAAGAGAACGGATCGATCAGGGCATAGGCGCCATTCGGGATGAACAGAAAAGGCTCATGTGGGATAATATCGCCATCTGGTACAAGGTGCGTGATTTCTCCAATCTTTTTGCTGAAAGAGGCATGAATTTTGTGACCGCCACCTACACCAATGCCTGGGCTGAAACCTCATCCCATATGGATGTGGAGAAGCCCTTTGAGTCCATGGCCCGAACCTATTCCCAGGTGATTCTGAACAACAGCCTTAACCATCGTCTGGAATTGATGGAACGTTTGATCAAGGATTACCAGGTGGATGGACTGGTCATTCATTCGGCCAAAAGCTGCAAACCCTATTCCGTGGGCCAATACGACCTCAAGCGTATCCTCATGGACCGTCTGGAGATCCCTTCGGTAATTATCGAGGCGGACATCACCGATTTCCGCGCTTTTTCGGAGGAGCAGACCCGCACACGGTTGGAAGCCTTCTTTGAGACACTGGAGGCATCTCTTTAAATTCAGGAGATTTAAATTTGCATAACGAAGATCAACATGAAACAGACGAGGTCGTGGTGCAGGCGCTTCGACCTTTTGGAACCTCTATTTTTACCGAGATGAGCGTTCTGGCCAATGCCCATGGCGCCGTCAATCTTTCTCAGGGCTTCCCCGATTTTGACGGGCCGGAGGCCATACGCCACAAGGCGGCTGAGGCGATCAAACGGGGCCCGAATCAATATGTTCTGTCATATGGGATTCCGGTTTTTCGTGAGGCGGTGGCCCGAAAAATGGAACGTTTTTATGGGGTGCGGGTGGACCCTGATGCGGAAATCACCGTGACCGGGGGCGCCACGGAAGGGTTGTGCGCAACGCTCCTGGGTATTCTGGAACCGGGAGATGAAGTGATTCTGCTGGAACCCAGTTATGAGACCTATGCGCCGGTTTCGGCCATGGCCGGGGCAAAAATACGTTATGTGTCACTGGAAGGCTCGGATTTTGCTTTGCCTGAAGGAAAACTGGCCGAAGCTTTCAACTCCCGGACCAAAGCCATTGTGATCAACAACCCGCAGAATCCCTGCTGTAAAACCTTTTCCCGGGAGGAACTTTCCCTCATCGGAAAACTGTGTGAGCAGTATGATTCGTATGCCATCGGAGACGAAGTCTACGAACATCTGGTCTATGACGGCCGGGAGCATGCCACGCTTTTGACCATCCCCGAACTCAAGGATCGCTGTTTTGTCATTTCATCCACGGCCAAGACCTTTTCCATGACCGGATGGAAGATCGGCTATGTGATCGCGGCGCCCCCGTTGTCTCAAGCCGTTCGCATGAGCCACCAGTTCATTACCTTCTGCGGCCAGGGTCCTTTGCAGGAGGCCATGGCCTTTGCCATCGATTTTCCGGACAGTTACTACCAAGATCTTCTGGCCGACTATACAAAGAAACGAAATCGTCTGTCCGATGCACTGGCGGGTCTGGGACTTCAGGTTTTCCCAACCGCCGGCACGTACTATCTGCTGGTGGACATTCGAAGTCTGGGATTTGATGATGATGTATCGTTCTGCCGCATGCTGACTGAAAAGGCAGGTGTAGCGGCCATCCCCTGTTCCTGCTTCTGGAACAACCGGAGCCGGGGAAAGGAATTGGTCAGGTTCTGTTTCTGTAAGAAAGAGGAAACCCTCGATGAAGGGATCAAACGCCTTACAGCTTTTCTGAGGGGACATTAGCCTTGCGAATTTCTTATCCGTTGAAGGAAAAAAGCACGACAATCAAGGATAAAGACAGAACGTCTGTGGCCCAGATTCTGGTGACCCAGAGTACAAGATGTAAATTGCCCCTTACCCATTATGGTGGTAACCCACAACAGTGAGGGCGTTGTGGAACGGGTTCAGTGCCGCACCTGTGGCAGCGAGCACAAATATCGGCCGGAGAGGAAAAAAATGGTCAAGAAAACTGTAAAAAAGAGTAAGACTGTAAAAAAGAGAAAGACGGCTGCAAAGAAAAGCCGGAAACCGGATCCTGCAGCAATTTTCGAACAGCTGGCCGCGAAATTTCAGGACAAGAAACCCGTGCCCTACACCATGCAGGGGTCCTATCAAACCGATGATGTGATCAATCACAAGACCTTCGGAAAAGGGATTGTGACCGGGGTATCTTACCAGAAGATGGAAGTGGCTTTTGCCGATGCGGCGCGCATTCTGGTTTGCGATCGGTGAGTTAAGCTGTTAGCCGTTAGCTTTTGGCTGTTCTTCCTGACTGTCAGCACCGTCAGGCGCCTTTTCCGAAGAAGTGAAAAGGTGAACATCCCTTTGCGGAAACGGAATGATAATGCTGGCTTCATTCAGCGCATTGTAGATTTCTTTGTTCAATGAATGGATAAGCCGGCCCTTTTCCTCAGGACGTCGGGCCCAACAGAGCAGTTCAAAATCAAGAGAAGAGTCCCCGAAGGCGCGGAAGCGCACGCGGGGTGCTGGGTTGTTCGCCGCCAGTTCATTTTCCCGGGCCAGTTTCATCAGAATTTCCTCCACCTGTTCCACATCCGTGCCATAGGCCACACCGATTTTGATCCGTATCCTGAACCGGGGCGCCGGAGCGCTTTCGTTCACAATTTTGACGTTGGTGATGACAGAATTGGGGATGCAGATGAGGATTTCATCCCGCGTCAAGATGCGGGTGCTGCGAAGGCCGATATCCACCACTTCGCCCCGTTCCCCCGAATCCAGGATAATGTAGTTTCCAGTGGTAAAGGGTCGGTCCAGCAAGATGCTGATACCACCGAAAAAATTGGCCAGGGTTTCCCTGGCCGCCATGGCAATGGCCAGGCCCGCGATTCCGGCGGAGGCGAATACCGCCGTGACCGAGAGGCCGAAATAATTGGCCGCGTACCAGTAGAGGGCAAACAGCATCACGAGGGTGAGAACCCGAAGGCTGAGCCTCACCAAATTGCTGTCGATGCTTCTCTTCTGCAGGCGGGGGGAAGCTGTGATGCCGTTTACCAGGATATTGCCGAGTATGAGGATGGCGAGGCCTGCGAAAAGAAAGAAAATAAGCTCCATTCCTATGATGGTCACGAGCGAGGGCAGTCCTGTGATATTCAAATCCTTGTCGACAAAATATTCAATGAAAATCGCCAGGACCATGCCACTGACCGGAAAAAGAAGCTTACCGAACCGCCAGGGTGAAACAACCCCGCTTTTCTGCGCCTTACGAAGGTACTCCCAACGATAAACCAGCCACACCACCAGTGTTGCCACGATCAGGGAAAGGAACAACCCGATCCATTGCCACAGGGTCTGTCCGAAAAAAGGCGTTTTTGTCCATTGGGGTAAGCGCTCGACCCATTGATGGGGGATCAGGGGGCCCGGTGAGAAAATATAGGACGTATAGGGGTTTTCCCAGGTATAGGGTTTGTAGGGGAGATGCTTGGCCCGGTTGTAAAAACTTTTCAGTCGGCCGACGGTTTTTGGGGTAAAGAGATATTCCCCTTCATGGGACCCCTCGGCAACCCGGGCAATGACAATCTCCGAATGAGGAATGGCCCAGCGGGTCAACCCCGTTGTTTTCATACTTTTCTTGTCGGGGATATCGTCAAATGGCGGCAGTTCAATTCGATTGAGGATATCCGTGAGGATATATGCGGATTCAATCTTCACGCTCTCTTTCAGCGTGGGAGGAACTTCGCTGAGATTAAGGCATCGTGATGCCCGATTAACGAACGCCATGGTCTTTTTACTTCTGACGCCGGTATTCTGGGAGGCCACATGGGCCTGGTTCATGGTGGCCATAAAAGTCCTGAGGGTTTCCCTTGGACTTTCGGTATTGAGGCCGGCAAGCGGATGGCGCACCATTTCGGCTGGATCGTACGTCGCGGTTTTGCGCCCGTGGGCGTCGTCATGGGGCGCCGATTCGGGATCTTTCGCGCCAAGGGAAAACCCCGTATTCCATGAGAAGGCGAGACAAAAAAGAAGTACCGTCGGTGCAATTTTCATGTGTCTACTCCTGATGGGTTGTTTCCCTCATCCGTTTCCGTCAGCATGTTCTTTTCTACCCAATTATTTTTTTTCTGTCTGCTCTTTTATTTTAGCGGATCTGAGGAGGTGTCTTTTCTGGCCGGACAATACGGCCTTTCGCATGCGGATGGACATGGGTGTCACCTCAACCAGTTCATCCTCACGTATGAAACTGATGGTCTGCTCAAGGGTCAAGGGTTTGATGGGGGAGAGGAGTACGTTGTCGTCTTTCCCGGCTGCGCGCATGTTGGTGAGTTTCTTTTCTTTGGTGGCGTTTACCCCAATATCCTGGCTTCGGTTGTGTTCCCCGATAATCATTCCCTCATAAACAGGCTCCCCGGGGGTGATGAAGAGTCGGCCACGGGGCTCCAGGTTGAAGAGGGCGTACGGCACGGCGTGACCTGAACGGTCCGACACGATGGATCCGGTAAACCGGCTGGGGCAGTCCCCCCGATACGGTTCGTATCCATCAAACAGGGAATTCATGATGCCGGTGCCCCGGGTGTCGGTCAAAAACTCGTCCCGGTATCCGATCAGGGAACGGGTGGGCACTGAAAATTCAATGTGCACGCGCCCCATGCCGTTGTTGACCAGGTTGGTCATGCGCCCTTTGCGTAGCGACAGCTTTTCCGTCACCAGACCCATGAACTGTTCTTCGCAGTCCACCATGAGCCGCTCCATGGGTTCTGTTTTCCGGCCGTTTTCATGACGGAAGATCACTTCAGGCCGGCCCACGGAAAATTCATACCCTTCCCGCCGCATGGTCTCCACCAGGATGGCCAGTTGAAATTCCCCCCGGCCCTTGACCAGTATCCCTTCCTGTTTTCCGTTCTCTTCCACCTCAATGGCCACATTGAGGAGCGTCTCTTTCAAGAGGCGTTCCCTGATTCGACTCAACTGCACATATTTCCCTTCGGTTCCCCCAAGGGGTGAATCATTGATGACGAATTTCATGCTCACGGTGGGCTTGTCCACGCTGATCCGTGGCAGTGCCCGGGGGGCCTCCCGGTTGCAGATGGTATCGCCAATTTTCACATTTTCAATGCCGGCCAACACCACGATATCCCCGGCATTGACCGCGCTTGCGTCTTTGAGATTTATGCCGTCATAGGTCTGGAGCTTGCTCACCTTGAGGTCAATGGTTTCTCCATTTTCCCCAAGACATACCAAATTGTCCCTGGATTGGGCTGCGCCGTTAAAGATTTTTCCAATGGCCAGGCGGCCCATGTAATCCGAGTAGCCGAGATCAGAGACCAACATCTGAAAAGGTGCATCGGCCGTGTGTGAGGGCCCGGGAATTTCCTCAAGGATGATATCCAACAAACCGTGAAGGTTTTTACCCTTCTCTTCCAGGGTTTTCTGAGCGATACCGTCGCGGCCCACGGCATAAAGCAGGGGAAACTCAAGCTGATCTTCATTGGCCCCCAGATCGATCAGGAGATCATATATTTCGTCCAGCACTTCATAAGGTCTGGCATCCTTCCGATCAATTTTGTTAATGACCACAAGGATTTTGAGTTGTGCATCCAAAGCTTTTTTCAATACGAAACGGGTCTGGGGCAACGGGCCTTCGGATGCGTCCACCAGAAGGATGGCGCCGTCCGCCATGCTGAGGGCACGTTCCACTTCTCCGCCGAAATCCGCGTGGCCGGGCGTATCGATAATATTGATCCGGACCCCTTTCCATTTGACCGAACAGTTTTTGGCGGCGATGGTGATGCCGCGCTCCTTTTCCAGTTCCATGGTGTCCATGAGCCGTTCCGCCACCTTCTGGTTGGACCGGAAGAGGCCGCTCTGGCGAAACAAACCATCCACAAGGGTGGTTTTTCCGTGGTCCACGTGGGCGATGATGGCAACGTTTCTGAGGTTCTCATTTTTTAATGTTTGTGGCATGGGTTTATTGGCTCCATTTAAGGATGCTGGGGTTCAATCTGAACAAGCCGGTAACGTAAGCATTCTGGAATCATTTACAAGGTTTGTAACCGGCTCATTGCGCCGTTGAACTTCCTTGACCTTCAACCTGCAGATGAGTATCTTTTGCCTTACGTTCAATTATCTTCAGGATGAAAACCAACCTTTTTGCCGGAACCATTGCGCCATGTCAGAAACCAAAGCCATTCCCCAAACCCTGCCCTTCGTTCCCACAACCCGAAAAGAGGTTTCGGATCTCGGTTGGGACGGTTTGGATGTGATTCTGATCACCGGAGATACTTATGTTGATTCTTCTCACATGGGTGTGGTGGTTATCGGACGGGTGCTGATGTCTGAGGGCTACCGTGTCGGCATCATTGCCCAACCGAATGTGCAGGGTGGCGGGGATATCACAAGGTTGGGCGCCCCGAAACTGTTCTGGGGAGTGACTGCCGGAGCCGTGGATTCCATGGTGGCCAATTACACCGCATCGGGCAAACGGCGAAAACGGGACGATCTGACGCCGGGGGGGGTAAATACCAGGCGACCCGACCGGGCCGTCATCGCATACAGCAACCTTATCCGGCGCTATTTCAAAGACCATCCCTATATCGTACTCGGAGGGATCGAGGCCAGTCTGAGGCGCATTTCCCATTACGATGCATGGACGGGTGCCGTGAGGCGATCCATTCTCTTTGACGCCAAGGCCGATGTGCTGGTGTATGGGATGGGAGAAAAGAGTATCCTGGCGCTGGCGGACAAACTCTCCCAGGAGAAATCAATTACAGGGATCCGGGGTATTTGCTATATTAGCCGGGATGTCCCCGCACCCGAGGCTCAATTCCCGTCTCCGGATATCCAACTGCCGGCTCACGAAGACGTTTCTGAGAACAAGAAACAGTTTACCCGCATGTTTCAGACTTTTTATGAAAATGCGGATCCTTTAACGGGCAGGCGGCTATTTCAGAAACAGGATACGCGCTACCTGATCCAGAACCCGCCTTCCTTGCCCCTTTCGCCGGGCGCGCTTGACCGGGTTTACGAACTGCCCTATTTACGGGATGTACACCCTTTTTATAAAAAATGGGGAAAGGTGACGGCCCTGGACACCATTCGGTTTTCCCTGACCACCCACCGGGGTTGCTATGGAGAATGTCGGTTCTGTGCTATTACGGTTCACCAGGGGCGGCACGTTTCGTCTCGAAGCGAGGCCTCAATTTTACGTGAAGCGCGTGGTTTTTCGGGGAACCCTCGTTTTAAAGGCATTATTTCAAATGTGGGCGGACCAACGGCCAATATGTACGGCATTGAGTGTGAACAGAAAAAAACACAAGGGGCGTGTAAAGACAAGGGATGCCTTTTCCCCGAGCCCTGTAAACATCTGCCGGTCCATCACGGCCGACAGATGAAGCTTCTGAAAGCCCTTTCTCAAATCTCCGGCGTGCGAAAGGTTTTCGTGGGGTCGGGTATTCGGTATGATCTGATTCTCAGGGACCATAAGATGGGCAGGACCTATCTGGAAGAAATCCTGCGGCATCATGTGTCCGGGCAACTTAAAATTGCACCGGAACATGTCTCCGGTGCGGTTTTGAATCTCATGGGGAAACCCGGAGTAAAAGGGCTGGCGGAATTTGTTCGGCTTTTTAACCGGTTGAAACAAAAAATCGGCAGCAGAATATTTCTGACCTACTACCTGATGGCGGCGCACCCCGGATGCACTGCGGCCCATATGCAGGCCTTGCGGAAATTTGCTAAAGAAACCTTGCGCCACCTCCCCGAACAGGTGCAGATTTTTACGCCCACACCTGCCACCTATGCAACGCTTATGTATTATACCGGGCGGGATCCCTTTACTGGGCAAAAGATTTTTGTGGAAAAGAGCCTGAAAGGAAAAGAAACCCAGAAGCGCATTATGACCGGTCAAGGCCGCCGGTAAGGAGGGCTTGGAAAAAGCTGTCGGTCAGATTCGTGATAAGTACTTTTTGACAGAAGAGGCAAACGAGGGATATATTATCGTCTTTGGGAGGATGCACATAGTTCATAAACCGGAGAAAGCCATGAAACGATCCTTAAAAACGCTCGCTCTTTTTTCAGCTCTATTCGCCATCGTTTCGCTGATGGCGTGTTCTCCTGCTTTCGCGGTTGGTTTTGAAACGGAAATCGGCAAAATCGCAGACCGTATGCGAAAAGGAGAAACCGCGGCCGTCTCCCCCATCTATGAAGAAAAATCCGGGGACATCACCGCCCTTGGTGACCGGTGGCGCACCCGGGTGGAAGCCTCCCTTTCGGATCGGGGTGTGGTTGTCAAATCCCGAAAAGACCTGGGCGTCATCCAGGATGAGATCGAAATGTTCGGTTCCGGTGCCCGAAACATCCTGGATCACGCCGGGGCGGACGTGGTGGTGTCCGGGACATACGCCATTGAGTACGGGCCGGCCAAGTCCGGCAGGAAACCCATGATCCGGCTGGTGATCAAGGCCCTGCGGGTAACGGATACAACGGTGGTCAAGACGGCCATTTGTCGGGAGAACCTTTCGTCTGGATGGGAACGGCAGGCATCTCTAAAAAAAGGAAATGTTTATCATCGGGGCATTGAGGCCATTGCCCCTGATCCGCGATTCCGCAACCGGCCGAAAATCAAGGCCCACCTGGATCGAAAACCCGCCTGTTATCCCCCCGGTATGCCGGCCGTTATTGCCGTTGAAACGGAGCCGGGGGTTTACCTGTACATCCTGGGTGTGGCGGCCGACCACACGGTTTCCCTGTTCTATCCCAATTCAAGAATGAGCGGCCAGCCCCTGCCGTTGGGAAATTTCCGGTTTCCACCCCTTGCATTGGCAGGCGACGTGCAACTGGTGTTCTACCCCCTGAAAGAAGACGAATTGTGTCACGAGTCCATCAAAGTTATTGCCACTCGCAAACCCCTTGATTTTTCCTTCCTTCCCATACCGGAGGATCAGGTTTACGCGGGCGCAAAGGGCGGGGATATGAAAAAGGTACTGGAGACGCTCCGGGCGGCAACGGACTGGAATGAAGTGGTGTTAAGCTACTGGGTGGGACCGGGATGTGAATGATGATTTGATATCCATGGGTTGCTTTCTGTAACCATGCGCGTTACAATGTAGCCATGATAAAGAGTTTCCGTGATAATTGGCTGCGAGATTTTTTCTTGAACGACATTCAGTCCAAGAAAATACCGGCTGTGATCCGGTCGCGATTATTCAGGAAGTTACAGTTGCTGGATGATGCAACGTGTGATGCTGATTTAAGGAGCCCACCCGGCAATCATTTTGAAAAGTTATTAGGACAACTACAGGGGAAATGCACCATACGCGTCAATAATCAATGGCGTACAGTTTTTGTTTGGGATGGTGGACGGGGTGAGGCGGATGGCATTTATCTTGATAATCATACCTATAAATGAGGTGTAAAATGATTTTAACCAAGCGCCAACCTGTCAGTGTTGGTGAAATGATCATTGAGGAATTTATAGCGCCTTTGGGGATTACCCAAGGGCAACTGGCTTCTGCGATGGGGGTTAGTCGAAGGACTGTCAATGAACTTTGCACCGGTAAAAGATCCATCACCGTTGACACTGCATTAATGTTGTCAAAAGTATTCGGAAATACGCCGAATTTTTGGCTGAACCTGCAGCAGCGAAACGACATATGGGCTGCATTGCATTCTCCGAAACGAATGGCAAGAATTGAAAACGCTATGCCGATCCGTGAAGCGGTAGCTTAAAAGGGAGGGTGGAGATCGAGCGACTGAGGCGGGAATCCGGCAGTTTCCAGAATATTGCAGAGCGTAAAAAAAGAATGATCGAACTTGAGTATGCCATATAAATTGTTGAATGAGCCTGATTTATTCACGGATATTGGGCTTAGGAACATCAACGGAAGCGCTGACTTCCCCGCTCCAGGATCAACAGAATAAAATGACCAAAAAACTGAAAACAAAATTCCTTTTCGTTCTTGTTTGTATTCTGGCGGGTCTCCTTTTTCAGGCGCCCCAGGTGTGCCGGGCAGGGTTTGTGGAAAAATTCGAGCCGGTGTGGGAGCAAAAACGCCCTGAGCCGAAACCGGCCCGCTTGTTTGTGGAGACGGTGCCCGAGAGTGCGCGGGTGCGGGTATTAAATATCGCCCCGGTTTTTTTCCAGGGGATGGCGCTGGAACCGGGGCGATACCATGTGGAGGTCTCGGCGGAAGGGTTCAATACGGAAAAGCGGTGGGTGACCCTTTCGGCCGGAGAGGACGGGAAAATCAGTATTCGGCTGACGGCGGTGCGGGTGGAGAGACCGAAGCCGGTCGTTGAGCCGAAGCCGGTCGTGGTCCGGCCGGTGGTGGAGGGGAAAAAGGGCAACAGCTTGGGAATGAAATTCGTGTATATTCCGCCGGGGAGTTTTATGATGGGGAGTCCGTCCGGGGAATCGGGACGGGACGGTGATGAAAAGCAGCACCGGGTGAGCCTGACGAGGGGGTATTACATGCAGACCACGGAGGTGACGCAGGGGCAGTGGAAAAGGGTGATGGGGAGCAATCCCTCTCACTTCAAGAATTGCGGGAGCAATTGTCCGGTGGAGAATGTGTCGTGGGAGGATTGTCAGAAGTTCATCCGTAAACTGAACGGAAGCGAGGGGACGCGTAAATACCGATTGCCCACGGAGGCGGAGTGGGAGTATGCGGCGCGGGCGGGGACTTCAACCGCTATCTACACCGGTGATCTGAAGATTATTGGTAAGAACAATGGCCCGGCATTGGACCCGATTGCATGGTATGGTGGAAATAGTTGTGTGGATTATAGCGATGGGTATGATTGTTCCGGTTGGGATGAAAAACAGTTTTCATGCGGAAAATGTGGAACCCATCCGGTGGCCGGGAAAAAACCAAATTCTTTTGGTCTTTACGACATGATTGGTAATGTCTGGGAATGGTGCCAAGACTGGAAGGGCGATTACCCTTCCGGGTCGGTGACGGATCCCACGGGTCCCTCTTCAGGCTCGCGCCGGGTGGTTCGGGGCGGGGGTTGGAACAGCCACGCCAGGCTCTGTCGGTCGGCGAATCGCAACAGGTTCACGCCCGGCTACCGGTTCAACGCCCTCGGCTTTCGCCTTGCTTTTTCCGCAGGTCAGTGAGCGCGAGTACCGGGGATTGGGTCTGCGGGATGCCCGCGCGGAGCCGGAAGCATCCCGTCGGCACAATCACCGAGGGCTCGCGTGGGAACAAGAGTGAATTCTGGAAAAGGGAGTAACCGTTATGTCAATGAGACTATTTGCTTTTATGTGGGTTGGGGTCATTTTTCTTTTTGCCGGGCCTGCCCTGGCGGCAGACACCTGCGACGAGGCCCGGGATGTGGCGGAAAAGGCGGTATCGGCCTACAAAAAGGACAAGAAAAGGGGAATTGATCTGTTTATGAAAGCCCACCGGCTCTGCCCGAAGAATGCGGCGTTCGCATACAATGTGGGGGCGGCCTGGTATGGGTATGGGGATCTGGCGCGTGCTCAAAAATATCTGGATATGGCCGTAAAAATGGACGGCAGCCGGGCCCTCTGGCACAACAATCTGGCATCCGTGATGATCGAGCGGGGCGACAACATAAAAGGCGCTCTTTTCCATGCACAAAAAGCGGCGGGTCTCGATCCAGATTCCGTGGAGATTCAGCAGACTTTGGCAAGCGCCCGGAAGTCCAGCCGTGCAGCCGGGAGCGTGGACGTGGACACAAATATTCCACGAGGGACCATCAAAAGACCCTACGGGGTGGCGGTGGTCATCGGCAACCAGCGGTATGAAGCGGAAAAAAAAGGGCTTTCGGATGTGAAATACGCGGAACGGGATGCTTCGGCGGTGAAGCGATACCTGGTGCAGGTGATGGGGTATGATCCCGGAAACATAATCTATCGCACCGATGTGTCGAGTGGGGATATGCGAAACATTTTCGGTAGCAAGGAAAATCCCCAAGGGATCCTGCATCGTTACGTGCGAAAAGGGAGATCCGAGGTGTTTGTTTACTATGTGGGTCATGGCGCCCCGGGACCCGGCGGTGGCGCCAACTACCTGGTGCCGGTGGACGCGGCGGTCGATTACATTGCCAACAACGGCTATTCTCTGGACCTTTTTTACCGCATCCTTTCTAAACTTCCGGCAAAGGATGTGACCGTGGTGCTGGATGCCTGTTTTTCAGGCTATTCGGCCTCCGGACCGCTGTTTAAAAACATCAGCCCCGGTATGTTGAAAAGCAAACGGCCGGTGAGAGAGATAGCCAACGGTTCGGTGTTCTGTGGAGCGGGAAAGGACCAGGTGTGTACCTGGTATCCAGACAAGCACCACAGCCTCTTCACCTATTTTTTCCTCAAAGGCCTGGGTGGAGCGGCCGACAATAATGGGGACAGGGCCATCACGACGGGGGAGATGAAAACTTATCTGCAGGACGAGGTTCCCTATTGGGCCGGACGGGAAGCCAATCGAAAACAGAACCCACTGGTGACGGGAGATGGAAATGCGGTGTTGACCCGCCTGGAATGAGGTTTTATGACGCATGCTGGAAATGAGACCGCCCGTAAAAATAGACACTGGCCGAAGGGAATTTATGATTGCGGCGACGAGACGGGGCTTAGGCCTGGCCTTTTTGAGCAGAAAGGGTTGGGGGTCAAGTCTACGATTGACTCTTGTTAAAATTGTCAAAGGTCAAACGTAGACTTGACCCCCAATCATGAGAAAGAAACTGTACCACTCATTGTGTGTTTTGTGGGAGGCGTCGGCTGTCTGTTTCTGCTGCTATCGCCGACAGCAAGAAAGGGGCTGCCTCAATATTTTTGACAATTCAAGTCACTTTCGCGACAAATAAAGTGGATACGCGACAAATAAAGCCTTTTTTTGTCGCTATAATGCGTTTTACGACGTAAGGGGAATAAGGGACGTTCGTCAGATTATAAGTTACTTAAAGGCTTTTAATTCTTTCCCTACAATTGAGCGGCCTTCTATGCAACTCTATACGAGTTTTGCGTGGCATATGAACTTATAATCTGAAGTACGTCCCCCGTTACCGTTAGTTCGCAGACTGCTGCGGAACTGGTCTATCGCAGGGCAAATGGTGCTTTGCCACGCATGGGTATTTTGTAACCTACTGAATCGTTGAAGATTACAATTTTCGCCAAAAATCCTGTTTGAAATGTCAAGGAAAAAATGGTTTTAACTTATTGATTTTTCAAATTTTTTCATGAATTCATATGCAAGAACCTAACCGGAAACTACTGGATTTGATTATTTTCTTGGCACAGAACGGCCATCCGCCGGTTGACCGGGATGAGGTGTACCAAGAAATTTTTGAGCAGGCAGAAAATTTCAAGAAGTATCAGAAAGGTTTTTCAAACTGATGACCCCTTTGAAACCGAAAACGCGAAGGGAGTTCATGGTTACGGCAACCCGATGGGGCCTGGACCTGGCCTTTTTGAGTATGATACCCTTTGCAAGCTGTTCCCACGCGCAAACGCCGCAGGAGAATTCTGTGGCGGCAGACAATAAAATGACTTTAAAACAGATTGTTCAGCAAAAACGTCACCATGGGCCTGACCGTTTCATCAATCCTTTCGCACCTGCCAGGAAAAACGGTTTATCTGATTTTTTGAAATGGAAACTCTTTTCAGATAACCATTTCAAGGAGCGGTATGCAGATGAACCGGTAAACCCGGTAAAGATTGATTGGACGCCCATCATAAATTATGACGGCCTTTCCGTCACTTTCATCAATCATGCCTCTGTGCTCATAAGGGATGAGGGGGTGTCGATTCTGGTGGATCCGGTATTTTTCGGTCTGTTTCCCACCATCCAGAATTTTACGCCCGTTGAATTTGACATTGACACCATGCCGAAGCCCGACCACTTGTTGATCACCCACGGGCATTATGACCATCTGGACAAGGATACCCTCTCCGTTTTTGATCCAAAGACGCACGTGATCACACCCCTGGGCTATGATTCGGTATTTTCATCCATCGGCATGAAAAATCGCATGAAGCTGGACTGGTTTGATGCGTTTGACGACGGAGAGCGTCAGATCATTCTGCTGCCCTGCAACCACTGGACCATGCGCAATCCCATCGTTGGGCCTAATCGAAGTCTGTGGGGGTCCTACCTTATTCGCACGAAAGCGGGCCCCACAATTTTCATCAGCGGGGATACGGCCTATTTTGAGGGGTTCAAGGAGATTGGCGAGCGATACACCATCGATCTGGCCATTTTAAATGTGGGGGCCTATGAGCCGCGCTGGTTCATGAAACAAAGCCACATGAACCCGGCCGAAGCGGTTCAGGCCATGAAAGATCTCAAGGCGAAAAGCATGTTTATCGTTCACTGGGGGACCTTCCGGCTGGGAGATGAACCGGTGCATGTACCGCCGGAAGATGTAAGGCGTGAGCTTCAAAAGACAAACATGGCGGACAGATTGCTGGATATCAATCATGGTGATACGCATTATTTCTAAATTCGGGAAATCCGTATGGCTTATGAGAAAGGTACATGGAAATGAATGATCAAAAATGCACAGGGGTATTTCATTTGCGGGGAATTTTCCTTTCGATAATCCTCCTGATTTTTTCTTTTTACGGTGTCGCTTATTCCGATGCCCCTGCATCACCTGGAGACACCGCCATCACCCCCGCCTTCGCGCCCCCTTGCAGTTCAAACGGCACCTGCCGGGAATTGGATGCCTGTGCCGATGCCGATTTTGGACGGTGTAAAGCCTTTAAAGGGGTTTCAGGTTTGCGGCGGGAGCTTTCGGGTCTTTTGGGTACTTTGGGTTTTCGGGCCCAGACAGTGAACGCTAAAAATGGAAAACCGGTATCCCTGTGGCACGATGTGCCGTTGATCGTATCCGACGATGAAAACGGTTTTGTGGTGAATGCGTTTTTTGAAGTCAGCAGGGGGACCTTGGCCAAGGTTGAGCTGAACAAATGGGAACCCCACAACCCCATGTGGCAGGATCGCAAGAAGGTCAAAGGTCAGAATTTCAAACGACCCCGCTACTATGCCTGGTCCCCGGCTCCAGGAAATTACGGTGCATTGCCCCGCACCTGGGAAAATGTTCTTGAAGAAGATCCCATTACCGGGTTTTTCGGGGATACGGACCCCATCGATGTCATTGACGTAGGTTCCGCACCATCCCCCCTGGGACTAGCGTATCAGGTGAAGGTGATCGGTGCCCTGGGGATGATTGACGGCACGGATCTTGAGACGGACTGGAAAATATTTGTTATCAACGTTAAAGACCCCATGGCGGAGAAGATAACAGATATCTCGGATGTGCCGGAAGAAACCAGGAATCAGTGGGGAATTTTCTGGCGGTTTTACAAGACGGCAAAAGGCTTAAGCGAAAATTTCTTTTACGACCCGAAATCCTTGAAAAAAGTCGATGCAAATCCGGTATGGCTGGGAGCAAAGGAGGCCCGAAAAATTGTACTGTCCTCAGGCACCGCCTATGAAAAGCTTGTTGGAGAGTGCCTCAACCGCAAGGTTAAGAATCCCTACTGGGTACCCGGATGTTCACCATAGAACCTTCTCCCATTGACGCAAATAGCATGCCGATTTGATAATACCGTCATTTCAGTGAGCCCTATCAGGTGAGCCAGTCAGAATCCCTTTGGCGCCCCTCTTTTGCTTGACACCAAACGGCTAAACGGATAAACCTGTACCACAAATTTTCTCGAACAGCTGATGGCTGGCGGTCTTTTTTTCCAGTTGTCAAAACGGCTTGTCGAGGCTCTCAGGAGATCAGTATTCATATGAAAAGGAGGAAATTACGATGAAATTGAAAAGATTAATCAGCTTCGCTCTGGGTTTCGTTCTGGTAATGGCAGCAGGTCCGGTTATGGCGAAGAAGACCGTTGAAGTGGCCTTCATCGGCCCCCTGACCGGAGGTGTTTCCGCCATTGGTGTGGGGGGAAGGAACTCGGCTGACCTTGCGGTAAAGCTGAGAAACGCGGATCCCAAAGCCAAGTACCATTATGAACTGGTGGTGCTGGATGATGAATGTAAGCCTAACGCAGGTGTGCAGGTGGCCACAAAGGCGGCTGCAAACAAAAAGATCATTGCTGCCGCAACCCAATATTGCTCCGTGGTGGCATTGGCCTCCGTGGATGTTTACCACAAATTCGGTCTCCCCGTGGTGGTCTGGGGAGCGGTCCATCCGGATATCACCTATGGAAACAACTACAAAGAGGTCCACCGGATTAACGGGACCATGATCAATCAGAATGAAGTTGCCGCGAAATTCATCACGGGTCTGGGATACAAGACCTGGGTGACGCTATATGACACCACGGACTACGGCAAAGGTATGAACGAATACTTCTCCAAATATCTCAAACAGAACGGCGGAAAAATCCTTGGAAGCTTCGGCGTTACGTCCGATCAGCAGGACTTTACCGCTGAGCTTACCCAGGCTAAGAAGCTTAACCCGGATGTTATCTGGTTTGGCGGGCTGACGCCTCTAGGCGTGCGGATTCGACTGCAGATGGAAAAACTGGGTCTCACCAGCCAGTTTCAAAGTTGCTCAGGCATTATTTCCGATGCCTTTATCACGGGAACAGGCAACCTTGGTGAAGGGACTATCGCCTTCAGGGAAGGTGAACCTGTAGAGAATCTTCCGGGCGGAAAATGGTTTCTGGAGGAATACAACAAGGCTGGATACAAGGAAGCACCGGACGCATTTGGCCCATTCGCTTTTGCAGCCATGTACCTGATTCTGGATGTTATTGAAGAGGTCGGCCCTAGCCGAAAGGCGGTGGTGAAGCGAATGGAAAACATTAAAGATTATGAAGCCATTGTGGGGTCCGTGACCTTTGACGAACACGGCCAGAACACTTCTCCCGCCATTACCAAGTATGTGGTCCAGGACGGAAAGTGGGTGCCGTGGCAGAATTCGGAATACGCCTCCGGCAAGCGCAAGCTGAAAAGACGCTAACCGAAAAGGTGGAGCGGTCATTTTGGCCGCTCCGCTTTCCAACCTTCTCTCTGCACGGACAAATCCCTGATGGATATTGGACTGATAGCCCAGCATATTGTAAACGGACTTATGCTGGGGTTGATATACTCTTTGGTGGCGGTAGGGTTCACCCTCTTTTTCGGTGTGCTGGACGTCATCAAGTTTTCCCACGGCGATATGTTGACCTGGGGTGTTTTTACGGCATTCTCTGCCTATCTCGGCCTGCTACTGGTGGGTTTTTCCTATCCCTGGTTTACCCTCGTGATCATTGCTTTGTTCGCCATGGCGGCCATCGGTTTTCTGGGAGCGGTCATTGCCAAAGTCTTGATTATTCCCCTAAAAGGGGCGCCGCCTCTCAACACCCTCTTAATTACCCTCATGTTGGGGACCGTGCTCAGGGAGTCTATCCGCCTGTTCTATCCCGATGGTGCCAATCCCAAACATTTCCCGGCGCTCCTGCCCGACTGGAGTCATTCCTGGGGACATTTCACATTGCGGTTTGATAATGTCGCCATGTTCATCACGGGCATTTTAATGATCATGCTGGTGCAAATCATCATCAAGCGCACCAAGCTGGGGATGGCCATCCGTGCCGTAAGTCAGGACGAAGAAACAGCCCGGATCATGGGAATCAACTTCAACATGGTGGTGTATGTTACCTTTGCCATCGGGAGCGGCCTGGCGGCTTTTGCCGGTGTTATCTACGGTCTGTATTATAATGAATTAAGTTTTAATATGGGGTTGCTCCTGGGGGCCATCGGCTTTTCCTCTGCCGCCGTTGGGGGGTTTGGAAACATTTACGGCGCCATCGTGGGGGGATTCCTATTTGCTTTGCTGCAGACCATTGGTGCTGCGGCATTGCCTTTCGCCAGTGCATACAAGGATGTTTTTGCCTTTGGTGTGGTTATTATCCTGATCGCTATCAAACCCACTGGTCTTCTGGGCGAAAAAGAAACGGAAAGAGTCTAAACGAATGTCTGAGCCATCAAGGAAACGAACTTCCTTTTTGCCCGCTCTCCTTGCGGTGCTGGCGGGCGCCGTCTATATGGTGTTTTTCCTGGCGGGCGAGTCGCAGGTGATGATTTTCGGGCTCCTTCTGGGAGCGGGACTCGTCGTGACCGCGTTCAAATATCTGCGGGTCCTGGATCCCGTGGGAGAGAGCGCAAAGGACAACCCGCGCGCTTTTTCTATCGCTGTGGTTGCCGGGGTCCTGGCCGTAAGCCTTTATTTTTACGATGATCCTTTTGTACTCTTTTTGGTGGGTACGGTCCTGGTTTATGTCCTCACCTGTCTGGGGCTGAACATCCAATTCGGATTTGTAGGGGTGTTGAACTTCGCGGGGGCCAGCTTTTTCGGGGTCGGGTGTTACACGGCGGCCATTTTGACCAAGAATACGGCGGTGCCACACCTGGTTGTGATTTTTCTGGGTGGCTTGATGGCGGCGCTTTTAGGCTTTCTCATTTTGATTCCGGTTTTAAAGACCCGGGGGCACTACGCGGCGCTTGTGACCATCGCCTTTGCTCTCTTGTTCAAGACGTTTCTGGAAGTGAACGATACCCTTGGCGGGCCCCAGGGGTTGAAGAGTGCCGCACTCAACCTGTTCGGCTGGGATTTCAATCAGGATATTGTGATCGGTTCTTTAGAGGGGTGCTTCTATCTGGGGTATATCGCCGTCATCCTGCTGCTGCTCATTTTTGGCTTTATCCTGGCGCGCCGCATGGAGGACTCCTGGGTAGGCCTCAACATGGACGCTGTACGACTGGATGAAACGGTGAGCGCCTGTTTCGGACAGTCCATCCCCAGGTGGAAGATTACGGCCTTCACCATGGGAAATTTCTATTGTGGGGTGGCGGGCGCTTTTTACGCCATGATGCTCGGGTACATTGCGCCAACCAATTTCACATTCGGTGACTCACTGATCCTCTTGTCCATTGTGATTTTGGGAGGATTGGGTTCCATGTGGGGGACAATTGTCGCAACCGTCATTGTCATCCTCATTCCGGAAAAGTTTCAGGTTTTGCAGGAATATCGCTTTTTGTTGTTTTCAGCCCTGGTGATTGCCATCCTGCTATTCCGGCCCCAGGGTCTGCTGCCGCGTTCCCTGCGCAGTTACATTACGCTGAAATCATCTCAAAATCGTTGAAAAATAAGGATTCACATTGCAGAACGTATTGCTGAGTATCTCAAAGCTCGGAAAAAATTTTGGCGGCGTAACGGCTCTTTCGGATCTGGACCTGGATGTGGCGCGGAATCGGATTCTCGGCCTCATCGGACCCAATGGTTCCGGGAAAACCACTTTTTTCAATGTGGTCACCGGCATTTATCCGACCACGTCCGGAAACGTTGCCTTTGAGGGTGAAGACATCACCAACTTTTCTCCCCAGAAAGTTTATAGAGCAGGCGTAGCACGCACCTTTCAACGATCCCGTCTTCTTCTGCCGCTCTCCATTATGGACAACATCACCCTTGGGGACCACAGTCAGCTTGAAAACGGCCTCTTCTTCAACCTGTTCAGACGGCGGGCTCTGGCTGCCCAGTACCGGGAGATCAGAGATAAATCCCGGGATCTCATTACCATCTTCGACCCCGATCTGGCGGATAGAATCTTCGAACCCGTGGTCACCCTACCCATGATTTCCCGACGTCGCATCGAGATCTGCAGGGCACTCATTTCCAATCCAAAACTGCTGCTGTTAGATGAACCGTCAGCGGGTATGACCCATGAGGAAACCTTCCGCCTGATTGATGATATCCTTCACATCAAGGATAAAGTTGAGGACCTGACCATCATCATCATTGAACACGAGATGTCTGTTATGGAGCGCATTACCGATTATTGTGCGGTGCTCAATTTCGGCAGGAAAATCTGTGAGGGAACCTACCAGGAGATTGCTTCCGATGAGGAAGTTCAACAGGCTTACCTGGGGGTGGACTGATGGAAAAGAATGTTTCATCATTGAGTGTTCAGGGCATCTTTACTGCCTATGATCGGGCCGATGTGCTGGAGAACCTTTCCCTGGAAGTGGTTCAAGGCACCATCACCTGCCTGCTGGGGAACAATGGTTCGGGCAAGACGACCCTGATCCGTTCCATACTGGGTTTGACCCCTCCTCGAACCGGGCGTATTGTTTTCGAGGGCACCGATATAACCCGCTTCCCCACCCACAGAATCATCCGTCAGGGAGTCGCATCCATCCCGGAAGGGCGCAAGGTCTTTCCCGGTCTTACCGTGGAAGAAAATCTTCGACTGGGGGGATATCAGGAAGATGATAAGCAGGTTCTGCTTGCGCGCATGAGAAAAGTCTACCGGATCTTTCCCCTTCTCGAGAAGCGTTCCTCCCAGCTGGCCGGGACCATGAGCGGCGGTGAACAAGCTATGGTTTCCATCGGCCGTGGACTGATGAGTGCACCCAAGTTATTGATTGTGGATGAGCCCTCTCTTGGACTTTCTCCCCTGCTCGTGAAGGAGAACTTTCGCATTATTCAGGAAATCAGAGAACAGAATGTGACGGTTTTCCTGGTGGAACAGAACGTGCGGCAGACCCTTGCCATTTCAGATTACGGGTATGTACTCTCCAAAGGAGGGGTGGTGGCTGAAGGAGATGCCAAATACCTGCGCGACAACAAAGAGGTCCAGGAGGCCTATTTCGGATAGAACACCAGAAGAGGTAAAAAACATGACAAGCATACCCAATCCGGTTGAGCTGACCCGAGACCTTATTCGGATGGACACCATCAACCCCCCTGGTAATGAGGAGCCTGCGGCCCGATATCTCGGTGAGCTTCTGGCAGGCGCCGGGTTGAATGTTTCCTATCCACGATTGGGTGAAAACAGCACGGGGCTTATCGCCGCTATTCCGGGGAAGACCTCTCAATTGCCGCTGGTGTTCACCGGGCATCTGGATACGGTTCCCATTGGAGACGCGCCATGGGACAGCCCTCCCCACGGCGCGGAGATTAAAGACGGCCGCCTTATGGGTCGTGGCGCCAGCGACATGAAGAGTGGTATCGCCGCCATGACCGTTACCGCACTCCACCTGGCCCAAGAACCGGAAGGGGAGGGTGGTGTTGTTTTTGTATTCACTGCCGGTGAAGAGACGGGTAGTGAAGGGGCGCTGCACATGAAGGAAAGTGGTGTTCTGCCCCATAAAGCCGGCGCCATTGTGGTGGCGGAACCCTCTGGCAATATCCCCCTTCTGGGCCATAAAGGGGCACTCTGGTTGGAGTGTACGGCGAAAGGCAAGTCAGCACATGGCTCCATGCCGGATCTGGGCGATAACGCCATCTACAAGGCAGCCCGGGCCGCGGCCAGTCTCGAGGATTTCTTTTCTTCGGCCAAGGTCCACCCGCAACTGGGAACACCCACCGTGAATGTGGGGACCTTTGCGGGTGGTTCGAAGATCAATATGGTTCCGGATTCGGCGCGCTTCCGTGTGGACTTGCGCAGCGTACCGGGCGTGGAACATGCTGCCCTTTTTGAAGATGTAAAAGTACATCTGGGCCCGGATATTGAGATTGAGCGACTGCTTGATCTTCCCGGCATTTCGACCCCGCAAAGCGATCCCTGGATCATGCGGGTCTTTGACATCATGGCCCGCATCGAGGGAAGCAGACTGGAACCGGGATATGTGAATTACTTTACGGATGCATCTATCCTGACGCCGGCTTTGAACACCCCCCCCACCCTGATCCTGGGCCCTGGTGAACCGTCCCAGGCCCACCAGACCAATGAATACTGCGAGGTGGAAAAGATCGGCCGATCTGTTGAATTTTATCTGACCATTGCCAGAGATTGGCTCGCGTATTGAGAGGGCAGGTCATGAAACATACCATAAAGCGGTTTTTCAATCGGTTTTCCCAGGACAGTGTAAAAAATGCAACCTCCAGGGATGCACAGGACGTTCGTGTGGCCACCTGTGCCCTTTTTCTGGAGATGGCCCATATTGACGACACTTTTACGAAAGAAGAAACGGAAATTATCCTTTCCATTCTGAAAGAAAAATACCGGTTGTCTGACGAACATGCGGACCATCTGCTCGAGGAAGCGGAGAGGGAGTTGAAGGAGAGTATCGATCTTTGGCAGTTTGCCAAACTGATCAATGACAACTATTCCATTGAAGAGAAGATGGAGGTGATCAAGATCCTCTGGGAAATCGTCTTCGTGGATGGGAAAATGGACCGTTACGAAAACTACCTCATGCACAAAGTGGCAACACTTCTCAGGCTTTCCCATGAAAAACTGATTGATGCGAAGCTGGCGGTCCTCCACGGATCTTCGGAGGGTTCCGGTCATTGCGGGAAGGAGACAAATAAAGTGGCATCAAAAAGTGAGGTGCAGATAAAGACCAAAGTGGTATTTCATCTGGATTGGGATGAAGAGAAAAACCTGGTGATGGCGCTCAACAACATCACCAATTTGCTCAAGGAGATCCCTTCGGCGGAAGCGGCCATCTGTCTGGTGGCCAATGGGTCCGCGGCCAAGCTTTTTCATGGGAATCATGCCATTACTTACGGCTCCCGTGTGGAGGAGCTTTCCGGCAGGGGTGTTCGTTTTTTGATGTGCAACAATTCCCTCACGAACCTGAATGTTGATCCCGGGGAATTGCTGGGCGGTTGTGAGGTGATCAAGGCGGGTGTTGTGGAGTTGATTGTACTCCAGGCCGATGGATATGCCTACATCAAGCCCTGATTTTTCCATGGGCGCTAACCTATTCAAACACTTTAGAATTCTAGGGCTTTTGGACCAGATGGTTTTTGAAATCATCCTCCTCTGGTGGCATGGACAGGAGGGGTTTCATCAAACCAGGGTTTCTCCTTTTCAAGCTGACTTGCCAAGCGAAACAGGGTTGCCTCGTCGCCGAAAGGCGCCATGAAATGCATGCCGCAGGGTAGTCCGTCCGATGTCTGCCATAATGGCAGGGACATGGCCGGCTGACCCGTGAAATTGGCCAGTTGTGTAAAAGGTGTTTTAGAGAGATTTTCAAGCGCCAGTTTTTCCACGGCTCCGGAGAGTTTGAGCAAACGCCCGAGCCTGAGGGTGTTAATCACTTTCAGAACAGATTCTTCCCATGGTTTGGGTTTAAGTGCGCCGATTTTTACGGGTGGCTGAGCCAGGGTGGGGGTCAGGTAAAGATCGTATTTTTCGTGGAACCGGGCCATCTCACGCGACGCTTCGTCCCACATGCTTTTGGCCCGCACAAAGGATAATGCCGAGGTGGCGCGACCCATCAGACCCAGTGTCCAGGTCCCTGTCTCCACATCTGAAGGCCCAACGTTTCTTCCGAGAATGGTTTTGAGTTGATCTATGTTATGGGCCACCTCGCCGTAATACATGGAAAAATAGCTTAGGGCCAGGGCCAGGCCATCAATTTGCGGCGTTGCTTCTTCCACCGAATGTCCCATTTTTTCAAGCAGATGTGAAGTTTTCAGTGTGGCTTCAACGATCTCCCCGTGGACCGGTGTACCTAGGGGCGACCGGGTGCTGAAGGCGATTCTTATTTTTCCGGGATCACGTTTGGCTTCCTCCCGGTAAGGTCTTTGGGGTGAAGCGATGATATAGGGGGCACCCACATCCGGGGCGCAGGTTGCATCCAGCATGGCAGCACTGTCCCTGACGGATCGGGTGATCACATGTTGTACGGCTGCTCCCTGCCAGATTTCTCCAAAATCGGGTCCGGTGGGGGTTCTTCCCCGGGTGGGCTTAAGACCGAACAGTCCGCAACATGATGCTGGAATACGGATGGAGCCACCCCCATCCCCTCCTGATGCCAGGGGAACCATCCCCGATGCCACGGCGGCGGCGGTGCCGCCACTTGAGCCGCCGGGGGTGTGAAAGAGATTCCAGGGATTGCGGGTGGGACCGAAAAGTTCCGGTTCGGTGTAGCCGAGAAGGCCAAATTCGGGTGTGTTGGTTTTCCCCAGTATGATGGTACCGGCTTGCTTGTATCGCAATACCAGTTCGCTGTCGTGATCGGGAATGAAATTTCTGAGCGCCTTGCAACCGTTGGTGAACGGAACACCAGCATAGGCGGCTAGCAGGTCTTTCAGCAGAAAGGGAACCCCTCTGAACGGTCCGGACGGGGAGAGACTCTGTATGGATTTTTCGGCCAGGTGGACCATGTTGGTAACCACTGCATTGAGCTGTGGGTTCAATCGGTCGATCCGCTCTATTGCCGCCTGACACACCTCTGAAACAGGGACCTGCTTTTCCCGAATAAGCTCGGCAAGTCCGAAGCCGTCATATTGATCATATTCCTCAAATCCGCCCATGATGCGCTCCTTGATTTCTCCGGGTCATTTTTTTGATCCTGATGAATGTTTCCATGCTTCTTACTACATTTGAAAGCCTGTTTCAATGAAGGGTTGGGATGTCCTTCGTATCTTTATGTTTTCAGGCACCCTTCAATGTGTTACAGATTGTCCATGCCGGGAAATAATTCAGGGTTATGATATGTCATTTGATCAACTTGGCCTTCGTATTGAACTGATGAAAGCCGTTAAAACAAAAGGTTACACCACACCCACCCCCATTCAGATCAGGGCTATTCCCGCTATTCTGAAGGGAAGGGATATCCTCGCCCGCGCCCAGACCGGAACGGGAAAAACAGACGCATTTGCACTCCCGTTGGTTGAAATTCTGAGTCGTAAAAACGGCAACGGGCGCTCGCTCCGCGCACTGGTCCTGACCCCCACCCGGGAACTGGCACTTCAGGTGGGGGAGAGCATCAAGGCCTATGCCAGGCGGGTCTCCATGAGATGCACCGTGGTTCACGGCGGCGTTCGCATCAACCCGCAGATTGATCGACTACGACGCGGTATCGATGTACTTGTGGCCACACCGGGCCGCCTGCTGGATCTTGTCTTCCGAGGGCACGTGAAACTTTCCCGTATAGAATTCCTGGTTTTCGACGAGGCTGACAGGATGCTGGATCTGGGATTCAGCGAGGAGATTTCCGAAATCCTAGATCAAATTCCACCCGAGCGAAGGACCATGCTGTTTTCCGCCACCTATACCCAACAGATCCGGAATCTTGCGGGAAGAATGCTGCATGATCCGGAGTTTCTCGAGGTGACGCCTAAGGCTACGGCGGCAGAATCGGTGGTCCAGAAAGTTCACCTGGTGGCGCGATCCAATAAGCGGGCCCTTCTTGTCCACCTGATCACCCGGAACCGTTGGACCCGGGTACTGGTTTTTACCCGCACAAAACACGGGGCAAACAAGCTCACGGAGAAACTTGCAGTACGAAGACTCAATGCGGCTGCACTGCATGGGAACAAGAGCCAGTCTTTTCGGACACGGACCCTGAGAGAATTCAAAAACGGTGAGATCCGCATTCTTGTGGCAACGGATGTGGCCGCGAGGGGCCTGGACATCAGCAATCTGCCCTATGTGGTCAATTACGACATGCCGAGCACCCCCGAGGATTATGTTCACCGCATCGGCCGAACGGGCCGTGCGGGTGAAAGCGGCATTGCCGTCTCCCTGGTCAGCACCGATGAAATGCCCTATCTACAGGCCGTTGAAAAACTGTTGAAGCAGGAGATCCCGGTGGAAAAAGTTGAAGGTTATACAGTGGATAGCGATGTTCCGGATTTCGTGCTTTTTCGCCCCAACAACCCAGCCAGCGAAAGAAAGGCGGACAAGGCCATAAAAGAACTGGTTGTTAAAAGAAATGCTGCAAAACAGCGATCGCAAACCCGTAAGGCAAAAGCGAAAGGTTCCGGAAAAAGTTCGGGACCGGGATCTAAATCCCGATCCAGCAGGAGAAACCCTAAGGCGGGAAAAAAATCGTCCCGATCTATATAAGCCACTCGATGCTGACTATATCATGTTTTTCAAGAGATCTAAATTCAGGGTCTCCTGTTAGAAGGGGGCAGTTATTGATTATCGCCAAAGCCGCAGCAAAGGAGTCCGCATACGAAATAGGATACGATGCCTTAAGACCGGCGGCTGCCAGAAGAAGGTCTTCATCGATGCGATCTATCAGTTTTATCGGCAAAGCTTTAATTCTGGAGTAGGCTAAGTCTGCCAAACTCTGACCTTTCTCCCTTAATGTGATATAATAAACTTCACCTATGTGAATTGCGTGAAGATATAGGCGAAAGGCACCATTCTTTGCCTGAGTGAGAATGTTCTGGATCCGGTCAGAAAAGGATTCATTTTCCAGATACCCGATTAAGGCATAACTATCGAGGACAAAACTATTTGGCCCTTGCAATTGTTTTACCCTCCCTCTGCTTTTCAAGCCTTTTCTCTTTCAAATAAGCTTTCAATATCCCAGAATTCTCTAGCATCCCTCGGGCCGCAACAATCGGATTTTCGGATTCGGGTACCATCAAAATACCTTGATCCTTTTCAATCCACCGAATCGCTGTGGTCGACCGTATCCCATATTTTACCCTGAGCCTTTTGGGAATTACAACTTGTCCTTTTGATGTGACCTTGGATGATATGATGGCTTCCATTTATCTTACCTCAATGATTAGAATTAATGGTGAGGTTCAGCCTACCGTAAAAGTAGGAAAGTGTCAATCGCCTTTTCTTACTCACAGGAGGGATCACGCTCAACATCAAACTCCGTGGCCCTCAATTAGGAACCAAACCCCGCGTCAAAGACCTTGAGGTTATTGTCCCTGAAACGGTCGGGGCTTACGTTGATGATGGTTTGTCGCAATTCATCATGGGTAAAGGGTTCGTTCTCAGCGGCAGCAAAGAAACCCATGAGTGCCAGATTGGTGGACATGGGACTCCCCAAGGCCATAGCCGTTTTCTGAGCAGGGAAGGCATGATGGGTAATTCCCTGTTTTTTCATATACGGGATGACATCCTTCCTTGGGAACTCATTTGCTTCCGCGTTCACGTAAAGGCTTCCGCCAGGCGCCAGAAAAGGGAGATTGCGATAGGCTTCATTTTCCTCCAGGGCAAGCAGGAAACCGGCCGTCTGCTCCCGTACCAGGCTGCTGGTGGCTGTTCCCAGTTTGAGATGGGATACCACCGATCCGCCCCTCTGGGCCATGCCGTGGGTTTCGGCCCCCAGGGTTTGTAGTCTCTTATCCAGGGCAGCACGTGCAAAGATCTTGGTCATGAAAAGGATCCCCTGTCCACCCAGACCACAGAATATCATGTTTACATTTTCCATTTTACTCCTCGTCTATTGATGTTTTTCGACACATTCCGCAATCCGCAATCGTCATTCCGCAATTACAATGGCTCCCGTGGGACAGACTTGCAGGCATACCCCGCATTGGACGCACAGGGCCTGGTTGATGCTGGTCCGGCCCAAGTCTTCATCCTTGTAAAGGGCGGGGCATTCAAACCGGTCGTGGCAGAAGTTGCATTCGGTGCAGTCATCAGTAACTTCCACCGGTATGCGTTCGGGAACCGCTTCCGCCCGGTATGCGATGACACAAGGGTGCCGGGCGATAATGACCGCAATACCGCCATCGGGGGATTCCACATATTGTGCTGCCTGTTTCATGAGAGCGCCCATGGCTTTGGTATCGTAAGGGTCCACTTCCTCAATGAAATCGATACCGCATCCCTTGACCACCCGTTCCAGGGGGATGGCGTTGCCTTTGCTGCCGTCGGCCCGGATGCCGATGCCGGGGGTGGGCTGCATGCCGGTCATGGCCGTGATGAGGTTGTCCAGGATGACCAGGATAAAGCGGGCGTCGTTGTAAACGGCGTTCAAAAGCCCCGCCGTGCCCGAGTGGTAAAAGGTGGAGTCGCCGATGGTGGCTACAACCGGCTGTTCCACCCCATCCTGTTTGTAGGCATGATAGAAGCCCGATGCCATGGTGATGGCGGCGCCCATGTCCAGTACCGTGTCCACGGCCCCCAGGTTAAGCCCCAGGGTATAGCAGCCGATGTCGGATGTGAAGATGGCCTTGGGCCGGGTCTTTCGGATGGTGAAAAAGCTGGCCCGGTGGGGGCACCCCGCACAGAGGGTCGGTTTTCGAATGGGCAGTTCCAGGCTCTGAACCAGTTGGTTTATCCCGTAATTCTCTTTACTGGCGAAAGGTTCAAGCTTCAGTTCTTCAAGGATCTGTCCCAGACAATCAAAAATAACCTGTGGCAGCAGTTCCCCCTGTGAGGGAACATGACCCGAGATGCGGCCCAGCACTTTCCGGTTGTCACCCAACAGGTATTCGATGAGGGTATCAGTCTCCTCCAGTACCAGTACTTTTTCGCAGGTCCCCATGAATTCGTCTGTCAGGCGTTTGGGAAGCGGGTAGGGGGCGCCCAGTTTCAAAAGGGGGATATCGTCTCTTTTTTCATCTTTCAGGATGTCATTGATGGCGGCGAACGGTACGCCGCCCGCAATGATGCCCAGTGGATACTTCTTTCCCTCTTCCAGATTGTGGTGATTGATTTGTGAAAGATTGGAAAACCGCTCTCCGATGGCATCCAGTTTCTTGTTCAGTTCTCCATGGAGTATGAACCGAAACCGAGGGGTAGCAGCCCATCGGCCCGGATCCTTTTCAAATGAGGCTTTTCTGTGGTAATCTTCAAGGGTTTCCCAGGAAAGATTCTGACGGGCGTGGCAAACCCGGATGGCGGGCCTCAAGATGAAGGGAATGCGGAATTCCTCCGAGAGGTCCATGGCGAGGGACGCCATGAGCCTGGCTTCCTCGGGGGTTGCCGGATCCAGGATGGGGATTTTGGCGAGCCTCGCCATAAACCGTGTATCCTGTTCGGTCTGGGAGGAATGAGGTCCCGGGTCGTCACAGGAAATGATGACCAGTCCGCCGACGGTCCCCATATAGACGGCACTCATGAGTGTGTCTGCCGCCACGTTGAGCCCCACCTGTTTCATGCAGCAGGCGGCCCTTTTTCCGGAAATGGCGGCGGCAAAGGCATTGTCCAGAGCCACCTTTTCGTTGGTGGACCATTCCACGTAGGTGTTCAGCGCTTCAGATTTTACCAGGCGGATCGCTTCGGGCAGTATCTCGGAACTGGGGGTTCCCGGATAGGAGGTCATCACCTGACATCCGGCCTCCATTAGCCCCAGGGCAATGGCGCCGTTTCCTAAAAAAATCTCCTGTTTCATGTTAACTCCTCATTTTTTGTGATCCATTAGAATTCATATAAAGGGGTTAAAGACGGCATAAGGGGCAGCAGCAGTCCGCCCAGGGGAAATATGTTTGCCGTGGCTTCGGGTTGCTTTTCCTGTTCTTGATTAACGGCCGCTTGCAGAGAAGGGGCATACTGAAATCCCAGCCGGTTTACAGAGGTTTCGTCCAGATCATCAGATACAATGATGATGCGGGTGCGGGAAGCGCACACCAGGGCGAAGAAAATGGCGCAGTTGAAATCGATGGCGCCTTCCGCCATTGCGTTCGAGGTTTTAAAGGCGTTTACCGCGAATCGCCCCGTATGTTCCGGCTGGGTTTCAAAAATGTTGTCAAATGACTGCAGCATGGCATCGGGCATGCCGTTTGGGCATCGGGCGAGCACGATGACGGCGCCCCCGGGTTTTGTGGTCATGAGGGAGGCGGGAATAATGGGTTTCATGATCTGGGGACCCTCGACGTAGGGATCGGCCGACACAATGGTTACATCAGCCGCTTCTTTCATATGAAAGGCATAGTTCTTTTTGCTTTTTTCAATTCCCTCACGGTGTGCTTTTTCAAAATGACCGGCCACCATGTCAACCACCCGCTCCCGGGCGTCAAAGATGCAGTTGACAATAAAGTTCAGACCCGCCGCTTCCGCCATGCGGCAGACCTCGTGATAGAAAGGATTGGTTTCCGTATGGCCCAGGGCGCATCCCGGCTCCGGCGTATAATGGAAGTGGTGTTCACTGATGGATGCAAAATCGGCGACCCCGGGATAGAGGATTTTGGCCCCGCCGCCGAACCCGTTCATGGGATGCGGAAAGATGCTTCCGATGCCGATTTTGAGCTGGGCCCGGGCCACAAAGGGGTCAATGGCCACTTCACCACCCGTTAAGAGCTTTCCTATGGGAACCAGGTTGTCTGCATGGCAGTCGTGCTGAACCACCCGGTATTCTTGAAGAACGGACTTTCCCACCTTGGCCTCAAGATCTTTTTGAGATGCCAAGCGGTGTGTCCCCAGGGCCACCACAATGGTGATGTGTTCTCGATTGACCCCGGCTTCAAGGAGTTCACTGAGAATGGGGGGCAGCATCTGAGCAACGGGCGTTGCCCGGGCCGGATCATCCACCAGAATTGCCACTTCCAAATTTTTTTCAGCCAATTCGCAAAGCGGGAGAGACCCGATGGGCGCAGCCAACGCACCTTTGGTTAAATCACCAACGGAGGCTGTGGGCACACCCTCGGAAATCCGGGTATGTTCCAGTATGGCCCACTTTGGAGGAATGGTGAATGTTTGTTTTTTTTCGCCGGAATAAAGGAAGTAATCATGTTGCAATGGTTTTCGACTCCTGGTTCTACAAGTTCTTCCCAAATGAAGGATTGAGACTTTCTATGAAGATATCTCTATGGTGTCAAGGCTCATCTTGCTTTTTGAACCAACAAAAAGGAGACCTGTTCCAGAATCTGAGCGAGGTTCTCCCAGACGAAGATATTGGACATGACCAAGCCTTCAACGCCTGTAGTCGCACAAGAAAAACATCATAGTTTAAATATGAATTCATAGGCTTATGGTAACCTTTGCTCGTCCCCTCCTCCTGAAAGTTCAACGAAGAGAACGGATCCGGTTTTAAAGGGTCCAGGGTATTGTCATTGAGCACAATGAAAACGATCGGCAAATTTGTTCGGATACCGGCCCCAATTTCTCTTTGGTTCAGGCACATGGCGCCGTTCCCCTTGTCTTCTCCTGTGATCAGTTAGGAAAAATTCATAATGCTTCGACTTTTTACATAAAATACTTGACAGTCACAAGTGTTTTGAAGAAGCATAAACACAAAAAAATTCAGTAGCCCTAAGAAAACCTTAAATATTCCGTAGACCGGAAAAAGTGGCGGATATCATTTACCGAGGCGCGCTCAGACGAAAAGATCTCCTGGTGCTGACCCCGGTGGGAAAACTCATCTGGTGGATGGGCCGATTGCTGCCGCCCTTGTACGAGCGGATTGTGGCGAAACAGTTGAAATCCGAAATGGACGGATAATTTAGGAGGTAAATATGAGCCAATTCATGCAGATCGATATCCGAGTGATTCCTTTTTTTGAAGTCCCCTTTGAAAAGCGGTTTCCCCATCTGGTTGATCTATTGCGGCGGTTGTCCTATGGGGAATTGCTAAAAAAGGAACCTTCCTTTTATGAACTGATCGACACTATGGCCACCATTTCCGAACATCCGGATACCCCTTCGGAATTGAGAGAACTGATCAATCCTTATGTGGCCAAGCTGGAAGAACTCAAAGAACAGGCCCGTGAACATCTCCTGGCCCGTCGCCTCGATGAGCTGGACAAGATCCTATACCGGATTGAAGACCAGTTTGAGGACCTGGAAGTGGCGCTTTGATCCGCCAGATCGGGCTATAGCTGAGAAGGAACCGCTTGGTTCAGCCGGATCCCTTCAAGGTTCATGGCCACATCATATACCAGGACTTCAACACCGTTTTGAACCGCTTTTCGCAATTCCTGCCCATAGGCCGGATCAATGTGATCCGCCGGCTCAAAGCGATCCGCATCCATCCTCTGGATGAGGTAAAACATCACCGAACGATCCCCCTGTTTCACCTGATCCTGAAGCTCGACCAGATGTTTGAGGCCCCGTGAGGTGACGGCATCGGGAAAACAGGCAAGGCCCTCCGTTACCAGGGTGCAGTTTTTGACCTCCACGAAACAACGGTTTTTTCCCTTTTCCAAAAGCAGGTCGATGCGGGAGTTTTTGCCGTATTTGACTTCCGTTCGGACCGTTTCATAACCGGATAATTCCGGAATGTCACCCGCAAGAATGGCCGCCTGGGTCAGTCGGTTGGGAACAATGGTGTTGACACCCACCATGGAAGTTTCCATGTTGATCATTTCCCAGGTGTATTTCAGGCGGCGCGACGGTTTGTTGTGCCGGGTAAGATAGACGGTGCGGCCCGGTTCAGAGCAGGCCTTCATGCTGCCCGAGTTGGGGCAGTGGGCGGTCACCACATGATTGTTTCTCAGTTTGACGTCGGCCATGAACCGTTTATATCGTTTGATCAATACGCCCTCTATGAGCCTGGGCCATTTCAAAAGGGCGCTCTGGTTTTTTTCGTTTTCGGGCATGAAAGTGGATTCTCCTTTTACCCTTGCAGAAAATCAATGGTGTAAGGCTCCATCCCTGATGGATGTTGAGAAGCATATTTTTTGAGGGCATCTGCCATGCGGCGGAATTTGTCCCCGGGTACGCTGTAAGGAATAATGAGCACCCCGAAATGGGGGCGGAGATCATTAAAAAATTGAACGGTGAGTCGAATGAAATCGTTTCGGTTTCGGGTCACCATGGCCCTCCCTGCTGAGGCCGCGTATTCTAATTGTGCTCTGTCGGAAGCCTGGGTCATATTCACATCATGGGTGCTGACGACGTCAACTTGATGATTTTTCAATATGTGAGCGACTTTGGGGCTGATGTCCTCATCCAGGTAATATTTCATGTGTTGTTTCCAGCCAGAAAGGGGAACCTTTGATAAATGACTTCCGGTGTCCAGCTTTCATTTTGCGCTATCAGCTGATCAATTTCTTCAGGATATGCCCGATAGTATCCTAAGGCGGATCTCAGCTGCAGTTCAGAGAGCCAGTCAAGGGCATTGCGAAGCCGTTTAAAGTCCTCCTCCATACTTTTGTGGGTCGCTATAATTTCCCAGACCTCAATGCCGGCCCCGGCAATTCTCGCCCGCCGTCCGCCGGCACCCTCGCTGAAGACGATGCCGGGACAGCGATACATCTTGATCCCCTCTTCCAGCAGTTCCTTTGCCACAGCGGAAAATTCTTTGCCCCATTGCCGGGCAATGTCTTGAATTCCATCAACGGTTTTCTCAGGAATTCGCATACTTTTTTGAATGCTTTTCATCGTTGCCTCCTGGTGACAATGTATGATACAAGATTACAGTGAAAGACGCTGTATGTCAACCGACTTTTGATTCAAGAAACAGTATTAAGACCTTTGACGCGTTTCAGTTTTGGAGGAGACTTCATGCCGGCAAATGACAACACCACCTGCAAGCAACATGAAACGGCGCCCTGGTCTCTGATCCTGTTACTGGTGGGGGCGGGCGTTGTGGCCTCGTTTCAGGTGGGTAAAGCCCCGCCCATGTTGCCGTTTATGCGATTGGAGCTGGGCATGAACCTGTTTATGGCCGGTTGGATTTTATCCACATTCAGCATCACCGGTCTGGTTTTCGGTTCGGTTATCGGTACTGTTGCAGACGCTTTCGGCCATCGGCGTTTTGTGCTGTGGGGTCTGGTGTGCCAGGCGGTGGCAAGTTTTTTGGGTTCTCTGGCATCTGGGGCCGAATTGCTTCTACTCACCCGGATCTTCGAGGGTTTCGGGTTTTTTATGATTGCTGTGGCCGCACCGGCCATGATTTTCAGAGTTACCCCTGTTTGTCATCACCGCCTGGCACTTTCTGTCTGGAGTTGTTATGTCCCGGCCGGCGTGGCGGCCATTATGCTTCTGGCGCCCCTTTTAACGTCCCGGTTCGGATGGCGGGGATTATGGCAGGCCAATACGGTTATTCTGCTGGCCTATGGCTTCTGGGTGATGCGGGCCACCAGTGGGATTGCTGTGTTTCGAGGTGGAAAACCGCTTCCATGGAAAACGGTTTTCGAAAATATCATATCCACCGCCACAGCAAAAGGTCCACTTCTTCTTTCCGCGATTTTTGGTAGTTATGCCCTGCAGTGGTTGACAGTGATGGGATTTTTGCCGACCCTGCTCATCGAAGATCACGGACTGGACCCGGCAAAGGCAGCTGTATTGACGGCAGTCATGGTGGCCATGAACGTGCCCGGAAACCTGGCGGGAGGCTGGTTCCTCCAAAGGGGGTTCAGGCGATGGCAACTCATCTCGGCAGCCAGCCTGGTGATGGGTTTGTGCAGCCTGGCCATTTATTCCCCTCATTTTTCTTTTGCAGTTCGCTATGGTGCCTGCCTTTTGTTTTCCGGTGTGGGCGGGTTGATTCCTTCATCTGTTCTGAGTGGCGCGCCGGTTTATGCGCCTTCCAGGAACCTGGTGGCCGCCACCAACGGATTGCTCATCCAGGGGGCCCAGTTTGGTCAGCTGGTGGGTCCGCCGGTCCTGGGGCTGGTGGTTGCAAATGCTGGCGGCTGGCATGTTGCGCCCTGGTTCCTGGGGTCTTCAGCGGCTCTGGGTGTCATGTTATCCGTTTGGCTTAGGGCTTTTTCGAGGTCAAAATAACATTTGGGATCGTATGGTTGACTCTGAAGTTTAGTATTGATAAAAAAAGGCTTGCATATCTTTATCTTATAGGGTTGCAAGTGGTTGGCGGTTAAATTGAATTTCGCTTGTGGTATGCGAAATTCCCGGTCATTGGAGAATTCGTTTGGGTGAGACATCCAAAAAAGGCTTGGTACTGGACGAAGAAGCCCAGAAACTGTTTGATCAACTCGAGGGCATTGACAGGCGTGAGCGGGGTCACGCTGCGTCCGGTATGGGGGAAGGATTTTCCTCGGGTCCTCTGGGCGAAGAACAGGAACTGATGGATTTATGGTGCATTGTCCTGGTGGACTTTGTGTATGCTCTGGCCCAGCTTCTTTCCAAAATTAAACTGCATGGGGTGAAATCGGTCAGGACCGAAGATGTGGCGCCCATCATCGATATGCTGACCAAAATCCATGAAATGAGCGAGCACAACGGCAAGGTCCTCATTCGTTATCGGGGTATGAGAATGCCCGATGAAAAAATCGATTTCGAGCGTGTGGACTATGTGGTTGCCTGCGAGGGTTTTTCGGTGGATATTCCCATCATAAAGGCCCTTGCGAACCGTAAAGGGATTGCCATGAGTCATCTGCCGGGTAGACTGAGGGCCGCTTTTGATCGTTTTCCTTCCCTGAATATCAATTCCATGTGTTTTACTTTAGGGAAATGGCAGCAACGAGATCGGGATCTAATGTGGATTACCATTCAAGCCATCGGCCAGTTTTTCGGTGCCTACAAGACCAAAATACCCCTTACCGGCGAGACGGAAGACACCTCTTTTTCGGTGGTTTATAATGATAGGGGCGAACCTGATCCGAACTTGACGCTTCTGGCCGCTGCGAACAGGCTCAAGGTCGGGAACATCCAGGCGTTGGTCCAGAAATTGCGTGGGTTGATGAAACAACCGGAGGCAACGGATGCACTGGGGCAATATGTAAGTGCTTATGATGCGCTGTTTGCATTTAAGAACGTTCAGGAAAAATTACAGAAGCCGCCTGTTGAGGTCAACAACCTGAGGCGCTTGATCGTCGGTAACGATGACGAGGCCTTTACGCCGGAAAAAAGCGAGGTCGTGCGAATGATCGCACAGCGTTTCGGCGGTTCTCCTCAGAAGCTGGCCCAGGTCATCGACAGTGTTTACGGCAATGACTTTTCCGCCATGACCGCAGAGAACTTGAATGCACGGCTTATGAGGGTGTCTCATTTACTGGATTCCCGGGACAAAAATCATTTAAGCCAAAAGGCAGAAAAAGAAGTGCTCAACAGTGTTGAAAAACGATTGGGACAGGTGCGTGATGATGTTTTTGAAAAACTTGCCATAAATCAGTTTGAGACAGGATCTGAGGACGGTCAGGGGGGTGCGCCCGGGCAAACCCTGTCCCAAAAACTTCAAAGCATGGTGGCATATTTTAAAAGGCGTGTTCTGACCAAAAAAAAGATAAAGGAGATGGCACATGCACCCATTGATTTCAATGCAGAGGATTATGAGGCCATCGCCAGGGATTTTGACATATCCGTTGAAGAGGCAAAGGCGTTTTTAGAATTGCTGAAAGGATGTTTTGACAATGCAGGAAACTTTTTGAGGACCTCGCTTGAAAAAAATATTCCTCACATGGCAAAATATGGGGTGAAGATTTTCGAGTTTTTGTGGCACTACCTCCAAAAAACCTTGAGTCGCAAGGACCGTGTTGCCTTTCTGAATTCACTCCAATCCCTCATTTCAGAGATGGAGCAAACGCCGGCGGCCTTGGCGCTTCTGCTGGAGGATTTTTGCCGCACGCCGCATGAAGTGCTGTTTTCGGATCGTAATTCTCTTATCCTGGCCAATGTTTTGCTTCGAAAATACAATAAGGAGATTCATAACGATATCGAAATTACCCCTGAAGAAGTACTCTTGGTCGAGGAAGGTTTGATCCCGGAAGCGGTGAAGGCAGCAGGAGACGTCATCGATATCCAGGCGGATGTGTTTTTTCAGAAGATCAGAACCATACATGGAAAACTCCTGAAAGGGTTTCAAAGGGGGGAGGAAGAGGAGGCTATGCCACTGCGGTTTTTGCTTTCACTGGAGCGGGAATGTTACATATTTCTGTCCCTGATCGGCAGACCTCCCGGCCACACCGTCATAAAGAGTGCTGTTAAGACCTACGGCAACCCGGGATCGGAAATCTACCGGAAGAAAAGAGAAAAAGGGTTTGAGGAGGCTTGTCTGAAGCATCTCCGCGTTGCCGTTAGGGGGCTGTCCCGATACGAAGACCCCAACGACCTGCCTTTGTTGACGCGTGTCAGGAATATGGAACAGGATTTCCTGGCCATCAGGAAAGATAAGGCTTACAGAGATTCGGTTCAAAAAGTCATGGAGCAGCTGGATTCGACTATCAGCGCTATTTTGGGACGTGCCGAAACAGTTTGATTATCATACCGGTGCTATTTTGTGCGTTTGAGCAGCAGCGCGATCCGTGCCAGGAACCGTTTCCGGGCAATGGGTTTGGTGAGGTAATCGTCGGCTCCCGCATCCAGGCCTTTCAACTCCGATTCCTCCTCATCCCTTGCCGTCAGCATCATAATGGGGATAGAGCGGGTGGCTATGTTGCTCTTGAGCTTTTTGATGAGCATGACGCCATCCATCTCCGGCATTTCATAGTCGGTGACGATAATGTCGGGGTTTTCTGTTGACGCCAGCTTCAAGGCTTCCACGCCGTTTTCTGCTGTGATGACAAGATAATCCTCGGATTCCAAAAGATGCCGGAGAAGTTTCAGCACAACGAGATTGTCGTCAACCACCAGAATTTCTGTGGGACAATCGGTGGTGAACGAGCAGGCATCTTCTGAAGTATCCTCATCTTTCGGTATCAAATCTTCCTGCGCTGGAGAATCCGTATCAGGGGTCTGGGAATCAACCGTGATTTCCGGTGGGGCCACGCGAAAAACCTCTTCAATGGTAGTCAGTCCCTGAAGGGCTTTTTGAATGCCATCAAAGGACATCACGTGATATCCTTCCTTTTGCGCTGTTTTCTTGAGTTGTTCGCTCGAGACACCACTGCCGATGACCTCCTTCAGGGTAGAGGTCAGGGTCAGAATTTCAAACAATCCCAGCCGGCCGGAATAACCGGTATGATGGCAGGTGTCACACCCCTCGCCTTTCCAGAAGACGACATCTTTCTTGTTTCCAATGTAGGGCCGAATTTCCTCCAATTGTTCCGGAGGGAGTTTATCGGGTGCTTTGCAGGACTCACAGATCTTTCTGACGAGCCGTTGTCCGATTACAGCAACCAATGAAGACGATACCAGGAACGGGTCAATGCCGAGATCCATGAGCCGCACCACGGCGGCAGGTGCATCGTTGGTGTGCAACGTGGAAAAAACAAGATGCCCGGTCTGGGCGGCCTGAAAAGCGGTGACGGCGGTCTCCTGGTCCCTGATTTCGCCGACCATGACAATATCCGGATCCTGCCTGAGAATGGAGCGTAATCCTTTGGCAAAGGTAATTCCGGCCGAAGGGTTTATCTGAACCTGGTTGATGCCGGGCACTTCAAATTCAACCGGATCTTCCACGGTAATGATATTGACTTCCGGGGAATTGAGTTTGTTTAAACAGGCATACAGGGTTGAGGATTTTCCGGATCCGGTAGGACCGGTCACCAGGATAATGCCCTGGGGCATGTGGATGGCACGCGTGAGATACTTCAGGTCTTTGGGGGAAAACCCCAGATCTTCAGGGTTCAGTTGGGCCGTTGCCGGGTTGAGGATGCGGATGGTGACTTTTTCGCCGTAACTGGTAGGCAGAGAGGAAACTCGCAAGTCAAAGGTTTTCCCACCTTGTTTCACCTGAGCCTTGCCGTCCTGGGGCTTACGTTTGATGGCAATATCTATGTCGGACATGATTTTTATTCGGGAAGCCACCGCGGCATGGATGTTTTTATCCGCGCGCATGATTTCCCGCATAATGCCGTCTACGCGGTACCGAACCACCAGCGATTTTTCCTGGGGTTCGATGTGAATATCGCTTGCCCCCATTTTGATGGCGTCGGACATCACGGAATTAACAAATTTGACAATGGGAGGGAGGTCTCCAAGATCCTGAAGCTCTCTTATGGGTGTCGCTAATTCTTTTTTTCTTTTAACGACTTCAATGTCGTCATCCGTTCCGAATCCCAGCCCCAGATTCTCTTCAAAGCCCGGCCTCGGGTAGTGTTTTTCAATGGCGGCAGCCATGTCACCCGAAGGTACGACCGCTCGATCGATGGGCAGTTGTGTATAAAAGCGCAGATCCTCAAGCGCATAGAGGTCCAGCGGGTTGGCCATGGCCACCAGGAGTCGATCCTCCTTCATTCTAAGGGGTATAACCATGTGTTTTTCGGCAAGTTCAGGTGAAATCAGCGCGATGATGTCGTTGGGGATACTGGCTTTGTCAATCTTGCCGTAGGGTATTTTAAGGCGCACCGCCAGGGCCTTGGCGATGACCACGTCATCTGCAACACCCATATCCACTAGAACCTGTCCCAGTTTCTTCTTGCTGGATTTCTGGGCTTTGAGGGCTTTGTTCAGGGTTTCTTTATCGATCAGGCCTATCTTTACGAGGTATTCACCCAGCCGAATGGTTTTTTGGGGTGACTTCGCAGGTTTTTCAGGGGGGGTCTTCACATTGTTCAAAACGGTAATGCTCCTTAAGACTGACGTTTATCAATAAAAGATTTCAAACAAGGAAGTCGTAATATGTACTGTTTTAGAAGGAATTTCAACACAATTTTTCCCCAGATTTACCGCCACTACGAATATTGTAAATGATCAGGTGAAAAAAATCAGGTTGATTGTTAAGACGCGCTAGATATCCGGGCTAATGGCGTTGGCATTCCAACCCCTCCTCGATCAGTGCCAACACCCGCTGTTTCTCTTCCGGGAATTTGTACCCTTCATAACCGTGGCTGAAGAGGTAACCGCCTCGACGGTTTTTCCAGTGGTTGCCAGCATGGTCAAAACACACCTTGGATGAAACATCCAGCGTTTCCATGGTCAGTTTGAGCTCCTGAAGTTGCTCCCGGGAGGACAGCGGTTTAAACGCCTTTTCACGGGCTGTTTGATGGAGCGGGGTTCCCGGCCATAGACGAAAGGGCCTGGAGCGGATATAGTGGGGATTGATATCATTGAGCACCCGGGCAGTGTTGCGGGCATGGTTTTCCCAAAAAGCTTCCCCGCCCACCCCCGGCATCCAGTATTCGGAGACCTGGAATCCGGCTTTAATGGCCTTTTGACCTCCCTCGATGTGACTTTCAGGGGTGGCGCCCTTCTTTATCAACTTCAGAATCTCTTCGTCGCCGGATTCCAATCCCAGGTGCAATCGGTCCAGACCCGCTTTGCGAATGTTTTTAAGGGTCTCCAGTTTTTTCTGTGCCAGGGTTTTGCTTCGGGCATAGGAGGTAACCCTGTTGATGGACGGGAAAGTCTCTCGCAGGTATTTGAGTGCTGCCACCAATGGTTCCATTTTCATAATGAGGCTGTTTGCGTCCTGCACAAATGCCGTTTTGCCCCCGCTCAACAACCACTGGTAAACCATTGGAAAACCATGGTGATACTCCAGTTCCGGAGTGCGCCGCATCAACATGACAGCTGCCTCATGGCTTACTTTGCCGCTTTCCCCGGTTTTTGAAGAGAGTTCTTTTAAGTCATGGGCCAGCGCGGCGATGGCGTCGATGTCCGTTTTGATTTCATCGAGAGTGCGCAGTTCGAATTTTTCATTCTTATACATCCCGCAAAAGGTGCAATGGTTCCAAGGGCAGTTGCGGGTAAACCGGACCAGCAGAGAATCGCTGCCGCCTTCGCTGGGGGGTCGATAAACACCGGTTTCAAAATTATATCTCTGAATACTTCCCATTGATCTTTTTCTCCTTGCTGCGACAATTTCGCAGAAATCCGTTATGGATTTAAGATATTAACTTTTTCTGAAATATCAATCTCACAGGATTTCCAGACATTCCGCAACAGTGATATCCCTTCCGATTCCCCGCCGTCGTCGCTATAACCCCATAAACTTGGCGGCGATGTTCCGCATGATCTCGTTGGTCCCTGCGAATATGGCCATGACCCGAAGGTCCCGCCAAAACCGTCCGA
>CAZPQA010000011.1:0-53580 GCA_964588535.1 uncultured Desulfobacteraceae bacterium
TGAAACGAATGTCCCGCTTTTTTTCATGTTACCCGAATTTTTTGAGATGTTACGTATTCGGCGTTAGAAGGAAGCGGCAAAATCTGAAAAACCCATACCGTAATTGTTGTGTTGGCCCGGTTTAGACGGAGCCAAGCCAGCCGGAGCGCATTTATGAGCACGGATGAAAGCAGGGTTCCCATCCCAAAGCTTCAAGGACACCATTGTTTCGCATGCGGTACCGACAATCCCATCGGACTGAACATGCAGTTTTACCGTTTGGGAGACATGGTCTGTTCGGACATTACGTTAGAGCGGAACCATGAAGGCTGGGAAGGCATGACCCACGGCGGCATCATCTCGACACTGCTGGATGAGGTGATGTCCTGGACCGTACTCTATTTCAAACGAACCTTCCTGGTCACCCGAAAAATGGATATCAAGTACATCAAACCGGTGCCTCTCGGCGTACCGTTGACCGTACGGGGAAAAATCCTGGATGACGCGGGTGCCCCCAAAATTGAAATCAGGGGCGAAATCGTGGATGCTCAGAAAAGGCTTCTCGTCAGGAGCCGCGGCGAGTTTGTAATGCTGGCTGAAAATCAGCTTTCTTCTGTTTCCCCAGGCCTGAAACAGGAAATGACGGATATGTTTGAACATTTTGAATTTTCTTGACACATCAGGCTTAGCCAGATATATTAGCTAACCTTGAGAAATGAATCATTGTTTGAGAGGCAAGCATGGAAAAACTTCAGGTAAATATTCATGAAGCTAAGACGCAACTGTCAAAATTGATTCAGGAGGCGCTTAGTGGGAAGGAAGTCATCATTGCCAGAGGAAACAAACCTGTCGTTCGCCTGGATGTATTACCGAACATCCGAAGTCACAGAAAAATCGGGAATGCAAAGGGTTTGATCCGTTCAATGGCTGATGACTTCGACGAACCCCTTGATGACTTCAGGGATTACACGGAATGAAAACATTGCTCGATACCCATGCTTTACTCTGGTTGATCGCCGGCGATAAGCGGCTCAGCGAAACAGCCAAGGAAATCTTTCTGGATCAGGGAAACAGTCTGTTTTTCAGCATGACCAGTTTATGGGAGATGTGTATAAAAATGAGTTTGGGAAAGCTCTCCCTGAAAAGTGGATGGCTAAAAACAATTCAAGATGAAATGAAGGTCAATGCAATCCATTGGCTCCCCATTGAAATTCGACATTGCGCCGAATTGACGAAACTGCCCTTTCATCATCGGGACCCCTTTGACCGAATGTTAATAGCGCAGGCCATGGTCGAAGATATGTTGCTGCTGAGCCGTGACAGCCGTCTTTCGGATTACGAAATCACACGCATCTGGTGAAAGAACAAAGGACAACCCCATGCCTACAGATTCAAAGAAACAAACCGTTTCCATTGTACGCTATGAGAAACCACTGGATTCAGTGAAAAAGACTGTTGATCTCAGCCAGGGACTTGATCATCTCCCTTCAAACGCAAGCGTATTTATCAAGCCCAACATCGTTTTCTGGAGCCGTTTTGGGACCTTTCCCGCCTATGGCGTTATCACCACGTCCCAGGTGATTGAAGATATGGTGGTCATCTTGAAGGAAAGGGGCATCGAGAAAATATGCATTGGTGAAGGGATGGTACTTTTTGATCCGAAGGACCGGGAAACTCCCGCCCACGCATTTGAGACCCTCGGCTACAACACCTTGAAAAAAAAGTATGGCATCAACGTGGTGAACCTGTTTGAACAACCCTTTGAAAAAATCGAATTTCGTGACGGTACAACCCTTAACTTCAGCACGGACTTCCTCAAATCGGACTTTGTGGTCAACATTCCGGTACTCAAAACCCACGCCCAAACGGTTGTTACGTTGGGGATCAAAAATCTCAAAGGAACCATTGACGTCAATTCTCGAAAAAAATGCCACAGTGCGGACACGGAAAAAGACCTTCACTATATGATCGCCAGGTTTCAGGAGATCCTGCCCGCCGGATTCACCCTAATTGACGGCATTTTCACCAATGAACGGGGGCCCGGGATTGATGGAAAAATCAGGCGGGAAAACCTGCTCATCGGAGCGCGGGATGTGCTCTCCGCCGACAAGGTGGGCACCATGGTTCTAGGCCACGACCCTTCGGAAGTTCCCTATCTGGTTCAGACTGCCCATGAAGCCGGGAGACCCGTTGACCTCTCGGACACTGATGTGGTGGGAGAAAAAATCGAAGCGGTGGCATCAAGGCATCATTACTCTTTCCCCTATACTCCGGACGAATCCCAGGCCCTTCCTGTTCCCATGAAACGAATGGGAATCCAAGGGTTGAGCTTTCGTAAATATGACCTTTCCATGTGCACCTATTGCTCTTTGCTCAATGGGATGATCCTGACAGCCATTTCGCAGGCCTGGCAGGGAAATCCATGGGACGACGTGGAGGTGCTGACCGGAAAATCAATGGCGCCCACCCCCGGGAAGAAGAAAACCATTCTCATCGGCAAGTGCATCTATCAGGCCAATAAAAACAGTCCGGATATCAAGGAAATGTTTGCCGTTAAGGGCTGTCCCCCTTCCACGACACAGATCGTGGAAGCCTTTCAAGAAGCGGGCATCCCCATCAGGCCGGATATTTTTGAGGCCAAAGAACAGCTACCGGCATTCTTTATGAAAAGATACGAAGGAAAACCGGATTTTGATATGGATCTGTTCAGGGTGAAATAAAAAGTAACTGTAAACAGTTCCTCTATTTTTCACTTATTTAAGGTACGGTTCCCTGAGACCTTTCTTGAAGATCTTACCGGAACCGGTCTTGGGAAGGGCTTCCAGAAAATCAACACTTTTTGGCGTTTTGTAACCCGCCAGATCCTTTCGGCAATAGGCAATGATCTCCTCTTCAGCCACCAAACATCCCTCCTTCAACACCACACAGGCCTTGACCGCTTCTCCCCAATGGGCATCCGGCACACCGATAACTGCCGCTTCCAGCACATGGGGGTGGGTGTAGAGAACATTTTCAACCTCCGATGAATAGACGTTCTCCCCGCCGGTAAGGATCATGTCCTTTTTTCGGTCCACAATATTCACGTACCGCTCCCCGTCCATGACCGCCAGATCCCCGGTATACAACCAGCCGTCCCGAATAGCCTCTTTTGTCTCATCCGGCAACCGCCAGTATCCCGGCGTTACCGTATCCCCTTTTACAATGATTTCACCCACCTGCTTTTCGTCCATGGCCACATCATTCCCCTCTTCGTCCACCACCCGAAGACTCACGCCGATGAATTCCCGTCCAGTTTTGGCTTTGAAATTTAACTGCTCTTCAGCGGACAGGGTTTTTAGATGATCTTTCAGAATGGAAAGGGTCAGATAGGGGCTGGTTTCAGTCATACCGTAGGTCTGGATATAATCGCACTGAAAGGCTTCCACAATTTTCCGAACGGTCTCGGGCGCAATGGGCGCACCGCCGCTTAACACCACCCTCAAGCTGGAGTAGTCAAATTTTCCCACGTCGGAATGGTTCACCATCATGTTGAGCATGGTGGGAATCAGATTGCTGAGGGTGATTTTCTCTTCCTGGATCAGGCGACACACTGCCCCTGTATCAAAGGTGGGCACCAGCACATGTGTTCCTCCCACCCACGTCAGCGCAAAAGTGGCCCAGGCATCCGCCAGGTGGAAAAGCGGCGCCACGTGAAACCACCGGTCACGGTCCGTGAGATGCAGTTCCGCAATGGTACCCAGTGCATGGCTTTTGACATTTTTGTGGGTCAGCATGACACCCTTGGGTCGCCCGGTGGTGCCGCTGGTATAATAGAGGTGAGCCACATCATCATCCGATATATTGGGGGCCGGGGGCGGTTGATCTGGGTGGTTTTTCAACAGCGCTTCATATTCTATATTTTCCCCGTTCAACACATGGGAATCGGTTCCTGTCCAGATAATTTTTTCCAGGGTTGACACACTTTGGGGGAGGTCTTTCGCTTTTTCATAAAAGGCGCCCTTCGCCATCAACACGCGTGACTCGCTGTCATTAAGGATTCCCGCAAGCTCCCTGGTCGAAAGCCGGTAATTGAGCGGCACCAGAACGATCCCCAGATGGGCGGCTGCAAGATAAATCTCAAGATATTCGTGAGTGTTGTCATTCAGCACCGCAACCCGGTCGTTTTGCCCGATGCCTAAACTCAGCAAACCGTGGGCCAGACGCCAGACCCTTGCGGCCAATTCCCCATAGGTCATTCGCAATTCCCCGCAAACCACGGCTTCTTTTGCGGGATACAGTCGAACTGCTTTGGGAAGCAATTCATTTAATGGCATAATTTCAACTCCTTGCTATGCTAATCATTACCTTTTGGAAGACTGTCATGAAACCGCTTCCAATGATCGGACAGCTGAACGCACGACATTTCGCATGCTCACATTTCCAAAACAGAACCACTTGATAAAATGCTGTTCTTTCAGCCCAAGCTCACGAAATATTTGTTTTTCTTCAAAACCCTTTTCCCAGGTTCTCCTGATGCTGCCGTAAAGATCTTCCAGAAACTGCAGCTTTTTTGCGATCCGTTGCTTTCCCTTTGTGGGTTTTGGATAATGATTGCATAAAACAGCATCAAACTCCAAGCACAGGATTTTTTTCAGAGATTCGATCTGTTCAATAACCACCTCATCGGCCCTGAAGTATTTGATTCTGTCTGAAAGATACAGATCGCCCGAAAAAATAATACCCCTGTCCGGTTCAAAGTAAACCACGTGATCCCTGGAGTGCCCGGGTGTGTGAATGGCCCTGAGCCTGAAATTCGTCGTTTCCATCGTTTCCGGAACAACTGTCATTTCGAGGGGGACGGTTTTGCCCCACATGTAGTGCTGGTAGGGAAGGATACGGAAATCCGCTTTCATTTTTGAGACCGTCAAAGGATGTCCATAAACAGAAACATTCACAATATTCTTGAGGGCTGCAGCATTTCCACTGTGATCTTCATGGTGATGGGTCAGGACGGCCTTCCGAATCTTGCCGGCCGCGGCAATTTCAATCACTTCCCGCTGCATGTGCCGCAAGCCCGTATCAATCATGAGGTCATCCACCACATAAAGATAAACCGTCATCATGGGATGGCCGAAAGGGGACCAGCCGAGCTCATACGCTTTTACATCTCCAAAATTACAGGTTTTAACCCATCTCATAATTTTCTAATGTCCGAGGAAAACTCACTCATCCTCATAAACATTGGCAATACAGCAGAGAAATGTGGCGGGTTCGGTATCGGACAGATTTTTCATGCCATGGGGTTCCATGCTGGGAATATAGATGGCGTCTCCCGGCCCGCAGATTTTGCTGAAAACCTGCTCATTGGTTTCCAGGTCAAACTCCCAGCATTCAAAACGTCCCGTAAGGATATACATGGTCTGGTGGTAAAAATGGTTGTGGATGGGGATTTCGCCTCCCGGCTCCGCCGTAAAATGGCGCAGGCCGTACTCGGGGGTCCCCATATCATCTTCACCGCATTTGCTCAACCAGCGCACGCTGATCCCCTTCACCTCGTGGATCTTCCCCCGGTAGGGAAATGTATCAATTTTTATACGCTCACTCTCTTTATAATTTTGAACGATCATTTTTTCCTCCTGATTCAATTCTGAAACACCTCTGGGAAGTATAACGGTCGGTCCTTCCAAAATGACCACGACTTCTCTTTCTATTGGACCTCTGCTTATTTGATTCTACCATCAATTTCGGGCGCTATGGGCGTATGCCGTATGATGTAATCGGCCAGCACATCGGTCGTAACCATGCTTGTGGGAACTTTTTTCAGTTCGTCTTTCAGAAACTGATACTGCCCATCCCCGCCCTCGGCAATATAGGCGTTGACCAGTACCCGGTATGTTTCAGACGGATCCAGCGTGACCCAGGCATTATCCCGGTATACCTCGGCATCAACTACCCTTGAACCGTAATCAATAATCTGATCCAGTTCTTTGCCCGAATAGTAACCGCAAAAGCAGGGCTTTTCCAAATCAAGAACGATTTGAAGTCCTCCCACCTGCATGAAACCGCCGGTGGGGGCACGGTTTCCTTCCCGACATCCGTCTCCTGCCACGCGAATGGCCGATGCTGAAATTTCAAGCACCTGCAGAATGTCGGCTCCCGTCATTTCCACCATTATGATCCTGCCCCGGAAGGGCAGCATCTCATTTACAGTCAGATAGGTCAGGGAACCCGCCGGATATATACCCTCACCTCTGATTGAACCGCTGTTCACCAGGGAAATATCCGCTTCCGGAAACCGCTCTGCCCAGCTGTCAGCCACCAAATCCCCCAGGTTGGTTTCACCGCGACGCAGAAAGTCTTTACGGCCATCCAAATCAACCAGGGATTCCCCAATTTTCTGAGAGAGCCCTTCCTCGTATGCAGTCATGTAGGCTTCCATCAATTCCTGAATTTCAGGGTCGGAGCCCACCTGTGCATCCATCAGAGTCCTTTTCCAGGATGGATTTTGGACACGCCCATCATGAAAGGTGAAATTCAAAACCGCGAGATATTCCCCGCCTGAACCTTCCTGTACGATAAGGGTATTTTCATAAGTCTCATAAAAAGGAACCCCATCGTATCCGTCAATGATGATGTCAATGCCGTCGACCTTCAGGGACAACTCCCTGGCCCAGCTTAAACCGATATGCGTCAACGCAATCACCACATCACACGCGTTCAGTCTGAGTTGGGATATCAGACGCTCCGCAATGGGAATGATATCCGGATTCACCTGAACACCGCCGCCCGTTGGATTGCACAGCAATGCGAAATCGGGTGCCGTGAGACCGAAAATACCGACCCGGATACCGGCGATTTCCTTGATAACATAGGGGAAAATCCGGCCTGAAACCGTTGCATCACTGATTTCAAGATTGGCGGATACCACATCAAATCCTGCAAACAGAAGCGCATTGCCGTAGACCGATGCACCATAATCGAACTCGTGCGTGCCGGGTGTTACAACGTCATAGCCCGCCAGATTCATGCCCTGCATTTCGGGTTCCCCCTGAAACATGTAGTAGAAGGAACCCAACATATCGTCTCCTGCGGACAGTAGCAAAGACCCGTCCACCGTACTTCTAATTTCTTCCACCGCAGCCGCGATTCGGGCAAGTCCCCCGACCGACACGGTTTCACCATCCCGTAAAACGTCCCGGGGAACAATGTAACTTTCCAGATCGCCGGTCACCATCACCGCGATTCGCGCCGCGCTTCCTTCTGTGCTGTCATTGTCCGAACAGCCTGAAAACACGCATGCCAGGCAGAAAAGCAAGAAAAAGCAGAACCGTTTTATTCGTAAATGCATTATTTGAGTCTTCCCCTTTTCACAATTTTTTTCTCATGAGCTCCGGATTGTTTTTGAGGTCACAAGCCAATTTCATTGGGCGGAGGTGAAAGAGAAAACGTTCGGGCCATGTTACACAGCTAATGGCTATACCCCCCGGCAGTTTCCTCGGTGAGCGGCGTACTGACCGGGTTCTTCTCAAAATAATCAACAGAGCGCTGTATATCGCTTAACAGCAGGTCACCGAGATCACGACTGACGCCGTGGCGCACCAGAATCCTTTGAATCACCAGATCCTCCCGGTTGGCGGGCATGGAATAGGCCGGCACCTGCCATCCGCGGCTTCTCAGCCGGTCTGCAAGGTCGTAAAGGGTGAATCCCGGATTGATGTCATCCTTCAGGGACCAGCAGAGCGCCGGAATCCCGCCCCGGCCGTCGTAGATCACGTTGAACGACCCCATTTTTCGGATCTCATCGGCCAAATAGGCGGCAGTATGATAGCACGCCTGGTGAATTTTGCGGTAGCCTTCTTTTCCCAATCGCAGAAAATTGTAGTACTGAGCAACCACCTGCCCCCCGGGTCTTGAAAAGTTCAGCGCAAACGTCGCCATATTGCCCCCCAGATAGTTGACCCGGAAAATCAGATCTTCAGGGAGATCGCTTTTCTCCCGCCAGACCACCCAGCCAACCCCCAGGGGCGCCAGGCCGAACTTGTGCCCGGAAGCATTGATGGATTTGACGCGCGGTACACGAAAATCCCACAACAGGTCGGGATCCGCAAAAGGCGCCAAAAAGGCCCCGCTTGCACCATCCACATGGATGGGAATATCCAGATCCGTATCTTTTTGAAGCGTGTCCAGCGCATCGGCCACAGCTTTCACCGGCTCATACTGGCAGGTAAAGGTGACGCCCAGGGTGGGAACCACACCGATGGTGTTTTCATCGCAGCGCTTAATAACCTCCTCCGGGGTCATGATCAAACGATCCCCTTCCATGGGGATCTCCCGCAGTTCCACATCCCAATATCTGGCAAACTTATGCCAGCAGATCTGCACGGGACCGCATATCATATTGGGCTTATCCGTTGCCTTACCTTTGGCACGCATCTTCCCCCGCCACCGCCGTTTCATGGCCATCCCACCCAGCATGGCCGCCTCGCTGGAGCCGGTGGTAGAGCATCCCATGGTGCTTTTCGCATCAGGCGCGCGCCACAGATCCGCCAGCATATGCACACAGCGCGCCTCCACCTCGGCGGTCTGGGGATACTCATCTTTGTCGATCATGTTCTTGTCGATGCACTCGTCCATGAGCTGGTGGACCTCCGGCTCAATCCACGTGGAGCAGAAAGTTGCCAGATTCTGACGCGAATTGCCATCCAGCATCAACTCATCGTGTACCGCCTGATAGACATGGCGGGGATTGCGCTCAACTTCGGGAAACCTGTATTTCGGCATTCTCGATGAAAGATCCGTCGATGCATACACATCGTCCAGGATACTTTCTTTGGTTGAATCATCATTTAGCGCCATTCGTCATTCCCCTTTCCCATGCAATGAAGCACATGGGCATAGTGGTTGGTGGGACCGTGCCCGGCCCCAAAGTCCAGCCCCAGGGCGATGGCCCGGGTAATGAACTCTTTTGCCTTCCCCACCGCCTCCGGCACCGTGCATCCCTGAGCCAGCAGGGTTGCCAGGGCCGCCGAGAAGGTGCACCCGGTGCCATGGGTGTTCCGGTTGCTGAGGCGTGGAGACGTAAAGGTCTGAACGTCGCTTCCGTCAAAGAGCAGGTCCACGGCATCCCCCTTCAGGTGTCCCCCCTTGACCAGAACATAGTGGCTACCAAGGCGATGGATCTCCCTGGCAGCCGCTTCCATGGCATCCAATTCCTCCACGGGAAAACCGCACAGATCCGAAGCTTCGGGGAGGTTGGGGGTAACCACATGGGCCAGAGGCAGGAGGACTTCCTTTACGCTGACCCTGGCCTCCCGGGACAATAGCACATCCCCCCCCTTGGCCACCATGACCGGATCCACCACCAATCCCGCCACAGGGTACTTTTGCAACTGCTCCGCCACCCCCACCACGATCTCCGGGGTGGCAAGCATGCCTGTTTTGGCCCCGTCGGCCCCATAGTCCGACAGCACCGACGTCATCTGCTTCTGAATGAATTCCACCGGCACCGGGTGCACCCCCTGAACCCCCAGGGTGTTCTGGGCCGTCAGGGCTGTAACGGCACTCATACCGTACCCCCCCAGAACGGTGATGGTCTTCAAATCCGCCTGAATACCCGCGCCGCCCCCGGAATCGGAACCGGCGATGGTCAATATCCGCTTCATCCACTACCTCCCATATTCTCTCGTAAACCTGGTCAAGCGTCCTTCCGTCCCTGGAAAAGGCCCATGAGAATCAGATAGAGGAGCCCCGCAGCCAGAAGACTGGGGATGGAGGAGCCCCAGGCCGTCTGCTGCCGCAGGAAATGATAGAATCCGAATCCCACAGCCCATGCCACGAAGGCCCATGGATTGAAGCCCCCCATGTACCAGTAGGTCTTGATGGAGTCCGTGCCGGCTTCGAAGTATCTTCTACGCCTGAAGAAAAAATAGTCCGCCAGGACCACCCCGAAAAGGGGACAGAATACCGAACCGATAAAGAGCAGAAAGCCTTCGTAGGCCATGGCCGGGAACATGAGCGCCAGCACCGTCCCCAGGACCCCGCACGCCAGACTCCCCCGCCGCTCGCCCATACGGGGCCAGATGTTGAGGGCCGATACCGCCGTGGAATAGATATCCAGAAACGTGGTGGTGAAAGTGGAAAAAAGGACGATAATCATGGCGGGCAGTGCAAGGCCAAACCCCACCATCAGTTCCAGCACCATGCTTTCCGGTGTGGGGGACTGGGTAGCCAGGGCCGCTGCCAGGCCGATGGCGTACATCCACGAGCTGAAGATGAAATAGCCTGCCCAGGTCCCCCAGAAAGCAGCCCCCGTGCCTTTACTGTACCGCGAATAGTCACACACCAGGGGAAGCCAGGAAATGGGCATGGCAATGACCAGGTCCAGGCCCACCATGAAGGGCATACCTCCCTTGGGAGGCGCTGCCATAAGACGGCCCAGACCGTATTCATGAAACACCACATAGGTCATTACGCAGCAGAGGCAGATCAGAGCGGTCACGGCGATCCGCTGGAGCCATTTCCAGTAGCGTCTCCCCAGCAAGGCCCAGAGGGTGGTAGCGATACCGGCCACCAGGACCCAGCCTCGAAACCCGAAGGAGGGCATGGGCCAAACCGCCTGGGCCGCCTGTCCGCCGATCCACAGCATAACGCCGGTCCACCCCACCAACTGCACCAGATTGAGGACCGTGGCAAAGTAGGACCCACGGATCCCGAAAGACGGCCTCACCGCCACCATGGTGGGAAGACCGGTTTTGCTTCCGATGACCCCACCAAAGGCCATGGGTATATTCCCGATAAAATGCCCCAGGAGGATCACCAGGAAACCCGTCGCAAGACCCAAGGGGATGAGAAGGCCTCCAGCCCAGATCTCTGCCAGGGACACGGCGGCCCCCGCCCAGAGAAGGAAGAAATCCATTCCGCCGAGGTTTCGGTCTTGTTGTCCAATGGGTTCTATTCCTTTATTTCCGGTCATGTGAATGCCCTCTCTTCATGTTGTTATGCCCTGAGCAGCAGGTTTTGAATGAATAGTCGGTCTTGAACCGGTGGGCAACAAAGGGAAAATGAAAGCCATCGTGGCAAAGCGATTTGATAAAAACGCCAGAAAAAAAGCCACTTTCTTCCAAAGAAGAAAAGCGGCTCAAAAAGGACCACCCAACACGAATCGCAAGAATATTTCACGACCGTGCCGCTTCCCTTCGCTGGCATTACCCAGTTCAGGTTCTAAGGGTTGCAGGATGAACCTCAGTTCAGGTTCTAAGGCGATCCAACTCTCAGCAAAACCACCCCTAGCGACGGGAAGAAGTATAGTGCCACAATGACAGCATGTCAAGAAATTCGAAAAACCACATCTGACACACCTGAAAAGGATTCTCTTTCATTGCCGCTATTGACAAAAAACGGTCTATGAGAATATCATAGGAAAAGAGAAGGGAGAAATAGAATACCGAATGGGAGGGATACCATGCTAGATGACATCACGGAAAAGATTGAAACGGTGATGGGCCAACTCAATGGACTAAGAGGTCATCTTTGACTTAGATAACCAGAAACTCAAGCTGGAAGAGATGGAAAACCTGATGAGCAAGGCCGATTTCTGGCAAAGGGATCAGGAGGAAATATCCCGCTTGAACCGGGAACGTTCAGCCCTTCAAGAGCAGATTGATACATGGCAGGGCCTTTTCAGAAAAACCGAAGACGCCGCGCTCCTGGCAGAAATGGCCATTGAAGAGAAGGATACGTCCACCCTTAAAGAGGTCACCCAAGATGTAGAAAGCCTGGAAGAAAATATTAAGAATCTGGAACTCAGGTCTCTTCTGGGCAAACCCGATGATCGGCGAAATGCCATTGTCGCCGTTAATGCGGGGGCCGGGGGAACCGAAGCCCAGGACTGGGTGGAAATGCTCTTCAGAATGTATGTCCGGTGGGCTGAGGCCAAGGGGATGAAGGTTCAGGTCATCGATTTCCTGGCAGGCGATGAAGCAGGCATCAAGAATGTGGACTTTACGGTAACGGGGGCTTATGCCTATGGCTACCTGAAATCAGAGCATGGCATCCACCGCATGGTCCGGATTTCACCTTTTGACGCAACCGGTCGAAGGCACACCTCTTTTGCCTCCGTCTCAGTACTTCCGGAGGTGGACCTGGACATCAATATCGAGGTGGATGACAACGATCTCAGGATTGACACCTACCGAGCAAGTGGCCCCGGGGGGCAACATGTCAACAAGACCAGTTCAGCCATCAGAATTACGCATCTACCCACCAAGATCGTGGTTCAATGTCAGAATGAAAAGAGTCAGCATCGCAACAAAGAGATGGCCATGAAGGTGCTGAAATCAAAACTTTACGACCTGGAAAAGAATAAGCTGGAGCAAAAAAAGCAGGAAATGCACGACACCCAGAAAGATATTGCATGGGGAAGCCAGATTCGTTCCTATGTTTTCAATCCATACAGGATGGTAAAAGATCACCGCACCAATCTTGATAATGGAAATGTGGAAAAGGTAATGGATGGGGGAATTGATCCTTTCATCGATGCCTATCTGCGAATGAAATAAGCTTTTATCCTCCCTGATAACTGCTATCGATACTTTCGATATAACACTTTATGCCGTCACAGATGCCCGCCGCCAGCCGCTCCTGGTAGGCCTTGTTCATCAGTCTTTTTCGTTCAGTGCGGTTGCTCAAAAATCCCACTTCCACCAGAACGGCCGGCATCTGAGCACCGATAAGGACGTAAAAAGGGGCCTGCTTGACGCCCAGGTTCCTGATCTTCCTGTACCGCTTGCCGGCGCCTCCCACCATGCCCTTTTGTACCTGGTGAGCCAGCCTGCTCGATTCACGGATTTTCGTGTTCATCATCAGATCGTTCAGTATGGTTTGAAGATCGCTGATGTTTTTTTCGGATGTGGCATTTTCTCTGGCTGCAACCATTACGGCCCGTTGATCCGTGGCCATGTTCAAAAAATAGGTTTCCAGCCCATGAATCCGTCCATCTTTATGGGCATTGACATGCAATGAAATAAAGAGATCCGCTTTTTTCATGTTGGCAATGGCGGTTCTTTGTTCCAGGGATAGAAAAACGTCTTTGTCCCGTGTGAGAAAGACTTCGCAGCCGATTTCCTTTTTCAATCGGCTTGCCAGACGTTTCGCGAGCGCCAGGGTAATATTCTTTTCTTTGTATTTCCGGTGTGTTTCACAACCCGAATCCTTTCCGCCATGGCCGGGATCAATGACAATCCGATTCACATTCAGGCCGAGTTGCCTGGCCAGGGAAATGGTTTGATCCGGTTTTTCGGTTTTCTTGATACCTCGCCTGACTTTTTGTTTTTTTGCTGATCGCACCGGTTCTTGAAGGGATTGGGTTTTTCGCTTTTCAAATCCGCGCACATCTACCACAATACGGAAGGGATCATAGAGGTGAAATACATTGTACCCCACCAGTTTTTCCGTATCCAGAACAACTCGCACCGTGTTTTCCGTGTATTGTCCGGCCCTGGCTTTCTGAAGCAGATCGTCCTTGATGGGGACAACACTGTCAATACGCCTGCTGACCCGGGCATTATGAAGGTCCAGGTACAACCTGCGCGGCTTCTTATGGCCGGGATCGGCCTTTAAGAGATGATGTTCGTATTTTACCGGAGACTTCACATCAATCACCACGCGGGTGTAGTTGGGGGTTGACCAGTAACGGATATTCTTAACCATGGCCCGCTGTTTTTCTATGGCGGGTCCCTTGGCGCCATTTTTCCGCTCCATTTTCCTGTTCAGGGTTACAGCCAGCTTGTCGAGCATTTTTTTGGCTCCGGGCCGCATATCTCCTTTTGGAAACCGGACATCCACCTTCAAGAATTCCACATAGGCCTGGGACGGATCATTTTTTGTTCTGTAATAGATCTCCCCGATTTTGTATTGGGCATCATCGGCCAGGAAATGATTTCCGTGCTCGGTCACCAACTTTCGGTAAAGCGCAATGGCTGTATCCAGATCCTTGCTTTTATTGGAGTATTTATAGAGTTTTGTGTAGAGACCAGCGGCTTGATAAAGGGCCGGGGCTGCTGAAGGGCTTTTCGGATAGCGGTCGTAGACCACCTCGTATTGGGTTGCGCATTTGATCCAGTTGTGGCGATAGCGCTTCTTTTTAGCTGAGCCAAAAAGCGCTTTTTTTGAGCGATTCGCCTTCTCAAGCAGTTCTGACGCTTTTTTGGGTGTTTTGCCTTCGATACCCGGTGGGACCGCCAGAAGGGCCACCGCAAGGCATGTCAATATAAAATAGAAGGTTCTTCGTTTCATCGGTTTAGCTTATCCGCTTTTTCAGGTCATTTAATGCCATTAACGCTTCCAACGGGGTCATATTGTCTATGTTCAGATCGTCAATCCATTTTCTCAACTCCCGATCCTGAGATCCGAAAAGATCCAACTGCACCATGCCTTTTTCCTGAGCACCTTTCTCATTTCTTGAAGCCGTGTGGGCCAGGCGCGGCCTGCCCGTTTCATCCACCTCGTCCCCTTCCAGATTTTTCAGTATTTCCATGGCCCGCTCGATAACGCCCTCCGGAAGACCGGCAATTCGTGCAACCTGAATACCATAACTTCGGCTGGTGCCACCCGGCACCAGCTTTCGTAAGAAAAAGATATTGTCGTTCCACTCGCGAACCGCAATATTGAAATTTTTAACCCTGTTTTTGGTGGTCACTAGCTCCGTCAGTTCATGATAGTGGGTGGCAAAAAGTGTCCGAACGCCCTTTCCGGCCCTGTCGTGAAGGGCCTCCGCCACAGCCCAGGCAATGCTCAGCCCGTCGTAAGTGCTGGTGCCGCGACCGATTTCATCCAGAACCACAAGGCTCCGGGATGATGAGTGCCTCAGGATGTTGGCGGTTTCGTTCATTTCCACCATGAATGTACTTCTGCCCCCTGCCAGATCATCGGATGCCCCCACCCGGGTGAATATGCGGTCCACGATGCCGATTTCGGCCTTTTTAGCGGGTACAAAACTGCCCATCTGTGCCATAAGCACCGTGAGAGCCGTCTGCCTTAAAATAGTGGATTTTCCGGCCATGTTGGGCCCCGTCAGAATAATGACCTGTTGTTTTTGCGCATCCAGATGGATATCGTTGGGAACAAACTCCTCGCCCTTGACGGTTTGTTCAATCACCGGATGCCGCCCCTGAATAATCTTCAGGTCAGTGATTTCATTGATTTCTGGGTGGGTGTAATTGTTGCGCTCCGCTGTTTCGGCAAGACCGGCCAGTGCATCGATCCGCGCGATAGTTTCCGTTGTTTCCCTGATGCGCTGGTTTTCAAGGCTGATTTTCGAACGAATCTCTTCAAAAATTTCAAACTCCAGGGCGACCCGTTTTTCCTCCGCCCCCAGAACTTCCCCTTCTTTTCGTTTCAGCGCTTCCGTAATATAGCGCTCCCCGTTGACCAGGGTTTGCTTTCGAATATAGTCTTCCGGCACCTGGTTCAGGTTGGCTTTTGAGATTTCAATATAATACCCGAATACCTTGTTGAACCCCACCTTCAAACTGTTGATGCCGGTTCGCTCCTTTTCGGAAGCCGCAAAACCCGCAATCCAGCTCTTTCCATCCCGGCTCAAGGTGACCAGCTTGTCCAGCTCCTGGTTGTACCCTTCACGGATAATGCCGCCGTCTTTGATGGAAACCGGCGGATCTTCGTGGATGGCTTCCTGAATCAAACAAGCCACATCATGGAGAACGTCTAATTTTGATCCCAGTCTTGACAACAGGATGCTTGAAGATCCCGAAACCGCATCTTTCACGGCGGGGAGTGTCAGGATAGAGGCTTTGAGTGCCAGAAGATCCCTTGCATTGGCCCTTTTCATGGCAATTTTGCCGTTCAACCGGGCCATATCGTAGATCTCACCCAATTCACCTCGCAGCGCCTGTCTCAAAGCCGGATCATCCTTGAGACGGGCAACCGCCGCCAGACGTTCTTGAATGGGGTCCACATGCACCAGGGGGTAGGCGATCCAGTTCTTCAGCAGGCGGCTGCCCATGGGGGTAACCGATTGATCAAGGATTTGACACAATGACCCTTTGGTTGACTGGTCCCGGATGGTTTTCAGCAATTCCAGATGGGTACAGGTGGATGCGTCCAGGATCATGAACTCACCCATATGATAAGTGACAATTTCTTTGATATGGGGGGGGAACCCTTTCTGGGTCTCTCTAAGATAGGCAACGAGGGCGCCCGCAGCAGTGATACCGCTTGGCATGTTTTCACATCCAAAACCTATGAGAGACCTGACCGAAAGCTGCTCTTTCAGCAGCTCGTCCGCCTTCCGGGGATCAAAGGTTTCCTCATCCAGTATTTCCAGGCGATACCTTTGAAAATCTTTTTGCCGGGTCTTCCGATCAAGTTCCGAAAGCAATAATTCAGCCGGGTCGATTCTCCCCAGTTCTTCCAAGAGGTTCTCAAAGGAATTGATCTCCGTCAGCCGAAATTCACCCGTGGAAAGATCCGCATGGGCCAACCCGTAAACACCATTTTCACCCCAGATGGCCGCCATGAAAAGGTTGGCCTTCCGGTCGAATTCTTTTTCATCCACCAGGGACCCGGGGGTAACAACGCGGACGACTTCTCGCTTGACGATTCCTTTTGCGGTTTTCGGATCTTCCACCTGTTCACAGACCGCCACCTTCCAGCCACTGTCAACAAGTTTACCGATGTAGGATTGATATGCGTGGTGCGGGATACCGCACATGGGGACTTTTTTGCCATTGAAAGAGCCCCGGGAGGTCAGTGTAATGCCCAGGATTTTTGCCGCAACTCGGGCATCTTCAAAAAACATTTCGTAAAAATCACCCATGCGAAAAAACAAAATGGCATCCGGAAACGCATCCTTGATGCCCATAAATTGTCTCAGCATGGGGGTTAGTTGGGCCATTTCTCGCTTCGAGGGTCTCGTCTTTAGGGGGCCTCGTTGTCACTGATCAAGCCAATGGTATCCCATTGGTTGCACTGGGGACATTGCCACAGAAGTTCGTTTGGCTCGAAACCGCATTGGACACATCTGAACCTGAGATAGGGAACGTTCAACCCTTCGATAATCTCACCGTAATCCGCCAATATATCTTCTGAAGCACCCCTGTTTAAGAACATCTGTCCCCTGAAACGCCTCGCCTCCCAGAAGCCCGGGTTTAATGAAAGAGCATTGTTGATTTCCTTCAGGGCCCCCTCCATGTCATCCTTGTTATAAAGGTAACGGGCCAATGCCATATGGGTAAAGGCGTCCGGATTTTTGCGAGCGCATTCTTTTAAGAAAACCTCAACCGGTTCCAGGTTTTTCATCCGAGTGTAAGCCCCTTCCAGACGGCCATAGGCCAGAAATGTAAATTGGGGCGCTACTTCAGCCACCTTTTTCCACGCGGCAATGGCTTTTTTGTATTCCTGCTTCTTAAAGTGGAGATCTCCCAGATGCAGGTAAGCGTCAACACACTCTTTTTGAATGGAAATGGCTTTGCTGAAAAATGTCTTTGCCTGGCCAGTGTCATCTTTTTCCTGATACACTTTTCCCGCTTCCACCAAATGGTGGGCTAAAATATGCTCATGATGACCTTTTTCAAGTCTGGCAATTTTTTGCCGGGTGGCGTAAGCATTTTCCCAGTCCTTCAACCCTTCATAAATCCGTTCAATTTCTTTAAGGGTTCGTACATCATCGGGGGTTTTTTGAGAGACCTGAAGAAATGTCTTGAGCGCACGATTCAGGAAACCACCTTTTCGGTAGTCTTTGCCCAGATCGAAAAGCGCGCCGATTTTGATTTTTTCATCAAGGTTGGGACGTAAAATGATATTTTGCCGAATTCTGATGGCACGGTCGATATCGCCCCTTGATCGATACAGGTTCCCCAGTGTTACATAGGTTTCGATCGTATCTGAATTCACTTGAACAGATTTTGTAAACTCCTCGATGGCCTGATCGTGGTCCTTGCTCAAGAGGTATTGCACCCCTTTAAAAAAAGAGCTATCCCCTCTATTTGCCGCTGCCGGTTGTTTATCGCTCCTGGGTGAACGCATGCGTTTTCCCAGGAATAGCCCGATCAGCAGAAAAGCAATGGCCGTCAGGAGAATCTGCTGGCTTCCACCGCTGAGGAACCATTGCCAGGTTGATTCCAGCATGGGGATCTCTCCTTCACGTTCAAAACATCCAATCTGATGGCTTCAAATTTACACGAAGATACATGATCATGTGTTTACGGGAGGGGGTGTTGGGCTCACAACGTCGCCTGAATGCATGTCTTCCGTTGTAACTGGCAGATTCCTGAGGGAATTCAGCTCCATCTCATTGTTTTTCACGTCCCTCATAAGGTCTTTGATCTGCCGTTTGAGCGAGATGCGCTCCGAGAGCCCGAAAAGCCAGATAACCACCACACCGAAGAGAAACGTCACCACCGCAATCAGAAAAATGGACAAGTCTGCTGTCTGGTAATTCAAAAAAAGCAGGTTTGCCTTAAAATTGATTTTGGTTGTTAAAGCTGCATAGTTTTGAACCGACAGCACCACAATAAAAAGCAAAAAAAGAATAACAACAATCGCCTTAATCTGTTTCATACCGAACCTCCCTATTCAGTCGTCAATCTCTAAAGTTTATGGAAAAATCCATGATATAGAAAAAAACCAAAAAAATAGCCGTTAAGGGAACTTCCAAAAAATAATCTACCCATCCTGCTTGCCCTTTTGCCCGTCTTCTACGTTGTGATAACAGGCACATAGTCCACTATGCACCTGCCATCACGCCTTGAAGACGAACAAAAGTTCTGCACGATATGGGTATATTATTTTCTTCCAGTTCCCTAAATTGGAATAATACGTCCTTTAACCTTTTCCCCCACCTCCAGGATGCCGATGCTGTTCACACCGGCGGCGCTGTAGCCGGTAGCCGTACCAGGATTGAAAAATAAGACCCCGTTTTTTTCATGATTGCTAACGATGTGGGAGTGACCATAAATAATCACATCCACATCTGGGAAAATCGGGAGGATTCGCTCCTCCAATCCGCTGGCAGCCCCCCAGCCATGAACAATCCCCAATGAATGGTTTCCCACTTCTACAATCTTTTTTTCAGGAAGCAGGGCTTTTGTTTCCAGAGGATCCATATTCCCCTGAACACCGTGAAATACATTTTTTTCCAGGAAATCAATAATATTGGGAGATACAATGTCTCCGGCATGAATAATCATATCCGCATCGGACAAGTAGGTGTTATAAATATCGACAAGTTTCTGGGTGACTTGATAGAGATGCGTATCCGAAAGTACCCCAATTTTCATGCCTTCACTCCGAAAAACCTTTGGACAACAGCCCCCGCAAATAAACACCGTTTCGGAGTATACCAATCCACGAAAAAAAGACAAGATTTATCTGAGCTACCACGAGACCTTTGGAAAATGTTCAATTTTGTTCGAGTACAAGGAGGGCGAGAATTTCAACCACAGGAATATATTGAATATTTCGAGGATTGGCCCAATTTTATTAAGAACGGGTGAGACTGACGTAGTAATCGGGCAAAAGGGGACGTTTTGCAAATGTCTCACCGCTGGGTCATTGACGGGGAAAGAATATTCTTGTAATAACAACGAACGATCAATTCACACCAAAAATGAAAGGTGAAGACAATGCCCGTATATGAATTCTATTGTTCTGAATGTCATACAATTTTTAACTTCCTCTCCAAAACCATCAATACGGAAAAGAGGCCCCTCTGTCCGCAGTGCGGCAAGGTAAAGCTGGAAAGGCATATGTCTGTTTTTGCCACACCGCGCAATCGGGGGGAAGAAGAAGATTCACCCCTTCCGGATCTGGACGAAAGCAAAATGGAACAGGCCATGAATGTGCTGGCATCGGAAGCGGAGCATCTGGATGAAAATGATCCCAGGCAAGCCGCCAAGCTCATGCGCAAGTTAACCGATATGACCGGACTCAATCTGGGGGATGGCATGGAAGAAGCCCTGAGCCGCATGGAAAGGGGCGAGGACCCGGAGACCATCGAATCTGAAATGGGGGATCTTCTGGGAGGGGAAGACCCCTTCTCCTTTGGAAAAAAATCCATCAAGGTTCGCAAAGAACGACCCCCTAGGGTTGATGAAACACTTTATGATTTGTAAAACAGGGTGCAGGGTGCAGTTGTCAGGGGGCAGGATGAAATTTGAAGCTGATTTTTCTGCACCCTGACAACTGCACCCTGACAACTCTCTCCTAAACCTCCACCAGTTCGACATCACCCCAGGTGGCCATAGCATCCTTTACAATCACGACTCCCCCCAGAATACCGCCCATCTCCTCCGCCCAATGGCCCGCCTGTTCAAGGTCAGCGCTTTTCATGACCCGGTTTCCCAGGGCAGTTGCCGCAGCATCAGCCAGGGCGGTTGATTTGGAAAGAAGACAAACCACGTCGGTAATCCCGCGGCTTAAGGAGTGACCCACTGTTGCTGAAGAAGAACATATGCCAAGGGGCATCTGCCGCTCTGGAATGCGCAGTCCGAATTTTCTACTCAAAGGGGAAGCCCCCGCAAAAATTGAGACCGTGACGGGCCGTTTGGCCGTCAGGAAAATATCCCCCCCGTTTTCAATAATCACCTGCTCACTCAAATCAAAGAGCGCCTTTCCCACCCATTGCGCCATTGCCCCGGCCACAGACGCCATTGGGCCTACGCCGGCTTTTACGGCAGACCGGATCATATCCCTGACAATGGGGGGTGCATAGGGGTCATCACTGAGCGGCACAAGTGACGTCAGAAATTCAGGATGAAACTTGATATGGTTTTCGATCTGGTGACGAAACATAAAAACCAGATCCCGGGCTTGTTTTTTAAGATCCGATTCCGCACAAATCCACAGATCGGTCTCACCCACAACCACTTGAAAGGATTTCAGGCCTTTGACGTGAACGCTATGTCTGTAGGTGCGTTCCTGATAAATTGGCATTTTCTCAATAAAAAAGGCTTCCCAGGATGTCGTTGTTTTCCTCCAGATTAATCTTCCCTCCTAAGGGTTTTAAGATCTTGGAAGAACAGATGCACGCACACCCGAGAAGCCGCAGTTTAAGTATCATCACTGCTTCCCTGTTTTTTTGGAGCTGGATGACACTTAAAAACACCACTTTTTTAAACAGTGGCCAAGCTAAATTTGCCAGAACACCGCCACGGAGAGGCGATGCAAAATCCTTGCCACATATGTATCATCCTGAAACTGCCTGATCTGGCGTATATTTACAGGGGTGTATTGAAAAAAGAGGCATCAAGTGTATCGAAAAAACCACAGATACGGCGGTAAAAAGACCACGTGTGGGATTGTTTTTAACAACCGTTTACGGTCGTCCCTATATAATTTTAGCACCCCTATAACGCTGCGCGAAGTCCTCGCTGAGCCCCTCCCTATCCTTTTTGAGGGCAAGGGGTAAATACTCAAGAATATCCTGGGCCGTCATACCGTCCGCACCTTTTGCTTTTGCTGCAAGATCCCCGGCAAAACCATGAAGAAACACACCTTTCAAAACGGCATCTTCAACGTCCAGGCCAAACCCGAACATGGCGGCAATAACCCCGGTTAAAACATCCCCTGAACCCGCAGTGGCCATACCTGAATTTCCCGACATGTTCATAAAAACCCGGCCGTCCGGCAATCCAACCAGGCTGTGCCCACCTTTCAATACGACCGTCGTCTGTAACGATTCCGAAGTTCCTTGCAGGATATTTATTCTGTCATGGTCAATTTTCTGCACATCGCCCCCCGTAATCCTGCTCATTTCGCCCAAATGGGGCGTCAGAACGGTTTTTGCCCTACGCTCTTTTAAGATTTGAAGATCGCTGCAAATGGCGGTAATCCCGTCACCATCCAGCAAAAGGGGGACTTCCAGCTCTTTAACGAGGGCTCTCGCCAAGCCTTGGGTTTCCGCATCCAGAGATAAACCGGGTCCCATCACAACCATGTCCATTTTATTGGCCAGATCCAGCAGAACATCCTTGTTCTCAATGGCAATGCTCCCGGATTCAGTCTGTTTTTGAGGCAATAAAACAATTTCGCTGCCCTTATTGGCGATAAACGGTGTGATGGATTCAGGGGCTGCAAGACGTGAATATCCGCCACCGGCTTTCAGAAAAGAGAGCGCCGCAAAATAAGGCGCGCCAAAATAGCCTGAAGCACCGGAGATGAACAGAACCTGGCCCATGCTGCCCTTGTGGGCATTGGGATCCCTTGCGGGAAGGCTTATGTGCGGCGTGATGCCGACCTTCAGATCGTTGGAATCGTACAATTCGGGCGGAAAGGAGATATGGGTTACATACAAATCACCGCATAAATCATGACCGGGGAACATGAGATTGCCCAGCTTTGGAAGACCGAAGGTCACCGTGTAATCCGCCTTTACAGAGATCCCCATCACTTCCCCCGTATCCCCTGAAACACCGGAGGGAATATCCGCGCTGAAAACGGTTTTCCCGCTTTTGTTAATGGTATGGATGATGTCCCGATAAAAGCCTTTCACTTCCCGTTCCAGCCCGGTCCCCAGAATCGCATCCACGATAGCATCCGAGTGCGTGATATCCATATGAACAGATGGTTCTTCTCGAACTTCACGGATCTCAACGGGGAGAGATTTCAAAATATCCAGGTTCAGCTTTGCCGCCCCCCGGTACTTTTGCTGATCTCCCAGAATGAATACCTTGACAAGCCCTCCGTTTGAATGAAGCTTTCGCGCAATAACGAAACCATCACCACCGTTATTGCCCATTCCGCAAAAAACAACGAAGCGTTTACCCTTGATGCCGAATTCGTTCAGAATAACAAAATAGACCGCATCACCGGCATTTTCCATGAGCAGTTCTTCTTTAATGCCATATGTTTCAATGGCGGTCCTGTCCAGGTTTCTCATTTCAGCGACGTTGCTGATTTTCATGGTTTCACCTTTCATAGGGTGCAGGGGGCAGTTGTCAGGGTGCAGGATGTATGTAATTCGAAGCTGCTTTTTCTGCACCCTGCACCCTGACAACTGAACCCTTACATGGTATCAATACACCATGGATGCCGTCAATAAATTCTTGACATGGGATGGTAAGGCAAAATAGGTTGAACACCCAGAACCAACCATGACCCTGAACCCTATGGAAAATCGAAAAAGCTGCGAGGTGGGGATAACGGTCCCTTTTCACGATCTGGATCCCATGAATATTGTCTGGCATGGCAATCTCATGAAATATTTCGATGTGGCCAGGTTTGCCCTGCTCGATCAGTGCGGCATTGATCTTCAAGACTATTTCGAAAAGACAAATTATCTCTTCCCCATTATCAAGACCTCGACCAAACACATTATCGCCCTTCGGAACCGCGACGAACTGCTTTGCAGGGTCACAGTGCTGGAGGCCAAAATCAAGATCGTCATGGATTTTGAAATCAGGCGGAAAGGACACCATCAGATTTGCGCCAGGGGAAGAAGCGAACAGGTTGCAGTGGTGTACCCGCAAATGGAAATGATGTTTGAAATCCCTGATGACATTCGAAAGCCCCTGGGATTTTGACGATCCATGGACAACCCTATAATCTGCCAGAATCTGAATCATGAAGGGATGGTTCTATAAAACACTCATCGCCGGATCCGAAAAATTCGGGCCATGGTTTTTCAAGCTTTTTGCCTGGTTTGTCTCCACGGGCTATTTTGTTTTCTGCCCCCATCGCGTCAGAACAGGGATCAACTTCTACAAAGCGCTTTTTCCAACCCAGCGCTTGGCATACCACATATGGTGTACCTGGAGACAATTTCATGATTTTACGGATGTTTTTCTTGAAAGGGCCATGATTACAGGCACTTCTAGAAGTGCCACGTTTTTCTCCACTGGCCTGGAACATCTTGAACACGCCGTAAAAAATCGATCCGGGGGCGTGATGATTATGTCCCATGCGGGAAACTGGGATGCTGCCGCCCATCATTTGAAGAGAGAACTGCCGGAAATCGATTTATTGCTCTACATGGGGAAAAGCCAGAAAGAGCAGATTGAAAGCTTCCAAAAAGACGATTTCACGGGTGCAGGCATCAATGTGATTGCTGTTGACAAGGAGGGCGGCTCTCCATTTGATATCGTGGAAGGCGTTAAACAGCTCAAAAGCGGCGGCATGGTGTCCATGGCAGGCGATGTGCTCTGGCGAAAGGACCAGCGAAGTGTTCCAGTCTCTTTTCTGGGATACGAAGCAGCGCTTCCCGAAACCCCTTATCTCCTTGCGCTTCTTTCAAACGTTCCCCTGTATGTTTTTTTTGCCTGGCGCACCGGCAAGGGATGCTATCATGTTTCAATCAGTGAGCCCATTGAAATTGAAAGTGCTTCACGTGCCCACAGGCGCAAAGCCATTGAAAAAACAGCGCAGAAATATGCCGATCATCTGGCAGAAAATATCCTGCAACACCCTTTTCAGTGGTATCACTTTGAACCCTTTCTGGGTAAAAAACTTCATTAATTTCAAAGGTATAACTAGAGTTTCGTTCCACATTGACATCTCCTGTGCAATCCAATACCATTAGCCCTCAGCCACTGACCATTTTTGCTTTCAGGGCCGAGCGCTGAAACAAAAAAATCGAGGCACATTGAATGACACGAGATGAAATAAAAAAGAACATACTGCAAATTTTTGAAACGGAATTTGAAATCGTCAACCCGGGGTTGGATGATAACCTCACCGAAGAACATGATTTTGACAGCATTGATGCACTTGAGCTTCTGGGTGAAATCGAAAAAATGCTGGGTTCGGAATTAACCCGCCAGGAAAAAAAAGCTGCAATGGAGATTCGCACCGTCAACCAGATATGCGATTATGTGGTATCCCTCGCCGAAAAAAGAACTTTGATGTAGGTTTTTAGTGAAGAACAGGAACCCCCATGGAAAGAAGAGTCGTCATCACCGCCGCATCCGCCATCACACCCATCGGCCATGCCGAAGATGAACTGATCGATAGCCTCATCAATGGAAAATCCGGTGTGAAGAAAATTCGGAAAGACGACCTCCTGACAGATCGCGTGGAATCACAGGTATTCGGTACCGTCAGCTATCCCATCGATTTCAGCTTTAAAAGAAAATATCGCAAAACCATGGGGCCGGTGGCATTCTACGCCTGCCAGGTGGTGAAAGAGGCGCTTGAATCCGCCGGTTTGGAGCAGGAATTCATATCTTCGGGCAGGCTTGGGGTGGCTTTTGGCTCCACCCATGGCAGTCCAACGGTGCAGAGACAGATCTATGAGCATTTTTTCAGCGGATCGGAAGAGCAGTTCTCCGCCATCGGCGCAGTGGATTACCTCAAAAGCATGGTGCATACCACAGCGGTCAACATTACCAAAATGTTTGAAATTACCGGCCGTGTGATCTCCTCTTCCACGGCGTGCACCACCAGCAGCCAATCCATCGGATACGGCTATGAAGCCATCAAATACGGCATGCAGGATGCCATGGTCTGCGGCGGTGCCGACGAGTATGATACCACCACCGTGGCGGTTTTTGACAACCTGCTGGCCTGCTCAACGGAATACAACCAAACACCCCATCTCACCCCCCGCCCCTTTGATGCAAAGCGAGACGGCTTGGTGGTGGGAGAAGGGGCCGGCGCGGTTCTGCTGGAAGAGTACGAATTCGCCAAAAAAAGGGGAGCGAACATCCTGGGAGAGGTGATTGGTTTCTGGTGCGGCAATACTGGCGGGGATTTGATCCTGCCCAACATGGACGGTATCAGAGAAACCATTCACCAGGGTTTAAAAAATGCCGGAATAGGCCCTGAGGATGTTGATTTTGTGAGCGCCCATGCCACGGCCACGAAAATGGGTGATGTCGCCGAGTCAATGGCCATTGCCAAAGTCTATGGTAAGGGACCCTGCGTCACGGGTCTCAAGAGTTACATGGGGCACACCATGGGGTCGTGCGGCGTCATTGAAACGATCATCACCCTCCTTATGATGACGAAGGGGTTTATCGCACCCACCCTGAACCTGGAGGAGGTTGATCCCAGATGCGCCACGATTCGCCACACCGGAAGGTTACGTGAAACCCCGATCAAGATCGCCTCCATTCAAAACTTCGCATTCGGTGGCGTCAACACCAGCCTGTTTCTGAAAAAAGTGTAAATAAATTCGGTGCGTGACAATATCAGAAGGGGTCACCACATCATTTCTTCAATTCGTCCCATTTGTAATCGATGATTTCGGTCAAGACACCGTTGAGCTTTTTGGGGTGGATAAATGCGAATTCACAGTCGCGAAAAGGCCTTGCCGTTTCACCTTTCGAATCGGGAATGATCGGGTAATCCTTTGATTTCAGTTCTTCCACCGATTCCCGCGTGTTGTCCACGTTGAAACTGAGAAGCATGACGCCTTCACCGTTTTTTTCAATGTATTTGGCCACATCACCATCCGGCGTGGTGGACTCCATCAACTCAAAACCCACCTCCCCCACCATGTAACGGGCCACCTTGATCTTCTCGGGTTCATCAATATATGCGTCATCCGGACCCGTCTTCCCAAGAAGGGGCTCCCAGACCTTTTTTGCCGCATCGAGATCTTTCACCGCAATGCAAATGTGATCTACCTTATTGATCTTCATGATCGACTCCGTTTCATCATCGTTTATTGTTGTCCATAACAGTTCATACCCCTGAATTTATCTCTGTATTGCCTGAGCAACGGCGTAAGCTCTCTTTCCGGGGGGCGAGCCTGTTCCAGCCGTTCTTCAATCTCGGCATCGCTCAATTGGACGTTCAGACGTCTGTTGGGAATGTCGATCTCTATTATATCACCGTCCGCTATGGCACCGATGGGGCCGCCATTAAATGCTTCCATCTCAATATGGCCTACGCAGGGACCGCTGGTGGCACCGGAAAATCGTCCATCCGTAATCAACGCCACTTTACGGTATCCGGCGCCTTTTATGGCATCGGTGGGGGTCAGCATTTCGGGCATACCCGGGGCGCCGCAAGGACCTTGAAAGGGCAGCACAATCACATCTCCTTCAGCGATACTGTGCTCTGTAATGGCATGGAGAAGATCCTTTTCCGTATAGAACACTTTTGCAGGCCCCTTGTGCACCTGCATATCATCTTCCACCGCCGTCTGCTTGATGACCGCGCTCGTGGCAATGTTGCCTTTCAGTACGGCAATGCCCCCCTGGGGATGATAGGGGTTTTCAAGGGGTCTTATAACGTCTTCATCCAACACCTTCCCTCTCGCGGCGATCTCGAAAATGGATCGACCGTTAACCGTATCCGAATCCTTAATCAGATGGGCCAATCGATTCAGAACGGCCGACACCCCGCCCGCCTGGTGTATCTCGGCCATTTCATAGGCGCCGGCGGGAATAATGGCGCAGATATGGGGGGTTTCCCGGGCGATGCGATCAAACATTTCCAGATCAACCGAAATCCCGGCTTCTCCCGCCACCGCAGGGATGTGCAGGACCGCATTGGTGGACCCGCCCATGGCCATATCGGCTCGAACGGCATTTTCAAAAGCCTGCGCTGTCAAGATGTGCCGTGGCCGGATGTCCTTTTTGATCAGTTCAACCACACGCTTTCCCGATTCATAGGCCTGTTCTTTTTTCAGAGGATCCAGGGCCGGGGTTGTGGCGCATCCGGTCACCGACATGCCCAGCACTTCAGAGACCACCGCCATGGTATTGGCCGTGTAAAGACCCACACAGGAACCGGCCCCACAGATCATTTGCGGGAGCATCCCTTCCGCTTCTTCGGCCGTCATCCTGCCGCCTTTCACCTGGCCCACCAGACCGAAGCCTTCGATGGGGTGGTGTTTTTCACCGTTAACAATATTGGCTTTCATGGGTCCGCCGGTGAGGATCACAGCCGGGAGATCCAGACGGCCGGCCGCCATGAGCATGCCGGGGGTGATTTTGTCGCAGGAAGTGACACCCACCCATCCATCCAGGGAATGGGACAGCACCATGATTTCAATATTGTCCGCGATATGCTCCCGGCTGGGAAGGCTCAGCCTCATTTCCACGTACATGGCGATCCCGTCGCAGACGCCAGGGACTCCCCATTCCAACGGCACGCCGCCAGCATCCCGAATGCCTCTTTTAACCTCTCGGGTTAATTCATTCAGGTGAATATGACCGGGGATGATATTGTTGTAGCTGTTTGCCACACCCACAAAAGGCTTACCCGGCTCAAAATCCTGCTCTTTCAGCCCGGCGGACAACAGCAGGGCCCGGTGGGGCAGTGTCTCAATATCATTTTTCAGTATATCCGAACGCAAGTTCACTCTCCCTGTCAAACAATGGCCCGTGCATAAAACATTCTATTTCCCGGCGCCTTTCGCCCCTTCCTTGAATCCCTTACCAACATCCTCTGCGCCTTTTTTAAACCCTTGTCCCACTTTCTCCCCACCTTTCTTGAAACCTTGCCCCACTTCCTTACCCATGGCCGATGCATCCCTGCCGAACTGCTGAGCACCTTCCTTTACGTCTTTCCCAAACTGCTGGGAGCCTTTCTTGATGTCGCTGCCCACTTCTTTGGCAGTGTCTGAAACACTTTGACCTGCCGCTTTAGCGCTTTCTCCTGCGGTTTTTGCCTCTGCAAAAACCGAATTCCCCACGAAAAAAACCACCATCAAAAGAACCACCAGAAAACCTTTTTTCATCTTGACGCTCCTCCTTAATTTTCTTAAAGATAATCCCCCCATAAAAACAATACTTTCGCCAATTAAATACCGATTGTAAAGTTTTTTCTTTCAGTTTCGAACTCGTGTCAATCCATACAAAACCATAAAGAGCTATGTCAGTCACTGATCCGGATATCCTCCATAACCGGCAGGTATATGCGAACCGTGGTCCCCTCCCCCAATTTGGAATCAATGGAAATCAAACCGCCATGCCCCTTCACGATCCCATAAGCCGCAGACATGCCCAACCCTCGACCAATGAAGTGGGTGGTAAAAAATGGATCATAAATCTGCTTGAGCGTCTTTGAATCCATGCCTTTCCCACTATCCTCAACCGTAAGGCATACATACCGTCCGGGTTTGAGATCCGGATGTTTGCTCATAAAACCTTCGTCTAAATTCACTTTTTCGCTTGAAATCCGAACATATCCCACACTTTCAATGGCCTCAACGGCATTGTCTAAAACCGCCGACATGACCATCTGCATCTGCTTCGGGTCCGCAATCACCTTAGCCCCATCCGGTGCCAGTTTCAAATCCACCCGGACGGAATCGGGAATACTCTGACGAAAAGACGGGATAAACGATTCCACAAAATCGCTGATAAAAAGAGGCCCGGGATGGTATCTCCCACCAAGGCTATAGGCCAAAACCTGGGCGGTTAGATTCGCCATACGGTCCGCTGCCCGCTTCATGGGCCTGACGCAATGCATGACCTTTTCATTATCGAAAAAATCCATTTCGAGGAGTCCGGTGTGAGCGGTAATAGCAGACAGGGCATTGTTAAACTGGTGGGCGATACCTCCCGACAGGGTAGCCGTGGCTTCCATCTTTTGCATTTGCCGAACCTGCTCTTCCAGCCGCTTGCGGTCGCTGATATCGTGAATGGTCGCCAGAATGGCCGCTTCTCCTTCAATGGAGATTCGGCTTGAATAAACCTCCACATTCACAATGGATCCGTCACGACGGATATCCCTTAATTCGTAGACCGCTTCCAGTTTTTCGGACCATCGTTTCCGTCGATCCCTAAGGATCTTTCGATCCTCTTCATAGATAAACTGGAGGACATCCTTTCCCACAACTTCGCTATCGTCTTCAAAACCATGCAATTCAAGCCATTTAGGATTCACCTCAATAATTCTGCCATTTTTTGCCAGGCTCTTGGCTTCCCGCGATTCTCGAAACAGGGTCCGATACCGCAGCTCACTCTCCCGCAAGGCTTCCTCGGCCTTTTTCCGTTCCGTAATGTCCGTGACAACCATTCTCATTTGACCTGAATGCGGTTTCTCTTCCTTTTGGACAACAATACTCTCCAGTTGCGCATGAAATAATCCTTTCCCCTTTTTTAAAACCATTTCGCATTTCTGTATGGTGCCTGTTTCAAATGCCTGTTTGCAATGCAAGTTAAAACCGGCCACGGACTCCCGCGCAATAAAACGGGAAAAAGGGTTTCCCAAAAGGCCGGCTCTTTCCTCTCCCATCATGGCCGCGCCTGTGAGATTTGCATTCAAGATATCGCCCTTTTCGCAAATGGTAAAATAGCCAATAGGGGCGAAATCGTATAGATCCCCAAATTGGTCTCTCGCATCTTTGAGATCCTTCTGAATTCGCACCAGCTTTTTATTCTGAGCCTCCAGCTCAACCTGATAAACCTGAAGGTCTTCAAGGAGATTTCGAATGTCAGTGACGGACATTTTTTTCAGGGCTGAAGCACTCTTTTTGAGCATTTTCTCCGTCTGCTGCCGCAGCTTCAAAACTTTTGTCACGCCTGCACCATTGTGTCTCATCGCGATACCCCCGAGGCAAAAAAAGCCCCCGAACATGACCATCCAGGAGCTCCTATCGCTATGCAAAAAGCACTTTTCGGCAACCTGGCAATCATGACCTATACGGTTTTAGACCCACGGCTTTGCGTCCCCCCTCTTTCGAAGGGTTTGCCTTTTCTTTACAATTTTCTTGATAAGGAGCTTACGATAGAATAATCCCCGTTGTAAAGTGAAATAGATACATCAAAAACACAAAATTCAGAAATGAGCTTCTACTGTGCATCGCTAATTTGAAGCGTCCTTCCCGTCACGCGGCAAGAGCATCCAGAGAAACCCCGCCGCCAGGATCATGGCCAGGCAGAGGAACTGCCCCACGGAGAACAATCCCATAAACAGCCCGATATGTGTGTCCGGCTCCCTGAAAAACTCCACCACAAAGCGCATGGCGCCGTATCCGGCCAGGAACAGGGCCACCAGGGCGCCGGGGCGTTTGATGCGATCTTTAAGCACCCACAGAACCACAAACAGGACCACACCTTCAAGTCCTGCCTCATACAGCTGCGATGGGTGCCGCGGCACACCGGGGCTTGAGGGGAAAATCATGGCCCAGGGGACTGATGTGGCTCGACCGTAGAGCTCACCGTTAATGAAATTTCCCATACGGCCAAAAAAAAGTCCCACCGGTGCCGTCACAATCACCACATCCGCCAGTTGCAGAAAGGGCAGACCACGAACGCGGCAGAACAGGATGCTTGCCAGCACGACACCGATGAAGCCACCATGGAAACTCATCCCGCCGTGCCAGACGGCTATAATCTCTATGGGGTGTTGAAAATAGTATCCCAGATTTGCAAACTGGTAAAACAGGACATACCCCAGGCGGGCCCCCACCACCAACCCAATGGCCATATAAAAAATCAAATCCTGCAACAGTTTTCCCTGAAGACCCAGCCGACGCGCACCCTTCTGCACACCAATCAGAAAATAGGCCGCCAGAAATCCCAGGACATACATGAGTCCGTACCACCTGAGTTTAAACGGACCCAGTTCGATAATACTGGGATCAATTTTTGGAAATGGTATCATAATGCTTGACTATTGCTGGAATTTATTTACTGTGTTTCTGAATTACAGGACCCATTCAGGTGGAAGATAGAGCAGGCAAACGGACCTAGTCAAGAAAGAAATTTGTTTCCATTGGACTCACAGAGGACAAAAAATGTCAAACATCAATGTATTGTCTCAACGATATACCGGCCCTGAAATCAATGGCATCTTTTCTGAAGAGGGAAGGATTCTGGCGGAGAGGGAACTCTGGATTGCCGTAATGAAGGTCCAGAAAAAGCTCGGGATTTCCATTCCCGCCGATGTAATTGAAGGTTATGAAGCCGCCAGGAACAACATTGACCTGGACTTCATCAATCAGCGGGAGATTGAGACCAAACACGACGTCAAAGCCAAAATCGAAGCATTTGTTAAAGCTTCCGGAAAAGATGAGCATATTCACAAGGGTATGACCAGCCGGGATCTCACCGACAATGTGGAGCAGATGCAGTTCAAGAAGGCCTCCCGGATCATCCTGGGCCGCTATGTGTCTGTCCTGAGGCATATGCTGGATCGCGCCTCAGAATACCAGGACATTGTCCTCACGGCCCGAACACACCACCAGGCCGCACAACCCACCCTACTGGGACGGCGGTTTTCCATGTGGGCGGAAGAACTGCTCACCCACATGACGGGTTTTGAAAGCTTCCTAAACGCTTATCCCCTCAGAGGCATCAAAGGTCCGGTGGGCACCCAGTTCGACATGCTCACCCTGCTGGGAAATCCTGAAAAAGTTCACATGCTGGAGACAATGGTGGCCCAAAGTTTGGGGTTTGAGCGCGTTCTGGATTCCACAGGCCAGGTTTATCCCAGATCCCTTGATTACGCGCTGCTCAGTCAGTTGGCCTTCATGGGAAGCGCCTGCGAGAACTTTGCCAAAGGCATGCGCCTCATGAGCGGCTATGAACTGGTGACCGAAGGCTTCAAGAAGGGTCAGGTCGGGTCCAGCGCCATGCCCCACAAGATGAATACCCGTAGCGCAGAAAGGATCTGCGGGTTTTCCACCCTGATCAAGATGTATACTGACGGCGCGTCCAGGCTGGCAGGAGACCAGTGGGAAGAGGGCGACGTATCCTGTTCGGTGGTCAGAAGGATCGTCATGCCCGATGCTCTGTATGCCTCGGACGGTTTGTGCGAAACCACCCTGACGGTTCTTTTGAACATGGGTGCCTACCCCGTGACCATCGACAAAGAGGTGGATCGGTATCTGCCGTTTCTTGCCAGCACTGAAATCATGATGACGGCCATTAAAGCCGGCGTTGGCCGGGAAACGGCCCATGAAGCCATCAAACGCCACGCCGTGGCAGAGGCCATGGCCATGCGCGAGAGAGGGGCAGTCCCCCAACTAGCTGACAAACTCGCCGGTGATGCCGTATTCAAAGCGGCCGGCATTACCGAAGACCAGATCAAGGCTATATTGGCGGATAAGAAACACTTTGTGGGAAATGCGGCCGAGCAGATTGAGCAGGTCGCGGCAAAAGCGGCGCCCCTGTTTGACCGCTATACCGAAGAAGCTCGATATGAGCCCGGGGACATCTTATAGCATTCGCATCTCACCTGATTTAAGCCTGTGTGTGCTGAGTGAATACTCAGTTTAAGACCAAAAAATACAACCTATTCCTGCCTCACATCGGGTCTTTTCTCAATTTATCTCTAAATTAACCCCTGTCAAACATTTTTTCCTTGACCTCCACGAAAAACTTTACTAAGGTTGAAACTGACTGAGCGCTCAGTTGGTTTTTCAGATTTGACCTGAAGGAGCTTATTCGTATGTCCAAAAAAAAGTCCATTCTTAAAGCGGCCACATGGCTTTTTGCCAAAAAAGGTTTCAAGGATACATCCATGGCGGAGTTAAGCAAAATCACCGGTGCCGCGGAAGGAACAATATTCTACCATTTCAAGAATAAAGAGACGCTTTTTCTGGCCGTACTGGAAACGGTCAAACTGGAAATTATCACTGATTTTGACCGGTACACCGCCAGGAAGCATTTTAAAAACGGGCTGAAAATGGTGGAGGAGGTCGTCTCCTTTTATCTCTATCTGGCCGGCCACAGCCCGGATCTGTTTATGTTGCTCCACCGGCATGACGCCTATGAACTGGCTGAGGTGAATCCGATCTGCCGGGAATATCTTGAAGATACCTACAACGGGCTCGTGGACATCTTTGAGAGAGCCGTGAATCTGGGGAAAAAAGATGGGTCCATAGGGTCTGTGCCGGCCAGAAAAACAGCGTTGATCCTCTTTACCCTAACGGATGGACTGGTTCGTTTTAACAGCTACAACCTGTACAACGCGGGCGCACTTTCCAGTGAGCTGATCGCCTCTTGCAGAAGGATGCTTGCAAGCGGTTAATGATTGCAACAGGCAAGTCTTTCACAACAAGGAGCAGAATTCATGCTGACCAGAGTATTTCCATTTTGGGGCTGGTTTAAAGATTACGACTTGACGAGTTTGAGGACGGACTTTATTTCAGGCCTTACCGTAGCGCTCGTCCTGATTCCCCAGTCCATGGCCTACGCACAACTGGCGGGACTGCCGCCCTACTATGGTCTGTACGCTTCATTTCTGCCTCCCATGGTTGCAGCCCTGTTCGGATCGAGCCGTCAACTGGCCACCGGCCCGGTGGCTGTGGTGTCCCTCATGACGGCAGCATCCCTGGAACCCCTTGCCACAGCGGGGAGTCCCGGCTACATCGCCTATGCCATCCTTCTGGCACTGTCAGTAGGCGCTTTCCAGTTTACGTTGGGCGTCCTGAAACTGGGACTGGTGGTCAACTTTCTGTCTCATCCGGTCGTAAACGGCTTCACCAATGCCGCAGCCATTATTATCGCATCCTCCCAGCTTTCCAAAATGTTCGGGGTCTATGTGGACAAGGCTCAGCATCATTACGAGACGATTATACGCGTCATTCAATCCGCCTGGCACTATACCCACTGGCCCACACTCGCCATGGGGGCGTTGGCGTTTGGCATCATGTACGGTTTACGGCGAATCTCCCCGAAGATCCCCAATGTTCTGGTGGCGGTGGTCATCACCACCCTCCTATCCTGGATGACCGGTTTTCAGCACAACGAGGCCGTTGACGTTTCAGCCATTCAATCCCCGGAAATCAGAGGCATGGTGGAAAAATTCAACCGTTCCATTGCCACCATTCCTTCACTTGCCGAAGAGAGGGCCGAAGTGAATAAAGCCCTGGATGCGGCCAACCAAAATCAGGATATCATCGGAGTGTTGAATGCGGAACATGAAATCAATGTGCTCACCATCAATATGGCACGGGTGCATCAAGAGATCCATAAAATCCGATCCGCCATACGGGAAATGTTGTTTGAAGGTGTTTTAGAGGCAAATGGCAGTCTGAAATTCTATCCGAAAAACGTACTTCCGGAAGGTTCTAAGGGAGACGGCCGCACCTGGCACATAAAAGTAGGGAACCAGGCGCTGAAAACGGATCAACTTCTCATGATCGGCGGCGGTGTGGTGGTGGGGGAAATCCCCAGTGGACTCCCCACCCTGAGCATGCCCAAGGTGGATCTGGGGGTTATTCTCCATCTTCTGCCCTATGCGGCCATCATCTCGCTGCTGGGTTTCATGGAGGCCATCAGCATCGCCAAAGCCATGGCCGCCAAAACGGGCCAGCGGCTCGATCCCAACCAGGAACTGATCGGCCAGGGCCTGGGCAACATTTTAGGCGCAATGGGAAAAAGCTACCCCACTTCCGGGTCTTTTTCAAGATCTGCGGTAAATCTTCAGAGCGGCGCGGTATCCGGTCTATCAAGCGTGTTTACAAGTTTGACGGTGGTGATTGCCCTGCTTTTTTTTACACCGCTGCTTTACCATCTGCCCCAATCCGTTCTGGCTGCCGTCATCATGATGGCCGTCATTGGGCTGATCAACGTTTCGGGTTTTGTCCATGCATGGGAAGCCCAATGGTATGATGGCGCCATTGCGATCATCTCCTTTATCGCCACCCTTGCCTTTGCGCCCCACCTGGACCGGGGCATCATGATCGGCGTTGTGCTTTCGCTGATGGTATTCCTTTATAAAAGTATGAGACCCAAAATGGCTTTTTTGAGCAGGGATGATGATCATGTATTGAGATGCACAACCGATCACGGACTGCACGAATGCAGGTACATTGCCATGCTTCGCTTTGACGGAACGCTGTTTTTTGCAAACGCCAGTTACCTTGAAGATCAGATCGCTGACATCATGCTGAAAAAGAAAACGTTGCGGCATATTATTCTGGTGTCCAACGGCATAAATGATATTGACGCCTCCGGAGAGGAAACGCTATCTTTACTCGTGGATCGAATCCGGAGCGCCGGAATTGATATCTCGCTGAGCGGGGTGAACGAAACCGTGATGAAAGTGCTTGAAAGAACGCATTTTATAGCAAAAGTCGGAGAGGACCATATTTATCCAACGATGGAAAAGGCAATTCAGTCCGTTCATGAAAAGACGCACAGGGGTGGTGAAGAGAAAGTCTGCCCCTTGCTGACGGCGTGTCATCTTTCAGAGCCCGTGAATGGCCCCTCATCAACCATGCTAGAATAAGGAGTCAACACATGCCTGTTATCGGTATTTTCAGCGGTACATTTTGCAGGGAAGAACCCGTTGTTCAAGAACTTCATAAGCGAATCGGCTATGAGATTGCTTCGGACAGTGACATGGTCAAAAAGGCGAGCGGTCTTTGCGGCATTGCAGAAAGCAAGATTGAACGCGCATTTTCCGCCAAGACATCCGTATTCAACAATTTCACCCATGAAAAGGAGCGTTCCATCGCCCATATGAAGCTGGCGGTTGCCCAGACGCTTCTGGAAGACAAGGTGATTTTCAGCGGTTTTTCAAGTCAACTGATTCCTCAAAGGATCACCCATGTGCTTCGCGTCTGTCTCATTGCCGATATGAAATTCAGAAAAGAGACAGCTGCCGCCGAAATGCAGTTGTCAGAAAAGGATGCCGCAGCCCTGATTCGAAAACAGGACGAGGAACGCGCCCTCTGGGTACAGATGCACTATGAAACAACGGACCCGTGGGATGCGTCGCTCTACGACACGGTGATCCCCATGGACAAGACGGATGTGGAACAAGCCGTTGGCACCATCCATGACCATGTGAAAAGCGATCTGCTCCAACCCAGCGACGCATCCCGGAAGGCAGCGAATGATTTTCTGCTGGCGGCCTCCGTGGGGGCAACCCTGACAAGGGAGGGGCACAACGCGGAGGTGGATGCCGTGGATGGCGTTGTAACCATTATCATCAATAAGCATGTGCTCATGCTGAGCCGGCTTGAGGATGAACTGAAATCCATTGCGGCCCGGGTTCCCGGCGTTTTGTCGGTTAGCACAAAGGTGGGCAAAAACTACCACCAGTCGGACGTCTATCGAAAATTCGATTTTCAGGCGCCGTCAAAAGTGCTTCTGGTGGATGATGAAAGGGAGTTCGTGCAAACCCTTTCGGAAAGATTGCTGATGCGGGATATGGGCTCAGCCGTGGCCTATGACGGAGAATCGGCCCTTAAGCTCGTAAACGATGATGAACCTGAGGTCATGATTCTGGACCTGAAAATGCCCGGCATTGACGGGATCGAGGTGCTGAGGCGCGTCAAAAAAACCCGTCCCGAGATCGAGGTGATTATCCTAACAGGCCATGGGTCGGAAGGCGACCGAAAGGTCTGTATGGATCTGGGGGCCTTCGCCTATCTCCAGAAGCCGGTAGATATTGCGGTCTTGACGGATACCCTCAAAGAGGCCAATGAGAAGATCAGGAAGAAAGCTGAGGCCGTGGAATAAACCGAATTCTTGAGCACATGGGTATGAAATTCTTAAACAGGATAAAACCGGAGTTCTGGGATCACCGCATTTTCAGCGAAGGTCCCTACAGCTCTCACTTCAATTTTCGACGCACCTGGTATGCGGCGGTTTGTCTCACCTCCGCGGTTGTCCTGGCGCCCCTCATATTCATGGCTGTCATGGATTACAGGGCAACGCGGCACGAAGTTGAATCCGAGATCCTTCTAAGGACGTCAAGGCTCGTATCCAACACCCGCAGGACCTTGTCCTATTTTCTTGACGAACGTAAATCCGCCCTTGATTTCATCGTCCATGACAATAACTTCAAACTGAATGTAAACCCTGAACGAATGGAACAGGTTCTTGAAAATCTAAAAAAGAGCTTCGGCGGTTTTACGGATCTCGGTTGTATTGACCATAAGGGAATTCAGCGTGTATACGCGGGTCCCTACAACCTGACAGGGAAAGATTACAGCGATCAGGAGTGGTACAAACAGGCTGTCAAGCGCGGCGTGTTCATAAGCGATGTGTTCAGGGGCTTTCGGGACATTCCGCATATCGTCATTGCGGTAAAATACTACCCATCGGAAGAGGGTTCTTTTCGGGTGCTCAGGGCGACGCTCGATACGGCGAAATTCAACGATCTGCTGTCGCAGCTTGAAATAGACGGTCATGGAGATGCATTTATCATCAATTATAAAGGGGTGCTGCAAACGCCGTCCCTTTTCCATGGGGAAATCCTGGAAAGCATTTCGTTGCCCATACCCGATTTTGCCCCCGAAACAAGGGTATTCCAGTGGGTAACTGAAAGGGGCATCCCCCTTGTGATCGGGTATCGGTATATTACCAATACGCCGTTTATTCTGATGGTGGTCAAACACAAAGAAGAGCTGATGAAATCCTGGGACAATTCCCGGAGAGAACTGATCGGATTTCTGCTCATCAGCGTGGCTTTTATTCTGTTCGTTATTCTCTGGGGAGCCACCTACCTGGTCAACAGGATATTCCGGTCGGATCAGAAATTGATTGTCAGCCTTCATCAAGTTGAATATGCCAACAAGATGGCTTCCATCGGAAGATTGGCGGCCGGCGTGGCCCATGAGATCAACAACCCCCTGGCCATTATCAATGAGAAGGCGGGGTTGATGAAGGACCTGTTTCTCTTCAAAAAAGAATACACGGGAAATGAGATGCTCATGGGTCTCCTGGATTCTATCATCACTTCCGTTGAACGGTGCGGGAGAATCACCAAACGGCTGCTGGGATTTGCCCGTCACATGGATGTGAGCATTCAATCGGTTAATCTCGGGGAGGTCGTTCGGGAAGTCCTTGGGTTCCTGAACAAGGAAGCGGAATATCGTTCCATAGCGGTCTCAATCGAGGAGGCCGACGACATCCCCCTGGTGGCTACGGATGCAGGCAAGCTACAACAGATTATTTTAAATATCCTCAACAACGCCTTTGCCGCCATGGAAAACAACGGCCAACTTCAAATAAGCATCAGGATGGCCGGCAAAGACAGGGTTGCGCTGACAATTACGGATGATGGCTGCGGCATCCCGGAAAAAGACCTCAAACGTGTCTTCGAACCGTTTTATTCAACAAAAACGGGGCAGGGTGGCACCGGTCTCGGACTTTCCATTACATACGGTCTCTCAGAACAGATTGGGGGAACCATTGAAGTTAACAGCGAGCTGAACAGGGGAACAACCTTTACAGTTACGCTACCCCTTGTTGCCGAAAAAAAGGAGAATAAATAATCGTGCGCATACTCTTAGTGGATGACGAACGGGAACTGGTGGAAACACTGGCGGAACGGTTGGGCATCAGGGGAATTGAGGCGCATTGGGCAACGACCGGTGATGGGGCCCTGAAACATATGGATCAGGAAAATTTCGACCTGGCCGTCCTGGATGTAAAGCTCCCGGGAATCAGCGGCATTGATCTTCATAAAAAGATGAAGGCAAAATATCCCGGACTAAAATTCATGTTCATGACCGGGCACGGTTCACATGACGATTTTACGGCCGGGTCCGCGGAAACAGGCACGGACTACTATTTGCTAAAACCCGTGAATATCGAGGAACTGATCGATAAAATGACCAAGCTCATGACCAAATAAAAGGGGTCAATTATGAATCGTCAATTAGATGCTGAAATAGAAACAGGTCTGCAGTTTTTCGGGAAAATGACGGCATCCATTTCCCATGAAATCAAAAATGTCATGGCGATCATCAACGAGAGCGCGGGCCTCTTGGAAGATTACAGTCTGATGGCGGAAAAAGGGATGCCCATCGACCCTGAACGTCTCAAGGTCGTATCCAGTAGAATCGCGACCCAGATCCGGCGGGCAAACGGTATCGCAACGAACCTGAACAGCCTGGCCCACAGCGTGGACGAATTTGAGAAAAGTGTCGACATAAGGGAAACCCTGGCGCTGGCGGTGGGACTGACCGGGAGATTCGCGGATATGCGCAGTGTCACCCTGGACTTTGAACCGCCCTCTGATTTCCCCGCGGTGATTACGTCGCCGTTTCACCTCCTGAATCTCACCTGGCGGGTTCTGGATTTTGCCATGGATGCGTCTGGCACCGGGAAAAGGGTGGGACTGACGTTTGAAGCAGGCCCGACGTCGGTGAAAATCAAATTTACGGGGATTGAGGCGCTCACAAACGTGCCGGAGACCATTTTTCCAACAGCAAAGGAAACGGCACTCCTTCACATGTTGGGTGCGACAATTCATCAGGACGTGAAGAAAGGCGAAATCAACCTTGTTTTACCAAAAGATGTACGTCAACAGTAGGGGCACGATGCATCGTGCCCCTACTCAGCCATTCAGAAAGGAGTCATAATGGAAAAAGTATTGTTGGTGGATGATGAAAAGGAATTTCTGGAAATCATGGCCGAGCGCATGGAAGCAAGGGATATGAACGTAACCACCACCACGTCCCCGAAAGAGGCCCTCATAAAGGCTCAGGAAGAGAGCTATGACGCCGTCATTCTGGATCTCATGATGCCCGAAATGGATGGCCTTGAGGCTCTCAAGGAACTCAAGAAAAAAAATCCGGATTTGCAGGTCATTCTCCTCACCGGGCATGCCACGGTACAGAAAGGGGTGGAGGCCATGAAGCTGGGGGCCACGGATCTCCTTGAAAAACCGGCGGACCTGAAAATCCTCACGGAGAAAATCAAAAAGGCCCACACAAAGAAAATGGTTCTGGTGCAAAAAAAAGCGGAAGAGAAGATAAGACACATCCTGGCTGAAAAAGGGTGGTAGCGGGGGGACGCTCCATTGAAAGTGATCATTGTGGGCGCGGGCGAAGTGGGATTCCATATCGCCCGGCGACTTTCGGAAGAACATCAGGATGTTGTCCTGATTGACCGGGACCCGGAACAGATCAAACGGGTAGCGGATAACCTGGATGTACAGGCCCTCTTGGGTTCCGGAACGAGCCCTAAAACCCTTAAGGATACGGGCATCGAGAATGCCGATATGCTGGTGGCAGCCACCAACAGCGACGAGGTTAATCTGATTTCCTGCCTGATCGCGAAAAACCTCAACCCGTACCTGATCAAAGTCGCCAGGCTCAGGAATGAGGAATATACCCTAGAATTGCCCTTGCTGGATAAAGATCACCTGGGGATTGACCATGTGATCAATCCCCAGATTGAAATGGTGCACAGTATTCAAAGGTTGATGGAGATCCCGGGCGCTTCCGAAGTCATCGATTTTGTGGGGGGGAGGGTCAAACTCATCGGTGTTACCGTGGCGAAGGATTCTCCTTTTGCCGGCCGGAAGCTCCATTCCTTCACGAAAGCCGAAGGGAAAATTCTGGTGGGCGCCATTGTGCGAACCCAGCCTAATTCCCCTGGCCAGGTGATCATCCCCCACGGGGACGACAGCATCCTGGCGGGAGACCTGGTTTATCTGGTTGCCAGAAACGCGGAACTGGAGCAAACCCTTTCGTTCTTTGGCATCAAGAAAAAAAGTTCGAGACGGGTCATCATCATCGGCGCTGGTCAGACAGGTCAGGCCCTGGCCAGGGAAATGGATGGAACAAAAGCCAGCAACACCAAAATTATTGATAGAGACGAAACCATATGCGCGGCGCTTTCAGCCAGTCTTGCCCATGTGACGGTCATCAACGGGGACGGGACTAACAAAGGACTCCTGGAAGAGGAAAATATCGGGTCTGCAGATTTCGTTGTTACCCTTACCGGGGATGAAGAAAGCAATATCCTCATATCCCTTCTCGCGAAAGGTTTGGGAACTCGGAAAGCTATCACCCGTGTCAGTAAGTTGAGTTACCTGCCACTCATGTCGGCCGTTGGCATCCAATCTGTGGTTAGCCCGAGGCTGGCTGCGGTTCGAGCAATTTTGCAATATATCCGGCCCGGCAAAATCTTATCGGTGGCGCCCCTTAAAGGAGAGCACGCCGAGGCCATTGAAGCCGAAGCATTGGAAACATCGGACATTGTCAATAAACCCCTCCATAAAGTAAAAATGCCGAAAGGGGCCATTGTAGGTGCCATTTTCCGTGAAAACGACATCATTATCCCAAAGGGCGACAGCGTCATCAAACCGGGAGACCGGCTTATCATATTCGCCCTTCAACAAGTACTCCCGAAACTGGAAAAACTGCTCACCGTAAAGCTGGAATATTTCTAATGAACTCCCAAATCATCGTGCGTTTCACAGGGATTTTGATGTTCTTCCTGGGGCTTTCCATGGGGGCCCCACTGGCCGTGTCTTTTCTGTTTGGGGACAATTGTACGCAATCTTTTCTCCTGGCCATGGCCATTACCTGTTTTCTGGGAATTATTCTTTTTGCTTTTACAAAAAATCAAAAGGAAAAGCAGCTCAGTCACCGGGACGGGATTGCCATTGTTACGGTGGGATGGATCATGGCGGGATTGATCGGTGCCCTGCCCTATCTCCTTGCCGGCGTCATCCCTGATTTTACCGATGCCTGCTTTGAATCCATTTCAGGATTCACCACCACGGGCGCCAGCATCATAACGGACATCGAGTCCCTTCCCGAGGGAATTCTTCTCTGGAGAAGTCTGACCCAGTGGCTGGGCGGCATGGGCATTATTGTCCTTTCCATCGCCATTCTGCCATTCCTGGGTATCGGTGGGATGCAGTTGTACAAAGCTGAAATCCCCAGTCCCGTCGTGGACAAACTCAAGCCCCGAATTTCAGAAACCGCCAGAATTCTCTGGAAAATATATCTTCTTATGACCCTGCTGCAGGTGGCGCTCCTCTTAGGGGGCGGCATGAGCTTGTTTGATGCTGTATGCCATGCCTTCAGCACCATGCCCACAGGCGGCTTTTCAACAAAAAATGCCGGTATCGCCCAATTCAACAGCGCCTACTTTGATTTTGTCATTGTGATTTTCATGCTTCTGGCCGGCATCAATTTTTCCCTTCACTACCGACTGCTCAAAGGCGACCTGAAGATATTCGGCAAGGACTCGGAGTGTCGCGTATTTCTGATCATCGTGGGCACATTCATTCTGCTGGTAACCCTGGATATTTACGGCGATGTTTATAAGTCTCTTTCCCAGGCCTTCCGGTTTGCCGCCTTTCAGGTCAGCGCCATCATCACCACAACGGGGTTTGTATCCGCAGATTATGAAACATGGCCCCATTTTTCCCAGCTGATTCTTTTTATCTGCATGTTTTTCGGGGCCATGGCAGGTTCCACGGGGGGCGGCATAAAAATCGTGCGGCTCATATTGATGGTAAAGCATGGTTACCAGCAGATCTTCCGCATTATTCATCCTCACGCGGTAACCACGGTTAAGCTGGACGGGCAGGCTGTTTCCACAGATGTCCTTGGCAGCATATGGGGGTTCTTTTTTCTTTACATGGGTCTTTTTGTTGTGGCCTCCCTGGTCATGGCGGGTCTTGGACTTGACTTTATTACCTCAATATCATCCGTGGCAGCATCCATCGGCAACATCGGCCCCGGTTTTGGACTGGTCGGCCCCATCCGGAACTACCTGGAAATTCCTACGGTGGGAAAATGGGTGCTAATTTCCTGCATGCTCCTGGGACGTCTGGAGATTTATACGGTGATTGTTCTGCTGGTACCCGAGTACTGGCGAAGGTAGACCACAAGTTTTAAAGACCCGAAATTCAAATGGTAAGGGCACGGCGCGCCGTGCCCTTACAGGAGAAAACGCATATGACATCCAGTATGCCGGAAAAGGCTTTGCACCTTGAGAAATTAAGAGAAGGCAAATTTAATGTTCCTGACTTTATCTACGTTCCCGCAGCGGATTTCAAGAACGAAAATTTTGAAAAGCTTGAAGTATTTCTCAGTCGCCATCAGGAAAGTTTCAAGGTGATTGCGCGAAGCGCCCATCCACTGGAAGAAGCCTTTAAACCCGGGACCTTTGATTCCCTTGAAACCTATGCGGACTTTGCAGGGATTCAATATGCCAGAAATCGTATGACCAAACTGGGCAAAACGGTCAGCAGGCTTTCCATATTGAGACAGCAGAGATTCGGCCACGCACCGGAACTGGACCTGGAAGATATGGGCGTTATTGTCATGCCCTTCATTAACGGGAACGGGGTCATGGCAAAGATGCTGGGGAACAGCTGGGAGTTCGGATACTGCCGTAACCATTCCCATAAAGTGGAAAGTGAGCCTTTTATCACCAAAACGCCCCACGATGCGGGCCTCCTGGAGATATCCAAAGACATTCAGGAATATCTCGGTTTCAAATGCGAGATTGAGTATATTATCTCCGAGGATGGTGAAATCCATGTGGTCCAGGCCAAGGACATCTCGCACGTTGAAACGCTGGATGAAAAGGAAAGCGAAAGATCTGTAGCCCTGGATGGGATCAAAAGAATCCGAAGGAAAAGGAATTACCGTGAACGACCCATCTTCGTAATGGATTGCACGGAATTTTATATGAGCATCATTGATCAATGTGAAAACATTGTTGTGCAAAGCGAAAACGCCCGGCCCCATATCAAGGATGTCCTGGAAATTATCGCATCCCAGGAGGCTCAATTTGAGAACTTTGCCCTGAGGCACGAACGGTTTGCAATCCTGGGCCTTTCCATTGAAGCCCCGGGCGACCTGTACCAGATCGCCAACCATTATCTGGACGAAATGCCGGATTTGAAGGCACCCTTCAGGAAGGCACTTTACAACAATCTATATAAAAGAGATTACTTCCTCTCGGAAGCGGATACCCTGATCGCCAGGGACGATATTCGCGTCAACCTATGTAGCCACGATGCCTACGGGATCGCCACGGTGCGCAATCCGGTCTGGTCTGTATACTGGCATCGAAACAGGGACGAATCGGTAGTCCGGAGATTTCGGGATCTGGGGTTCAAAACCGGTGATTTTATCGGGATTGACATCGACATGAAAGAAAAGCCCACCGCTTATCGCCACTAGAAAAATTTTCGCGCACATTCCAGAAACTTCCCAGACGGCACTTTGCCGGTTTTTTGTTGACTTTGTTTCTGTTTCAGCGTTTCATGAAACTTTCCAAACAAAGCGAGGGTACGTTTCGACCTTAATAACCTTGATAATAGCCGGGAGGTCAAGCGATGGAAAAACTAACTGCAAAAGACATCATGAACCGGGAAGTTCTGAGTGTAAACGCCGAACTGTCTCTTCAGGGATTGGCTGAATTTCTGTTTCACAATTCGATATCAGGTGCGCCGGTTACATCCAAGAATGGAAAACTGATCGGCGCCGTATCCATCACCGACATCATCCGTCACGAAACCCTGCCGGAAAAAGGTCCCCAATTCAACAGTCGGCATGATTACTATGTCCACACGGCTGAAAACCGGTTTTCACACCAGGACCTTGACGCCCTCCATTTCACGACTGAAGCACCGGTAACGGTTCAAGATATCATGGCCCCCAAGATTCTGGAAGTCGGAGAAAAGGATTCGGTTCAGCAAGTGGCGGAGACCATGATTAAAAACCGCATCCATCGCGTATTTGTCACCCGTGAGGAGAAACCCATCGGCATCATTTCCACCGTGGATATGCTGAAGATCATCCGGGATATGTGATGGGAGTTGTGTAACATTCTTGTTGACACTGCAACAAGATATGATACTCTCTGGAATATGATAAAAACCTTTAGGCATAAGGGTCTCTGCGAATTGTTCGAGCGTGGCCGCTCTCGCAAGGTGCGGCAAGATTTACAATCGCGGTCCTTGCGACGCTTAGACGCTTTAGATCAGGCAGAATCATTGACAGATCTGAATGTGCCGGGATTCAATTTCCACGGCCTTCAAGGAAGACCAAAGCGTTACAGTATTCATGTCAATGGCCCATGGTGTATCACCTTTGAATGGAGAGACGGTGATGCATTGAAGGTTGATTTTGAACAATATCATTGAAAGGGTAAATCCATGGGAGAATATTCAATTAAACGCCCGTTAAAAAGACCACCAGTTCATCCCGGTGAGATTTTGCGTAAAGATGTGCTTAAAAATCTTGGTCTGTCGGTTAGTGAAGCAGCGAGGCGACTCGGTGTTTCTCGTCAGCAACTTCACCGTATATTGGCCTGTACTCATCCAATCACCACCGAAATGGCTCTTAGGATTGGCAAGTTTGCGGGCAATGGGCCTGGACTTTGGTTGCGCATGCAGCAGGTTCATGACTTATGGTATGCTGAGAACAGAATGACAATAGAACTTTCCAAAATTCAAACCGTTGAATTAACCGGACTCGAAGCCTAACCATTCGCTGGTGGCAGACTCGGTTCTCTCACCGCACAGATCTGGGAGTAGGGTTATCCATTGGTCAGTGATCAAGGCTGACCTTTAATCATAAGTCAAGGCCCCCCGAGAGATACCGTGCGGTTTTCAGTTCCTTTCCGAGGCTGTAGCGCAGGTGCAGCTGAAGCACCTTTTTCATCTCACCCATCATGGTATCCGTCAACGGCGCCCCTTGGGCATCATCCAGTGGGGTTGTCTGGATCTGATCCAGCCCCCTGGCCGCATCCGGGTCAAGGCCGGGCAGTCGCGCGGACTCTTTTTCACACTTGAGGCAGGCGATACCCCCTTTTTTCTGTTTAAACACGGCCCGACCCTCAGCGGCATACGACCTGCCGCAATCGCAGCACCGTTCAAAATTGATGCTGTACCCACCGAGGGCCAGGGCCTTGGCTTCAAAAAATATCCGCAGTTCCTCTTTTTTCATGTCGCCCGCAAGAGCGGAAAACGCATTTTTGAGAAGCGTAAACATACGCGGCTCTGCAACGCCCAAGGGAAAGAGGGTTTCGGCCAATTCAACCATGTAGCTGGCCAGGGACAGGGCATTAAAATCGGTTCTCAGCCCCGGAAAGCCGTGAATCAGTTTTCCCGAATGGAGGAAATAGAGATCCCGTCCGCTTTTGCGCTCATATTCCAGCCGGGTGAGGCAAAAAGAATCCAGGCAGTTGGCAAAGCGCCTGCTGCTTTTCCTTGCGCCTTTGGCCACACCTTTCAGACGACCTCTGTCGGCGGTAAAAAAACTGACCAGGAGGTCTGTCTCACCAAATTCCCAGGTTCTTGTGATAATGCTTTCGGAAACATGCATGGTTCTATGGGATCAGAGCCGCTTTGACATTGCGGCAAGACTATTTCCAGTAATTGACAAACCTTTCCTTTTTCTCTATGCTGCTCGCCAATCATTACCATATCAGCGCTATGGAAAAAAGCATCAAATCATACAGCCGAATCATTTTGGAGGCACCACATGCAAATCCTAGAAAAGGCCCTGGCTGAGGGACGAAGCGCCCTTTCCGAATATGAGGCCAAACAGTTTCTCAAAACCTATCAAATTCCCGTTACCCGGGAACGGGCGGTAACCGATGAAGAGGGCTTAAAGGCCGCCATAGAAGAAATCGGGCTTCCACTGGTCCTGAAGGGTTGCGCATCCACCATTGCCCACAAAACAGGAAAAGGCCTCATTGAAGTGGATATCCGGAACATGGAAGAGGCGCTCGACGCATTTCAGAACATCATGGCCAGGATGACCGAAGAAGACAGCCAGGTGCTGGTCCAGGAAATGATCAAAGGGCAGCGGGAACTGGTGGTGGGTCTCACCCGCGATCCCCAGTTCGGGCCATGCGTCATGTTCGGTCTGGGCGGCATTTTCACCGAAGTGTTAAAGGACATCTCCTTTCGTGTGGCACCACTTGAGAAACATGATGCCCTTGAAATGATGTCGGAAATCAAAGCCCACAAAATCCTGGATGCCGTGCGGGGCATGCCTGAAGCTGACCGTGACCTGTTGGCGGACATCCTGATCAATGTGGGTCGGATCGGCCTTGAAAACGATGCCGTCAAAGAAATCGACATCAATCCCCTGATCCTTTCCGGCAGCAAACCCGTAGCGGTAGACGCCCTCGTGGTATTGGAATAAAATTGATACTGGAGTAAAATATGCCCCTGTTCACCGTAGATCCCGAAAAATGCAACCGTGACGGCATCTGCGTTGCCGAGTGCCCTTCGCACGTCATCCTGATGTCTTCCCCCAAGGACATTCCAGCACCGGCCCCCGATGCGGAAGAGCATTGCCTTCAATGCGGCCATTGTGTATCGGTCTGTCCCGAGGGCGCCCTGAGCCTGTCGTGGCTTGAGCCGGATGAATGTTCATCCCTGGACCCGGAACTACTCCTCACCCCGAATCAGGCCGAACAGTTTCTGGCCTCCCGCCGCTCCATCCGGACGTTCCGGAAAAAACCGGTGGAACATGAAAAGCTTTTGAAGCTGCTGGAGGTCGCCTGTCAGGCGCCTTCAGCCAAAAACGAACAGCCCTGGCACTGGCTGGTGGTTGAGGATACCGCCCAAGTCAGGCGTCTGGCCAGCCTGGTGATAGACTGGGTGCGCCTGATCATCCAGCAGCGTCCGAAAGTGGCCGAACAGATGAAACTCCCACGGATTCTGGAAGAATGGGAGAAAGGGGATGAACGCATCTGCCGGGGCGCCCCCCACGTCATCGTGGTTCACGGAGATAAGGACTGGCCCTTTGGTTCGGAAGACGGGGCCCTCGCCTTGAGCCACCTGGACCTCTATGCCCCCACCATGGGACTGGGGACCTGCTGGGGAGGCTACCTATACTCGGCAGCCAATAATTATCCGCCCCTCTTCGAGGCCATGGGTCTGCCTTCCGGACACCGGGCTTACGGTGCCATGATGGTGGGGTACCCCAGGTTCAAATACCCGCGCATCCCACAGCGCAATCCGCCGCGGGTGGTGTGGGCGTAATGAGACAATTCCTCATAAGTAGGGGCACGGCGCACCGTGCCCCTATTTTGGCAAAGCCAGCAAAAAGGACGGCTTAAATGAAAAAACCGGTGGTGCTCATTATTAGAGATGGATGGGGATTGAATGAGAAAAAAGAAAGCAATGCGGTCCTGGCCGCCCGCACCCCCAATATGGATGCCTACAAGAAAACCTATCCTTGGAGCATCCTTGACTGTGCGGGTGAAGCGGTGGGCCTGCCCGAAGGATACCAGGGATCGAGCGAGGTAGGGCATCTCAACATGGGCGCCGGGCGGGTGGTGGTCCAGGAATTAAAACGGATCGACAGCGAGCTGAGCAGCGGCGTCCTGTTTGAAACCGGGCAATGGCATCAATTGATCTCCAACTGGCGTGAAAACAAAAGCCGCCTGCATCTGCTCGGGTTGTTACAGGACGAAGGGGTCCATGCGCACCAGAAACACCTGTTCAAAATCATGGCCAGAGCCCGGCAGGAATTTCCTGAAGGCGACATCATCATTCATCCATTCCTGGACGGTCGGGATACGCCCCCCCGCAGCACCCTGGGTTTTCTGAAAACCCTGGACGCTGAAATGGAAAAGGTGGGCGGCTGCCGCATCGGAACGGCCATGGGACGCTATTACAGCATGGACCGTTCAGAAAACTGGAAACTCACGGATCAGGCCTACCACTGTATCGTCTGTGCCGAAGGGATGCGGGCTGAAAATGCTCAAAACGCCGTCCTCAAATCCTATGAGGAGATGCAGACCCCCGATGGCGATGAAATGACAGACGAGTACATTCCCCCTTTCTGCATCGGCAACTACAACGGGGTGGTGGACGGGGATTCCATTCTGCACACCAATTATCGCCAGGACCGGGCCATTCAACTCTCCCGCGCCTTCGTGGACCCAGCTTATCCGGGAACGCTCAAGGTTCGACCAAAAGTGTTCTACGCAGGGTTCACCCGTTATTACGATGACTTCCCCGCCTACCTCATGTCACCCATGGACAAAGGGGGAGGCATGGAACACCTTTTGGGCGAAGTCATCTCAAATGCGGGGCTGACCCAGCTGCGGATCGCCGAAACACAGAAATTTCGGCATGTCACCAGTTTCTTTAACGGTAAAAAGACCACCCCCTATCCGGGGGAAGAACAGGTTGAGATCCCTTCACGATTTGACCCCTCCAGTTTCGCCCGTCATCCTGAAATGGATGCTTATACGGTGACCGAGGAAATCCTGAAGCGCTTAGACGACAATCCATACGATTTTATCGCTGTCAATTACGCCAACGGGGACATGGTGGGACACACAGGTGTCATGGATGCCGCCGTCAAAGCCATTGAGGTGGTTGATGACTGTGTGGGCAAAATCGTAAAGAGGCTGCTGGCACTGAAAGCTGAGATCCTTATCACCTCCGACCATGGAAATTCAGAGGAAATGGTGGACTATGAAACGGGACTTACCAAAACCAGCCATACCCTTTTTCCCGTTGATCTGATTTATGTCTCCCCAAACGCTGTGGGGAAGGAGCTGCGCCCACGGGGAAAACTTTCGGATGTGGCGCCCACCGTGCTGTACTTGCTGGGCCTCTCCATCCCCAAAGAAATGACGGCGAAAAACCTCATTATTTAGGATTGCGGATACCGAATGCCGCAGAGCATTGAAGAAACCAGGGCCATCCTTCTGGGCCATTGCGCTTTGGACGGTGATACTGCCGCCAAAGACGATTCCATGGCAGAATTGGCGCGTCTGGCGGATACGGCAGGCATCCTTTCCCTGGGAACCTATGTACAGAGGCGGGAGAAAATTCATCCCAGGACTTTCATCGGTGAAGGATTTATTGAGACCAGCCTTGCCCATGCCGAAAAAAATGAAGCAGACGGTATAGCCGACCTCCTGATTTTCGATCATGACCTCACCGGTTCCCAGGCCCGAAACATCGAAAAACGCTTTTCCCTGCCCGTCATGGACCGCACCGAAGTGATCCTCAGAATCTTTCATGCCCATGCCAGAACGAGGGAGGCCCGCCTTCAAGTCAGGCTGGCCGAGCTGAAATATGAACTGCCCCGGGTAAAAAGCATGTGGGGACACCTGGACCGGGAGCGGAGCGGCAGCAGGACGGGAGGCGGAGCGGCTTTTCGGGGAATGGGGGAAAAGCAGAGTGAGATGGACCGGCAGAAGCTTCAACGGGAAATTTATGAGATTGAAAAAACCCTTAAAAAACTTGTCCGTCAGATCGACACCCAAAAGAAACTGAGGAAAAAAAGGTGCCGGAACGTCGGCCTGGTGGGGTATACCAATGCGGGAAAATCAACACTTTTCAACCGGCTGACCCACGCAGGGGTGCTGGTGGAGGACAAACTCTTTGCAACCCTTGATTCCACTTCCCGGTCTTTGAAACTGGGTAACGGAAAGGAGGCGGTCATATCCGATACCGTGGGATTTATCTCCAATCTACCCCATCACCTGGTAGCCAGCTTCCGTGCCACCCTCAAAGAAGCGGAAGAAGCGGATTTCCTGATACATGTGACCGATATCTCAGATGAAAACTTTCAAAGGCATATGGCGGATGTGGAAACGGTCCTCAAAACCATCGGGGCCAACCGCATTCCCCAGATCCTGGTATTCAACAAAATCGACAGGGTCTCTGAAGCCGTAATTAAAGGGACTCAAAATTCTTATCCGGATGCACAGTTCATCTCAGCCGCAACCGGCCAAAACGTGGATCTTTTTTTGCGAAATCTGGGGGAAAGCCTTCACCCCACCTCGAAAGTGAATCTGATGATTCCCATATCAGAGCAGAGGCTCATACACGACATCCACAACCTGGGAAGGGTTCTTGAAACCGCCTACGAGGACGACGGCGTTTTCATGACCGTTGAAATCGCCAGGAAGGACATGCACCCCTTGGAGCGGTATCGGGTCAGTTAGGGTATTTTTCCGAGCTATTGATGTAAATATAGAGATATAAAGGACGTTCCTGAAGTCACCGCAACGGCTTAAAAAGATATTCCAGACCGTTTACTTTGATTTCATAAACCATGCGCAACATATCACCCAAATGTCCTGTCGGAAATCCTTTTTGGGAAAACCAAACCACATAAGGCTCAGGCAGGTCGATCAAAAGCCGATCCTTATACTTGCCGAACGGCATCCGCATTTTGGCCAATTCTAGCAAAACCGCCGCATCCGGCTTGCACTCATTTTCTTCGTTCATTTGATTCTTTCATCCGGATGTCCATCAGATCCTCTGCCTTTAACTTAAAACACACCTATTTGCCGAGGAATCGGGTACCAGCTTACCTGTTTGTTTATGGCTGTGAGCATATGCCCAACATTGGGGATTGTCAACAATCCCATGGAGGCGGTAGTGAGAAACATTCCATTGTTTGGGCAGATTCAGGCGAAAATAAAATACCAGCGTCTTTTGAAATTCCTCTGATTGACAACCCCGTCTCATTTTTCTATTCTGCCTCTGAATTTGATTCCTATCAATCCTTATGGAAAAGCGATGAAAAAAACGAATGTCTTCTAAGGACCGTATTAAATATCTGAATAGACTCCCGAAATCCATCCTTCTTGATATCGACCAGAAAACAGTGGAAAGGGAACTCCTTGTCCGCAATACTGCCACAGCCGCTTTAAACAACCTGCAAACCGTACTGAACCTCGTTGATGGCGGCAAACTCAAAATCAGCGCCAAAACAGGGCGACCGACTCCGGCCAGCCAGAAAAACCTGGGCCGGCTCCTTCAGGAAGGCGACTGGTATGAAGAAGATGATATTCTTGAGGGCATCGGCCATATACAGGCCTTTGCCTGGCCCGTGCTGCTGCAGGCCGCGGGGCTGGCAAGGGCCAACGGCAGTACGCTTAAACTCACCAACAAAGGGAAAAAGGCTCTCAAGGGACACCTTCCCCAAATCATTAAAGACGCATGGGGCCGATGGTACACCAGCAAGTTCCTGGATGAATTCAGCCGGGTGGACCAGATCAAGGGGCAAAAGTCTACCAGGGGGCGAACTCTGGTTGCCTCACTTACGCGAAGACCGATTTTATACGACGGTCTTTTGCTGTGCGCCCCCGGCAGATGGCTCACGGTGAAAGAATTGATTCGTGCGATGAATTCAGTAGGGCTCGATTTTGAGGTGGCGCGGTACGCCTGGAAACTCTATGTGGGAGATTCCCAGTACGGGCACCTGGATGAGTATGGGGACCAGGCGATGGTCAAAACCCGGTATATGCTGGCATTTCTGTTTGAGTATGCGGCCACCCTGGGGATCATTGACGTGGCTTACATCCATCCCGGCGGCGCCCTTTCCGATTACCCCAAGTGGGATTGGGGCATGGACGATACGACCTTTCTGAGCCGATACGACGGGCTTATGTATATACGACTCAACCCCCTTGGCGCTTTTGCCATGGAAGTGACCGATGTTTATGAAACCGAACCCACGCAAATCCGGGCGATTCTCACGGTCTTGCCGAATCATGATGTGGTGGTGACCGACGTACCCGCCCTGTCCCCCGCTGACAGGCTGTTCCTTGAAAAAACATGTGAAAAAAAATCACCCGTTTTGTGGACCCTGACCACGCGCACCCTGCTTGAGGCGGCGCAAAACGGCACGAGCATTCAGGACATTAAAACCTTCCTGAAATCCCGTTCCACCCAACCCATTCCCAAAACCGTCACGGTCCTTCTGGATGATGTAAAAAAGCGTTCAACCGGGCTTGAATACGCCGGAAGAACCCATCTCGTCACGTGCAAAGACGCGTTGCTTCAAAAACTGGTTTCATCCGATGTAACGCTTTCAAAGCTGTGCCGGCCAGCAGGGAAAAAACATCTCGTCATCATGCCGGGTAAAGAGAAACAATTCATAACAGCCCTTGTTCGGCTGGGCTACATCGTGCCGCAGCTGCGGGAGCAGATATGACCGATTACAACTCCGCCAACCCGCTCATCGTCCAGGGCGATCACACCATTTTGGTGGAAGTGGGCAGCCCCCGGTATGAAGCGGCCCGCAATGAACTGATCCGATTCGCCGAACTGGTC
>CAZPQA010000012.1:0-48006 GCA_964588535.1 uncultured Desulfobacteraceae bacterium
ATGGCCAATTTGCCCGATTTCGGCGTCAGGCTCAAATTGTAATCCTCGAAATACTTAAATGTATTCCTGCGGTTACAATTATCGCCTTCCTTGAACTCGAACAAATTTTCTCATTTGTGGACGGACACTACTTCTGATGCACGAAAATCCTAAAGCCACGATTCTTGAAATCCAGCGCATGTCAACCGAGGATGGCCCCGGTATTCGCACCACCATCTTTTTTAAAGGATGCAGTTTAAATTGCCTCTGGTGCCACAATCCCGAGAGTATTTCCCCCCACCCCCAGGTCCACTGGATCTCAAACCAGTGTATCGGGTGCAAAATCTGCCTGGAAGTGTGTCCGGAAGGGGCATTGACATTTACCGCAGACGGCAACCGCATAGACCGCAACCTGTGTACCGGTTGCGGTCTATGCGCCGAAGAGTGCCCTGGAGAAGCCCTCGCGCTTTTGGGACAGTCATGGGAAGTGGATGACCTGTTTAAAGAAGTCATTAAAGACCGTGCATATTTCGAAACATCAGGTGGCGGCGTGACCCTGGGCGGGGGAGAACCGACCCTGCAGGCACCGTTTAGCCAGCTATTGTTAAGAAAATTCAAGGAAGCCGGCATTCACACGGCGCTGGACACCTGCGGCATGTGTTCCAACCAAGCCCTGGAAGAGTTGCTGCCACATACGGATTTACTGCTGTTTGATCTAAAAGAAATTGACCCCAAGAAACACGAAAAATTCACTGGCGTCAGCAATGACAGGATTTTGAAAAACCTTACCCATGTTCGTGATTTCATGGAATCCAGCGGCCATCCCCAAGACCTCTGGATCAGAACGCCGATCATCCCCGACGCAACCGTCACGGATGAAAACATCAGGGGGATCGGAAAGTTTATTGCCGAAAACCTTTTTGGTCTGGTGAAACGATGGGAACTGTGTGCGTTTAACAATCTCTGCAAAGACAAGTATTCGCGGTTGGATCTTACCTGGGCGTACAGGGACTGCGAGCTTTTCAGTAAATTGCAGATGGAAAAGACGGCGGCCGTTGCCAGAAACTCAGGCGTGGATCCGGCGATCGTTTTCTGGAGTGGATCAACGAAACTGGAAGATGAAAGAGAAGCATAATACGAGGAGACCATGGACACAAAGAATTCCTTCACCGAACAGGAAATGAAATCTTTTGAGCCGGCGGAAAAGATCGGCCTGGTCGCCTGCATCAATCCGGAAGGGCTTCCCCATATTTCCCTGATTACTTCAATCATGGCCCCCAATCCCAGTCAACTGACCCTGGGGCAATTCTGTAAAGGATTGAGTAAAGAGTACATCCAGAAAAACCCCCATATCGCCTTTCTAATCATGACCATGGATAAGAAAATGTGGCGGGGGCGTGCCAAATGGACCCACCTTAAAAATGAAGGACCGGAATACGAGCGCTATAATGAAATTCCCATGTTCCGGTATAATACCTATTTCGGCATCAATACGGTTCACTACCTCGATCTTGTGGAGACAACTGAAGCCCTGGATCTTCCCATGCCGAAAATCATCCTGTCCGCACTGCTGACCAGGCTGGCAAAGGGCATGGTCAAAACTAAAATGGAAGATCGGATTCTGAAACCGTTTTCAGAGGATCTTTTTAATCAGATGGATTCACTTAAATTCATTGCTTATGTGGAGAAGGACGGCTTTCCGGTCATGGTGCCGGTGATCCAGTGCCAGGCGGCCGACAGCCGGCGATTGGCGTTTTATCCCATGGCCTTCCGGGACGAACTCCTGTGCATTCCAGAAGAAACAACGGTCGCCGTGTTCGGCCTGACCATGAAAATGGAAGACGTACTCATACGAGGCACATTTCGGGGCTTTAACCGGATCATGGGTTTGAGATTTGGCACCATCGATATCAAATGGGTGTATAACTCCATGCCGCCGGCACATGGACAGATTTATCCGGAAGTGGCCTTGGAACCCATCGTTAATTTCAATTAGGTGTGGGTCTACTTTCGCGGCAAACAAGGGCAGGGGGAAACAGCAGGGCATTGAACGCCTGGTTCTGTGTTGAAGCGGCGACTGAGTATCAGAACAGGCGATTCATATCAGCTTCGAGAACCTTCAATTCCCTATGGGGCCCATTTTGGGGTCAAAAAGGGAAATATAGGGCCGGAAAACACCTATTTTTGGGATGTTAATCTATAATAATCAATGGGTTAACGTGGCCCGACCCCAGCCTGACCCTCTCCTCAGGGACCCTACCTGAAACAGGGCCCTTCAAGAAACTACTCCCCCAGGCAGTGGCGTATGTTCTGCCACTGTCCATTCTTTGTCCATGAGAGTTTCCGAGCGTAAAGCCGGCCGCTTAAAGGGAGTTTTCCAGTTTCAAACTGTTTGAGGAAGTGATTAAATTTACCCGGCCCGGAATTGTACATGGCGTAGGTGGCGCGTGCAATGAAATCCGCTTTCTCTAACCCTTTCGGAACCGACTCCCTTGAGAGAATTTTTTCAAAATAATGTCTGAGAATTTCGCAACCGGCCATGGCATTATAGCGGATATTCCAACGGAGATCTTCAATGTTGTAAAACCCCCGCCAGACGCGCTCGTTAATTTGCATGAGACCCACCGAGGTATGGTTCCAGGAATTCAAAAAGATGGCCCTGCCATTTTCCAGGTGAAACTGACGAAAACAGCTTTCCTGCCAGGCGGTGGAAATAGCAATTTCCCTGAAAATTTCATGGTGAACGGTTTTGGATGGATGTTTTTCGAGGGTGTGGTCCGAAACTGACACTAAAAGCTGCCGGACTTTGTTTGCATAGGCCATCACGTTCTTTTTGGGCGGAATCCAGGGCTTGATGTCTTTTCGGCTTTGATGCGCCTTTTTTTCCATTGCAAAAGCAGCACGAAATGACAGGAAATCCCGTAAGCTGTAGCTGGACGAATGCTTTTCTGCGGCCGGCAAATCAAGGTTTGAACGGAAGCCGAGAACCTTTCTCAAAAGTCTGTTGACACGGTAATCATAGATGAGCATCGCTCTGGTTTCTTGCTTCAGGAGATTGGCAAGGGCGACAAGACCTCTTATGTCAATTTCCGCATCGAGCTCCCGGCTTAACTGCCCGATAGACTTTGCGGCTGAAAACAGCACCATATAGTTTTCGACAGGTTGTGAGGGATGATGTGCCACAATTTTTGCGAATACGGGTGATATGGTTTCCCAGGCCGAAATAAACTGTTCCCTCACAAAACAGTCTTTTTGCCTGTCTTTGTAGAAATTGGAAACAAACCCGTACCGTGTCTTCATAAGGGTCTCGAACAGCACATCCTGTTCCTGCTGATTGAGCGGTTCCGCTGCCAGTGACGTAATCAGATAGACCAGGAGGGCATCCCATGTTTCCCAGATTTTAAGGATGTCAGACCGCGGAAGTTCTGAGCCTCGGGGCTTTTGGGGCGTTTGGATGTGGTTGACGGTATCCTCTACCTGCATGTCGATCTGAAGATGTACAGGTGTGACCGTGATTTCGCGGGGCTCCGCCTGCCAGTTCCGTTGTTCGGGGGGCGGAAAATCCTGGGCGAAAAGAGGGGCAAGCAAATGGATCAACCGCAGGGTCGGTGGTTCCAGATCGATACGGAGCTTTTTGAAAAACCGAAGGATTGCCCTCCTGGCTTCTAAGAAAGGGCTCTTTTGAGCGGAAATAATCCTTCCGTCCCGGTGAAATTCTATGACCGGGTCTTTGAAGGTTAGGAAAAGACCGGCATCAACTGCCGGTTTGACCGAGTAACTCACCTTTCCTTTCCAATGCTTTGAAAGGGGTGTTTTCTCTTTTGAGCGATCGCCCGTTTCAAAATATATTCCTGCTTCCATGGCGAGGCGGCCTTTTTCAGCAAAAAAGAAAGGTGACACAAGGACGATGCTTAGTTTAGGACCTGCGGGTAAGGTAAGAATGTCGGCATCCGCTCCCTGATCAGATGCTGTTTTCAGGACAAGGGCATCCAGAATAGGGTAATTGATGACCAGTGGAAGGTTAACGTCTTTGGCGGTCGAATCGTGATGCCAAAGAGAAATGATCGCAAAGGAAATAATCAGCGAATAAATAAACATGCGAGGGGTTTTATAACGCATTTGGCAATTCCATTTTTACAAAAGCGGCTGCCAGGAAAATCCGATTGAAGCGGGGACTTCTATGGATTTGAGATGATAAGATATTGCTTTTTACAATTAATATGAATTCCCGTCAATCACCTTCCGTATCATTTTTGTCAAATCAAACAACTGAACCGGTTTTATCAAAAAACCGTTAATCCCTATGAACACAGCTTTTTCTTTTGAGATACCCAATGCCATACATCTTTGAAGTTCAACAATACGTGCAGCTATACGTAACAAAGTCCGATTTATCTATTGATTTTGGTTTGTTACATGAGTTTATTGTTTTCCGATTTTCTTTAAATGTCAATAGATTCTTTGTCTTTCAATACAATTTACTATCACCTCTTTTCCAAAACATCCCTCACGATGGCTACGAATAGCTTCTAAGTCCAGCGACGGATCATTTTATTCCATTGGCCGTGGAAACCTTTCAACTTATTCAAATAGTGTTGGGTATAAAAAAAGGCTTATAGACACGAAATCTATAAGCCATTGATTTTATTGGCTCCCCGGGACGGACTCGAACCGCCGACAGGGTGGTTAACAGCCACCTGCTCTACCAGCTGAGCTACCGGGGAATAGAATCTGTTCATGAGACAGGCTGGATTTGGGCCGAATCAACAGAAAACGTCTTCTATCAAAAATCCATTTGGGGGTCAACAAATATTTCAAACAATTTTTCGTCCGCTATTCGGCTTGACACCCATGCCCATACCTTTTATTTTGACGGGTACGATGTTTGTCATTGAACCAATTTAAGGATCCTTTCATGAAACAGATTATTCTGGGCACAGCCGGCCATATCGACCACGGAAAGACATCACTGATCAAAGCACTTACCGGTATTGATACGGATCGTTTGAAAGAAGAAAAGGAACGGGGTATCACCATTGAGTTAGGGTTTGCCCATCTGGCCCTGCCCGATGGAAGACTGTTGGGGATTGTCGACGTACCGGGCCATGAGAAATTTGTCAAAAACATGGTGGCCGGGGCAACGGGAATCGACCTGGTGGCGCTCGTTATTGCGGCGGATGAGGGCGTCATGCCCCAAACCCGGGAACATCTGGAGATTTGTTCGCTTCTGAAAATCAAACACGGGCTTGTGGTCCTCACCAAAGTGGATATGGTGGATGCCGACTGGCTGGAGCTGGTTCGGGAGGATGTTTCTGAATATCTGTCGGAAACCTTTCTGGCCGATGCACCCATGGCGGAAGTTTCCTCTGTTACGGGGGATGGTATTCAAGAACTCGTTGAACTGATCAGCCGGATGACCAAAGAGATCCCCGAGCGCGATATGGGGCATCTTTTCCGTCTCCCCATTGATCGTGTGTTTACCATGAAGGGTTTTGGCACCGTCATTACGGGGACAAGCGCATCGGGAAAGATCCGGACGGGAGATGAGGTGACCGTTTACCCTCAAGGAATTTCTACAAAAATCAGGGGAATTCATGTTCACAATAAGACCGTGGAAGAGGTTCAAGCCGGCCTTCGAACCGCCATCAATCTGCAGGGCATCGAGAAAATGATGCTGCAGCGGGGGAATGTGGTGGCCACGAAAGACGCTCTTCGGTCAACGTACATGCTGGATGTGGTCCTGGACCTTCTTTCCAGCGCACCGCGTAAACTCAAAAACAGGGCCAAAGTACGGTTTCATGCGGGAACAGCTGAAATTATCTCGACCCTGGTTCTACTCGACCGGGATGAATTGAAACCCGGTGAAACCTGTTTGGCCCAGATCAGGCTGGATGCCCCCACGACCGTTCTGAAAGGGGACCGTTATGTCCTCAGGAGCTACTCGCCTGTCCGCACCATCGGCGGCGGCCAGATCCTGAACCCCCTGCCGGGAAAGAAAAAGCGGTTTCAAGAAAGGGTACTCAGTGAGCTGAACCTGCTTGATAAGGGAGAAGAGAAGGAAACCATTGAGCTCTTTGTGTTCCTGGGACGCTTTCAGGGTGTCGGGGAGAAGGAACTTTCCTTCCTGGTTAACATGAGCCGAAAAAAGCTGACGGAACAACTTAACGCCCTCAAAGCGAAAAGGAGAATTATTCGATTTGACAAAGAACGGGGGACTATGATCCATGTAGATTTCATGGAAAAAGCCAGGGCGGCGCTTTTGGAAACGCTTTCTGCATACCATAAAGCCTTTCCCCTGAAGCAGGGCCTGGTCAAGGAGGAACTTCGTTCCAGGATGGTCGGCGGTAAAGATCCAAAGCTTTTCAACCACCTCATTCAGCAACTGGCGAAGGAAGAAGCACTGGTACAGGAAAAAGAGGTGGTTCGGCTGAAAGACCACCAGGTCACCCTGGCCCAGGACCAAAAAAAGGCACGTCAGGAACTGGAAGATATATATGCCAAAGGCCGGCTCCAACCCCCCTATTTCAAGGATATCAAATCAAAATTTCAAGGAAATACGGCGTCGGAAGTTCTGGGCGTAATGGTGAAGGACGGCGTTTTGCTGAAAGTCAAGGAAGACCTCTATTTTCACAGGAGCGCTGTGGAAGCGCTGGAAAAAGAGCTGATGGGTTTTTTGAAATCCCATGGGGAAATCACCACACCACAGTTCAAAGAGATGACCGGTGCTACCAGAAAATACACCATCCCGCTGATCGAATATTTTGACAAAACCCAGGTGACGGTTCGGGTGGGCGACAGCAGGGTTTTGAGAAAAAAATGATCGGAGCATTTTGACTTGGAGAAATCCCACCAGGGTTTAGTCACCGCGCTCGATCTCGCTCCAAAAGAGCACGTGGCCGTTGTGGGCGGGGGCGGCAAGTCGACCCTCTGTTTCGCACTGGCGGAAGCGTTGGTGCTTGGAGGAGCAAGGGTGATTTCAACCACAACCACAAAAGTTCGGCGCGAGGAAGCAAACGCGTATCCTCGCCTGGTACTTTGCCCCCCGGGCGGATCAGGCTCTGAAGCCATAAAAAAAGGGCTTGATGAGGCCGGCAATGTTTTTGTGGGCCGGGAATTTCTGGAAAATGGAAAGGTTGAAGGTATCTCTTCGACCGTGGCGGATGACCTTTTCAGGATGCCTGGTGTAGACTATGTGATCATCGAGGCAGACGGCGCAGCAGGCCGTCCCCTGAAGGCGCCGGCAGCCCATGAACCGGTGATTCCCGAATCCGTAACACGTGTGATTGCTCTGATGGGCCTGGAGGCTCTCGGCAAACCCCTGGGGCCGGAGACGGTTTTCAGACCGGCGTTGTTTAAGGCGCTCACCGGGCTTGAAGAAGGGGATATTCTTAATCCTGAGGGGTTGTCCAGGGCATTTGATGGAAAAGCGGGACTGTTTAAAAATACACCGGCTTCAGCCCGGCGAATGGTGTTTTTGAACCAGTTGGATGTTTTGCCTGATGATCGACCGGCACAAGACATGGCCAGGCACCTGATTGAAACACATCGCTTCATTGAGCGGGTCGTTTTGGGGTCTTTTCGGAAAAATGAGTTCATAACGATTCCCTGAGAGAGGGTAATTTAAATTCTACAGGGAGATGATGATTTCGTAAAAAGTTAGGAATCTATTTATAGATGGCGTTGTAAAAAGTTCCATATACAAGGCGCAGTGGTTTTTTAGGATCGTAGGCATACATGCAGTATGTTGAGATTCTGAAAAATCACTGCAACGCAGTAGATGGGACTTTTTACGACGCCATCAAGGAGATGATTATGGAAAACAACTACCAATCGTGGCTCTGGGAAAAGCTGGGTGAAAAATGTGTTAAGAACCTGAAAAAACATGGTTTCGACGCCCATTTCGCCGCCACGAAGGAGGATGCGAAAAAACTGATTCTGGATATGGTTTCAGGTTTTGGTACCTTTGGTTTCGGGGGCTCCGACACGACCCGGGCACTGGGGCTCACCGAGGCGCTTGAGGCGCAGGGAAAAACCCTTTATGACCACTGGAAAACCGGTCTTTCCAGGGAAGAGGACCTGGCGCTTCGGCTTCAGCAGGGACGGTGTGACTGTTTTTTCTGCAGCGCCAATGCCATCTCCACAACCGGTGAGATCGTCAATGTGGACGGCGTGGGGAACCGAACCAATGCCATGAGCTTCGGAACACAGAAAGTGGTGGTGGTGGCGGGCATGAACAAGGTCACCCATGATCTTGAATCAGCGCTTGATCGGATCAGGGAGGTGGCCGCTCCCATGCGAGCCAAAAGCCTCAACATGGATACACCCTGCGCAGAGACTGGCGTCTGCAACGACTGCAACACCCCTCAACGAATCTGCAGGATCACCGCCATCTTTCACCGTAAACCCATGATGACCGATATATCGGTCGTTCTGGTAAACCAGGCTATGGGGTTTTGAATGGAAAAAAAACATACACATAATTTTGTAGAAGAATACAATGGCCTTGTGGGCTTCGGGCTCGACAGGGAAGGGGATGGACACACCATCACCTATTATCTTCAGAAATTTTCTGACGATACACACATGGCCCTGATGCGGGAGCGCATGAGCGAAGAAGACATGACCCGTCTGTTTGACCTGTTAACTTATCTATTGAAACAACACCTGAGCGAAGAGGAATACCACAGCCACTTCCTGAAAGATGATCATCACCATGGATAGGGGGATAGGATCACGGTCCCCAAAAGGCTGCCTTAAGCGTCAAAAGGGCATATAGAAAAAACACCAGCACAATGAGCCAGTGCAGGTATCTGGAGATAATCCTCAACCCGCTTTTTTCGACACCGGATTCCCCCCCTGCCTTTTCGAGGCTTGGCAGAACCAATACGCACCCCAGGAAAAGGGCCGGAAGAACAATGCCCGCCAAGGTCGCCGGAAGGGTTTTCAGGAGGGTCTGAATTCCCAGAAAAAACCAGGGGCCTTTTACGGAAGCCGCAAAAGCATCGGGTGGTATATCCACAAACGGTTTGACAAATAGCGCATAGAGACACAGCCCCGCCGCACCGGTATAAAGAACGCCGTATTTCGGAAACCATTTTCGAATGTGGGTTCTGATGAGGTACAGGATGAGGATGGGCAGAAAAAAACAGTGGTACAGATAGGGAAGAAAAAAAAGGTCCTTTCCAGGCAGAATGAACAACCTGGAAATTGTTTCTCCCACTAAAGGGATGTTGCCCGTAATGTTCATGAAAATCCGCGCCGCAAAGAGGCCTTCCTTGTCTCCTTTCAGGACAAACCCCGTAAAAAGGGTGTAAAAACAAAGGCACAGGGAAAATACGAGGCGCTGCCACTGACCCTCGGGGTAAAGGCGATACCGTTTCTGATGGAAATGGTCCACGGCATGGATGAGCATCAGGATTACAAACAGCTGACCTGACGCGAAATGAAGCTGCCTGAAAAACCAGCCAAAAGGGACAAGGGTTGTAATTTCCTCTACGTTTTGAAAGACGTTGCCCATGGGGCGATAGTAAAATGTCAGCACAATGCCTGATAGGAGGCATAAGAAAAGTGCTGAAAGTCCCAGGCGGGGAAGATATGAGGAAATTCCCGCGGAAATTCTGTTACCGGGCTTGTTCGTGAATAGCAAATCCTATCCTCGATCAAATTTTTATGACGGTTTCAACGTCGCCGTTTGAATTTTTTATGACCGGAAGTTCTTGAAGATTTTGTCGGGCAGGTCCGGATATCCATTTTCCTGATGTTTCAAACGTGCTGCCATGGCAGGGACATTTGAATTTTTTTGAAACCGCGTCAAAATTGACGGTGCATCCCAGATGAGGGCATTTGGCGGAGAGTGCGCTGAATCCGTCCTTTGACGACATCAGGTAAACACCTTCCTTATAATTGGCGACAGCGTGTTGGGCATCGGGCGGGAAAGTAATCTTTTTCTCTGAGATTTTCCTGAAGCCGACAAAGGAAAAGACCGGAAAACCGAGGGCCACAGCGCCAAGCGCATATCCACCCCATAAAGCACTTTTCTTGATAAACTGCCTTCTTACAAACATTTTTCGGCCTTTTTTCCAATTTGTTCTACGACTCCTGTGACGTTAGGGAAAAAGACAAAAAAAATCAAGTATTCTCTGGCCTCTTCGTTTTGACCACAGCCGTGGGGTTCAATCCCAGTTGTTCCATGATAAGATTGTGCAGTTTGGGTCTGAAAGCCTTGATGGCCGTATTTTGTCTCGATGGATGGATTCGGTTGGTTAAAAAGACCACCGTCACGTCATTGTGAAGGTCCATCCACAGGGAAGTCCCCGTAAACCCCAGATGGCCAACAGAATTTGGCGAAAAATAACTTCCGGTACTCGAACCAACGGGGGAAGGCGTATCCCACCCCAAGGCCCAGGTGCTGCCAGGGACGAGGTGTTGTTTTTCAAAAAAAGTCTTTACCGTTTTCGGTTGAAGGTAATCATTGCGCAATCCGTGAAAATGTTCCTTCAGGAGATTGGCCAGACGATAAACCCCATCCGCTGTGCCAAAGATACCCGCATGCCCTGAATATCCGCCCAGAGCGCAGGCGTTTTCATCATGTACCTCTCCCTGAAGGATCCTTTTGCGCCAGGGGCAGTCTTCCGTTGCGGCGAATTCAATTTTATTTCGCAGAGGGCCCGTTGTGCCAAAAAAAAGCGTCTTCTCCAATGAAAGCGGTTCAAAAAAGTGTTCATTGAGGAACCGGGGCAGGGAAACCCCCGCATTTTTCTCAATGATCCACTCAAGGATCATGAACCCCAGGTCGCTGTATATCGTTTGTCTCCCCGGTGAATATTTAAGCGGTATTTTCAAAAGCGTATCCCTTAAAAGGGATTTCCTCTCTTGCGGTTTTTGATCTGAAAGCTCAAGATAGAAAGGCGCCCAGTCCAGGAAACCGGAACAATGGGTCAGAAGGCATCGAAGGGTGATGGTGGCCTTGTCCGGAGGGACAGGTATCCGCAGCAGGTCGCCAAGGGCTTGATCCGGATGAACGGCTCCCTGGTCAAAGAGCTTCATGATCGACAGGGTGGTGGCCAGGGGTTTGGTCAGGGAGGCCAGGTCAAAGGGTGTGTCCTTTTCCATTGGGAGCGGAATCGGCAGCAGGACACGATTTCCGGCTTGTTCAAAAAAAACAACTTCATTTTTTTGGGCCACCAGCAGCACTGCACCGGGATAAACCCCTTCCTCGGCCCCTTTTTTCAAGAGGTTTCCAATGGATACACGGCTTTCTCGTTTAATTCCCATTTCCGTAATCTAGCGTCCCCCTGCCTACCATATCAACCCTTCATGGCGAAACGGCTAACATAAATCTTCATAAGAGTAAACCGATAACTGTAAACCGCAAATGGGTTGTCCTTTTTGGTTGCGGCCATTTGGCATAGACGCTATATTGTTTGCCTGAAAATACTTCTTTTCCATTATGTTGCTTCTTTCAGGAGGTTCCATGAAATTCTCTATTTTTTTACTGGTCTTGGTTCTGGGTGCTTTGTGTTTATGTTTGGGGGGCTGCAAAACCCTGTCGCTGCCAACAGGCAAAGGATATACGGATCTCTGCCAGACCTATGTGGGACATGGCAGCCGAACATTGGTGGATTCCTGGGGGGCTCCCGGAAGGACATTCGACGCACCGAACGACCAAAAGGTGTTTGTGTATGTGGAAACAGACGATGAGTACGCCATGAACCCTCTGGCCCATACCGCTTTAATCGAATACCCTCCCAATGTTGACGGACGAAAATCAGGTGCCGGGGAAGTAACATCAGGCGTTGTGGGGCAATCGGTCCCCGCCATGGACTATTGCATCACGTATTTCGAGGTGAGCAAGAAAGACCAGGTGAAGAAAGTTTATTGGAAAGGGACCTGTAAATCATTGGAGAAAACGCAAGCCGAATAGGGCGGGGTGTTCAAATGGCTTCAGAGGTTTGGGTAACCGATGCGACAGCAGTAACAGCGCTCGGTCGAAACCTCGAAGAATTGTGGCAGCGGCTTTTATCGGGACATTCCGCCATCGCTCCGGTTGAGCGATTTTCGGTGGAAGGTTACAAGAGCCGTTTTGCTGCCTGCATTAAAGATCTCAACTTCTCGGGCACCCTTTCAGCGATTCACGACCTTCTCGGTCGCCTGTATAAAGAAATGGGGCCCATACCGACCGATGCCCGTCTTTACACCGCTACGACCAAAGCCGGTATTGATAACCTGGAGCGCATGCGCCGAGGTCAACCTGTTGATACTTCGGATATCCTTGTGGGCGCAATTGCAAAACAGGTTAGCCGTCAACTGGGGTTAATCTGCCCGGGAACCAACATTTCAGCCGCCTGCGCCTCTTCCACCATTGCTGTGGCCAAAGGAGCCGCCCTGATTGCCGCCGGACGGACGGAATGCGTACTGGTCTGTTGTATCGACCTGGTCACGGAATTTGTTTTTTCCGGGTTTTCAGCCCTCGGCGCCCTCTCCCCCAACCCGTGTATGCCCTTTGACCGTGAACGAAGCGGCCTGACCCTGGGCGAAGGCGCCGCGTCTCTGTTGCTCATGAAAGCGGAGCGGGCAAAAAAAGAAGGGCGGCCCCATCTGGGAACGGTCCTGGGATGGGGGGTGGCCAATGACGCGTTTCACGTGACCGCCCCCGCTTCGGATGGACGTGGGCTGTCGGCGGCGGTGAAACAAGCTCTGAAACGGGCCGGTTTGGAACCGGAGGCCATTTCGGCCGTCTGCGCACATGGCACGGGAACGGTTTACAACGACCACATGGAATTGACGGCTTTTAACCAGCTTTTTGGAGACCGAAGGCTGCCGGTTTATGCCATTAAAGGCGCTATCGGACATACCTTGGGGGCGGCCGGCGGTATTGAGGTGGCGTTGGGCCTGAAAAGCCTTTCTGAAGAACTGGCGCCCCCCACGTTAGGTTTTTCAATAGGGGAGGACAATACGGTGGAGAGGGTGTCTTCCCAACCTGCCGTCATACCCGGAAATCATCTGTTGTCCACCAACTCCGGTTTCGGGGGAATCAACGCCGCCCTGATTCTAGCGAAAGGTCGGGGGATATAGATGCCGTTTATTACAGGGGTAGGTTGGATTTCAGCGCAAAGCATGGGACGGGGTCGAAAAAATGCCCGGTTTCAAATGGTTTCAGGCAAGCTGCCGTCCATTTCCCGCAAAGCCGTGTTTGAAAAACCCTACCCCCGTTTCAGCCGGATGGATGAATTTTCCAGACTGGGCGTCTCTGCTATCGGATTGGCCCTTCAAGACGCAGGGCTGGATCAGTGGCGTTCCAAACGGGAAATGGGCATTGTTGTCAACACAGTTTACGGTTGCCTTCATACGGATTTGGATTATTTTGAAACTGTCATGCCGGAAAACGGCGCATTCGCCAGTCCGGCACTCTTCTCATATACTCTGCCCAATTGCTTCTTGGGAGAGGCCGCCTCCCGTTTCGGGCTTACGGGACCCGGTTATGTTGTTACTGAACAGGACAACTCCAACCTTTCAAGTATCAGGGCTGTTTTGGAAGAGATGGATTGTGAAGATTTTGAAAGCGCCCTGGCCGGAATCTGCGATTTGGAATGCCCGCCGGATTTTCCCATTGATGCGAATATTATTCCGGGCGCCGCTTTCGTGGTGGTTGAAAAAAACCCTGGAATTTCTCTCAGGCCCTATGGATCCCTTCGTTTGAACCAAGCGCAGGAGATTTTTTTCAACAACAAAAAAGTGCCGGGCTTCAGGGAGTTGATACGGGCCAGTGTGAAGCGGATAAGGGAATAACAGTATGGCCGGCGTTTCAATCAACAATCAACAATCAACAATCAACAATCGAATAAAAGTCATCATAGTAATCCCCGTTTATAACCATTGCGCAACACTCAGGGGAGTGGTTGAAAAAGTATGCCGGCTGCATGATGCGGTCATGGTGGTGGATGACGGCAGCACGGATGGTGGATGGGGAACCATTCTCGATCTTGATGTTCACAGGGTTCGGCATTCACACAATTTCGGCAAGGGCGCAACCATTTTGACCGCGGCAAGGGAAGCGGAAAAACTGGGAATGACCCATATGGTGACCCTGGATGCGGACGGACAACACGATCCCAATGATCTGCACCTGTTCATTTCGGCCATGCACCGATCTCCCCGTGCTATTGTGGTGGGCAAGCGTAATTTTGAAACCGGCTATGTGCCGTCCGGATCCCGCATCGGCCGCCGCATCTCAAATTTCTGGCTAATGGTTCAAACCGGTCGGTTACTGGGGGATACCCAGAGCGGTTATCGCGGCTATCCCGTCTGGGTGCTGAAGGCCCTCAAACTGCGCGAACGCCGTTACGCCTTCGAAAATGAGGTACTGGCAAAGGGGGCCTGGGCCGGGATTGAACTTCTGGAGGTGGATGTTTCAACCTTTTATCCGGCAGATGAAGACCGGGTTTCCCATTTCCATCTGTTCAATGATAACGTGAGACTCAGCCTGCTCAATGCGCGGCTGATGCTCAGGGCCATGATTCCCTGGCCGCACCGAAAACTGCCTTGACATGAATACCGCCCCCATAAAAATCTTTCAGCAGATGGTTTGCCTCTTTCTCCTGGCTTTTTTTCTCGGCGTAGGGTCACCGTTTTTCCCACTGGCTTCGTTTGATGCCAACGCCGCAGATCCTGACGGCATTCAACCGTTCGACCATGACGTTCATACCACACTGGAACGTATTTCGCCGGTAACGCTCGCTTATCACCGTCTCAAAGCAGTCCTCACAAACCATGGCAACGAAAGGACCGTTCCCTTTGTCTTGCCTGCAGTTTCACATGCCCTTTCAAACCCCCTTTCACTACCGGCGCTGGCGCGGAGGTTGACGGATCAAACGGGCGGTTTGACTCCCGGTTCCAAAACAGTGGATGTCACACCCGAAAGGGCCTTGGGGGAATTCATTTCAAAAACAGCAAAGACCTTTTCCCTGAGACTTGACAAAAAAGGCCTGATGGCATCACCGCCGGTTGAAATTGAAGGCCCCTTTTCTAGTGACCCTCTCATGGATCGAATGGCAACTGAAATGGCTTCAGCCGGTCTTTGGGTGAAAAAAGCATTTTCGGATATCACACCTGAAGAAAAGGCCCGTTTACTGAAATTGTTTCCCCAGGCAATGGATGATTTCTTAAACAGTGACAACCTCTCAGACAAAGATACGTCCCTCATCATTACTTCGGCAGAAAAGGTCCACATGGCACATTTGTTGCGCGGGCTTTTGGTGCTTTCAACCTTTTTTGCCGATGATTTTCTGACCATGCTTCGGCTGGTGGGATTGGACGCGCCGGCTATACCCTTGGACCACAAAAAATATCCAGGATTGAAAGGACGATTTCTAGCCATTCGCCAAACACCGGCAGGCCTGATGTTGATCGGTGATAAGGGACCGAATGTTTATGGTATGGATGCTTCCCTGATTATCGATCTGGGGGGAGATGATCTATATACCAACAATGCAGGCGCACCCGTTTATGAAATCCATAAAAAAGCGGTTTCAGGGATTCGCCACCCCACCGCGGTGGTGATTGACTTTGAGGGGGACGATCGCTATATAAACTCCGGATTTGCAGCCGTGGCCTCAGGATTTTTTGGCCTGGGGTTAATCCTGGATATGGCGGGGAATGATTTTTATGCCGGTGGCCAGCTTTCATTGGGCGCTTCTTTTTTCGGTATGAGCTGTTTGATGGATATGGCGGGGAATGATACCTACGTGTGCGCGGAGGGTGGGCAGGGTTGTGCGTTTTTCGGTGCAGCGTGTCTGTTTGATGGTAAAGGAGACGATCTGTATCAAGGCGCCAAATTCGTTCAAGGTTTTGGCGGGCCTATGGGTTTAGGGCAGCTTCATGACTTAATGGGGAAGGACCATTACCGCGCCGGCTGGAAACATGGCTCAAGCTATGGCACAAAAGGCATATATGAGGCCTTTTCACAGGGGGTGGGATGGGGTTTTAGAAAACATGCTGCTGGCGGTATCGGCATTCTCCTTGATTCCGGTGGGGATGATATCTACGAAGCCGGTAATTTTTCCCAGGGGACCGGTTATTTCCTGGGCCTGGGTGTGCTCAGGGATAATGCCGGAGATGATGTCTACAGGGGCAGCCGGTATTGCCAAGGTGCTGCGGCCCATCAAGCTGCCGGGGCACTTCTGGATTTTAGCGGCAACGATGTTTATTCGGGGAAAATCGCAGCGAATCAGGGCGCGGCCTGGGACCTTTCCGTGGCCTGTTTAGTGGATTATACGGGTAATGATTGCTACAAAGCAGGTGACCTTTCCCTGGGAGCCGGGGCTCAGAACGGCATGGGACTGTTCTTTGATGGAGCAGGCAGCGATCGGTATGAAAGTCCGGCAAGATCACTGGGGTTCAGCGGCGGTCTTTCCTACGGGGGCGGCAGGGATGCCGGCAACATGGGGATATTCCTGGACGTGGGCGGTGGCAGGGATTTTTTCGCCGTGAAAAGCAGAAAAAACGATACATTTTGTGTTAAAGGGAATATGGGAATTTTTCTGGATGAATGACAGTATTCATGTCAAGCGTTTTTCGAAAAATGGCGTTTTTCGATTGTTCTGGCCTGTAACCACGCTCTTGTACTGGCTCGGGGCCAGTCTGCTTCATCTTGAAATATCCAAAATCATCGTATCCCCTGTTTCCATGTCCCTGGGGCCCATCGAAATAGATCTGGGCACCCCTGCCAATTACAGCAACCATTTCGCGTGGGTCTTGCTGATTCTGGGCGCTTTGTATGTCCTGCTGATGGCCGTCAAAGGAAAAGCCCGTCTGCGGACCATTGCCTATTGGATCATGTGGGGAGCGGCTCTTTATGGGGCCAACCGTTTGCTGGTTTTTTCACCCAACGAATATGCACACTATCCCCAATATGCGCTTTTAGCGGTGTTGCTGGTAGCCTGGCGGGACCCCCACCGGGAAAAATGGCCCATTGGGTGCCTCATCTTCTGGGGCACGGCGTTGGGGGTCGCGGATGAGTTGATGCAGTACTTTTTTGTCTGTCCGTCCTATGGGAACTATCTTGATTTTAACGATTTTTTGTTGAACGAGCTGGGTCTTGCTGCCGGGCTTCTTCTGGTTTACGGTTTTAAAGAGCAGGAGGCAACGATCAAACCCCTTTTGCCCATTTACAAAACCAGGGCTTTCAAAACAATCATCATAATTCTTGCAATCGTCTCACTTCTCATTTTAACGGATCGCCTGAAAATAACGCCGCCTGAAAAGATACCGCCCGGGGGAATTTTTGCGGTAAACGGCAGAACGACCCTTTATCTTGAGCGAAAGCCAGGAATAACAGGCGCCTGGAATCACCTTGGGGATGGAAGCGCCTACTATGTACTCTCACCGGCAGCAGGGCTGATTTTGCTGTTTGCCTTGGGGTTTCTGTTTGCCTCGTTTGATCCACGGGTTCTACGTAAGGGCAGGCACAAGACCTGCCCCTACAGGTGAACGTTACATTCTTTTAACGTTTCTATGGGTTTCTCATGCGAATCGTACTGGTTCATCCAACGGGATCCAACTGGGTCCCCGGAAAAAAAGATATCTCGGCCGTCGCCAACCGCATGGCCCCTTTGGGATTGATTTCCATGGCGGCATATCTGGAACGGGAAGGCCATGAGGTCTTTGTTCTGGATTGCCTGGGCCCCGGAGCTGCAAAAAGCAATGCCGCCCATGTTCAAAGCATCCTTCAAAAAGATCCGCATATGGTGGGTTTTTCAGCCACAACTTCCGGGTTTCTAGACGGTTATGATCTGGCGGTTCGGATCAAAGCCCGTCGCCCTCACATCAAAACGGTTTTCGGCGGTGTGCACATATCCGCTTTGGGCTCAACACTTCTGAACGGTTATGAGGCCATTGATTATCTTTGTCTGGGGGAAGGCGAAACGACCCTGGCTGAGCTGGCCTCCGGAAAAGCACCGGCCCATGTGAACGGACTGGCCTGGAGAGATGGCGATCAGGCGGTGCTCAATCCGCCACGGCCGCAGATTCAAGATCTGGACGATCTCCCCTTCCCGGCCTATGAAAAGCTCCAAGGATTCCCGAAAGGGTACAACCTGCCCCTTTTCAGTTACATTCATACCCCCGGGGCCACCATGGTCACCAGCCGGGGATGTCCCTATCAATGCTCATTCTGCGACCGTTCCGTTTTCAGCCGCGGATACCGCACCAATTCGGCAGCCTACATCTATGCCCACGTGGCCTGGTTGAGAAAACGTTTCGGCGTTCGTCATATCAATATCTACGATGACCTGTTTACGGCCAACAGAAAGCGTATCACCGAGTTCTGCAGCCTTCTGGTTTCAAAGCCCCTGCACATGCAGTTTAATTGTGCCGTGCGCGTGGGCCATTGCGATGACGAACTGTTGGAGATGTTGAAGGCGGCCGGTTTTCTTCAGCTTTCCCTTGGAATCGAGACCGGGGATGAGCACCAGATGGCCGTGCACAAGCCGGGGGTGCACCTTGAAGCGGTTCGTGATACGGTGCGGCGCATTCAGGCCAGGGGCCTGAGGGCCAAGGGATTGTTCATGATGGGTCTCCCCGGGGAAACCCGGGAATCGATTCTGAAAACCACTGAATTTACCCTCTCCCTGGGGCTTGATGATATGAATATGAGCAAATTTACACCTTTTCATGGTGCGCCCCTGTGGGATTCCATTCGGGATGAAGGCACTCTCGATGAGGACTGGCGAAAAATGAACTGCTTAAATTTTGTTTTTGTGCCCAGGAGTATCGATTCCAGGGAAGTTCTTGAGCAGCTTTATAACCAGCATGTGAAGCGGTTTTATACGGACCCGGCATGGCGAAGGCGGTTTCGGAGTCGTCTTTGGGAGCACCGGCGAAGCCTGTACTATTTTCTGCGACATTTGCCCAGTTTTCTGAGCGCCAAGCGGAATTTTGAACCGGAAAAATTTTAATACCAATCCCCGGCGGATCGACCTATTTTTTTCCTCAGGGTCTTGATTCTTCCCCTGTTAATTTTGCGTTGTAGACGTTTTTCCCATGAAATATTTTATCAAGGAATCGTTTTGTATCCTCTTGCAGAGACGTAAATCTTAAACAGACAGCGACACGGGAAGAGGTCGTAGTGGACGGATCAATAGATGTGACTTTTGCATAGATCTCAGAGAGAGATGTGGCCCCGGTGGAAACCAAAAGAATTTTGAGGTTCGAAAGCAACCCCACCGCCTCGTCGAGTGCGGCCTCAGCACCCAATGGAGAAAGTCCTGTTATGTAGCCTGGTATTCCTCTGTCCGAGACAGTTTTCCCTTCCACAACAAAACAAATCATCGCCAACGGTGCATCAAGACCCCTGAATTCTTCAGGCGCCATCTCATACAAAGAAACTTCATATTTTCCCTTTATACCTTTGACATCATAAAGCGTCACCGCCTGATCGATACCCTTAAAACGAACCTCCATGGTATCCCGTATCAGCAAACTGGATTCTATCTTTTGATAAGTGGCAGGGCTGATCAGGATCTGTCCGCCGATAGTGTTGGACTCAATCCTATAAGTCGTGTTGATAGGGCTTCCCACTGCGCCGTATTTGGTTCGTTTTTCGGATCCGATGTTGCCGACAACGACCTCGCCTGTATTAATGCCAATACCCATTGTGAGTTCGGGGAGATTTTTTTGCCGCTGGGCTCTATTTACGCCGAGCATTTCATTTTGCATCTCTATGGCGCACGCGACGGCCCGCTCCGTGTCATCACTGGCACTGAGAGGTGCGCCAAAGAATACTAAGAGACCATCGCCCTGCAGCTCATCTACGGTCCCCCTGTAACGTGCAATAATTTCCATCATTCGCTCAAAGTAGTTGTTGAGGATGTTGATGATTTCATGGGCAGGAAGCCTGGATGAAAGGGAGGCAAACCCTCTCAGATCGGATACGAGAAAGGTTACCTGACGGCTTTCTCCGCTCATCTTCAGACCCTCAGGTGAACCGAGCAGCTCCTCAACCACCTCTTTGCTTAGATAACGACCGAAGGTGGCATGAATAAAATGCCGCTCTCGTTCTTCTCTGATGAAGCGATAAACCACTATAAAGATAGTTGCAAAAACAAGCATCATGAGCGGTCGGAAAACCGGAAATATGAGGTTCCCGTAGAAAAAACCTGCGCCTACGGTGGCCATATAAAACGCTGCGAGACCGATGGTCCCGAAGGTAAAATAGAGAGAGGAAAACCTTGAAGAGAGGGCAAGGAGAATGATCAGTAATATTACCTCCGTCATCACCTTTTGCGGCCCTGAGAGTTCCTTCAGAAATGATTCCTGAAGGATGGTATGCATGATATTGGCATGAAGCCCACTCGAAAGGAAATTGGCATCAGTCGGTACGGGACCCAGATCTGATGAACCTGTCAATATCTCCGACACCATGATGATCCTCCCACTCAATTCATCTCGCAACATCTCCATTTCATCACGATCATCTGAAGCGTAAAAGAGGTCGGCAAAATCATAGTGCCTCATACGCTCCCAAGGGCCTATGAAATTAATCAACATGTTTCCATGTCGATCTATGGGGATCACGATGTTATGCCCTGATGATTCTCCGGGTCTCTTGGCATCTTTGAGCGTAATCAATTTCCCTGGCCTGACGACGACTTTTCCCGGGGTGACCTGGAGATAGTCGCAAATCCCCCTGAAGGCAAAGCCTGGATAAAATGCCTCCTCAAACCGGACCAGGAGCGGTATTCTGCGATTGACCCCATCAGGGTCTATTTTGAGATTGAGATAGCCTAATCCTTTGGATACTGATGCCAGTTCTGGAAAGGTAATGAGTGGTTTGATCCCTTGATAAAGATCATCAGGATCTCCATCAATGACCACATCCCACTCTGTTAGCTCAAGGTACATGATCTCCTTTGAATCCCTTTTAAGTTGCTGGCTCTTTTTGCCCCCCCTTTTTTCTAAATTGAATGCCATTCCAAAATATACGTTACCGGCCTCTTTTGTGGCGTTTATCAGTTCACGGTCTTTGGCCTGATCGGAACGTGCTGCAAAAATGAAGTCGTACATTTGGGCTGATACGTTCATCTGGGTCAGGTTTCGTATCACCCGCGCGTAGTGAGAGCGGTCAAGGTAGGAGGTTTTCAGTTTTTTAAGGCTGGTGTCGGAAATATCCACGTGGACGATGGTTCCGTCATATTCGGGCTGGAAATGGGATGACGATGATCTGAATAGAAAAAGGCGATCAACCGCCTTTGCATTCCACATCTCAAAGAGATTGGGGAGGAGCCAGAAACATAGGTGGGCAGCCAAATAAGCGCCTACAATCAAAAGGATTGTAATTTTAATATGTTGTCTTTTATTTGTGATCAATGGTAAATGTTTTGCTGTAGAAATTTGTTCCCAAGGCCTCAGATGCAATGGGATCAATATCGGGAAAAGCGGATTGCTCGTCTTTGGGATCACCCCGAACATTACCCCCGATGGCAATTGGGCGTTCCGCAGGGGTTGCAAGTTTTCGATGCTTCCGCTTTATCTTTCTGATCTCCGCGAGGAGCTGTTTGGCCAATTTCTTTTTCTCTTCACCGGCGACAGAATCGTATTTCAGGTACTGTGCCTCAAGCTGGTGTAATCGTTCGGCAGACGCAAGAAGATAAAAGGTTTCGAGCCCTACATTTTTATCCAGTTCAAACCATGTTTTCCCCTTGGGAATGTAATACTTCTCGCCTGTCTTATAATCCGATTCAAACAACTTTAGCTTGTAGGGAAATAAGAGATGTATATCATCCTTTGCGGTCCTGTAAAACAGATACACAAAACATCTGTTTCTGAGCTGGATCAGCAGTTTTAGATGATCCCCGGTTTTCAGAACGGTATCACGCGTGATAGCGACGAGCCTGCGGTCATCTGTTGGTCCGACCATCGCGCCAAACGCCCAGCGAAAGGAGACCGCATCATCCCCCTTCTGTTCCGCAATGACGTCCCCCCGGATCGAAAAAAGGAGGAACATGGAGATGGCAAGGAGCAGGGCCGGATAATTTGATATAAAACGGTTCATCTTATTCCCCTCCAGTCAGCGTTATCGTTTTTTGATTATTTTTCCCCGATAAAAAAAAGAAACTCTCCTTCCCCTTCCAACCTGCCGTATAATGGGGTTTGGGCCTGATTAGATGCATTTGAAACCGCCGGCCTGAGATAGGCCCCTAATTCAGTTCCTGTTACCACAGTGTCTTTATTGAAATCCCCATCCCCTTCAAGGGCCTTTAGAAAATAGGCGGTAAAGAGACCATGTCCCTCTTTCTCCTGCACCTGCTCTCCCTTTCCTCCCGCAGTGATGATCTGGACCACGCGCATGGAGGATATTTTCCTCAAATACCCTTCGAATTCGGGGGAGACCGTTATCATTCCCCGGCTGAATCCCAGACCGGAATAACAGGAATCCATGATATAAAGGATATGTTTGGCGGCAATCCGGCTGGAAAGGCTCCGGATCTGATCCATGGAAATCCCCGTTGACGTGTAATTGTCCACACCGGCATCCACCGGAATGATGTAACCTTCCTTTCCCCCATTCAGGAGATCATGCGTTTGGCCATGACCGGCGAAATAAAAGACCACCCGGTCGTTACGTTGAACTTTTTTGGGCAGGTAATCATAGAGGGCGGTCAGGATTCTTCTCTGTGTCGCCTCACGATCCAGTATGACCGTTATGTCGTCAAAGCCCTCTTCCTTCAATCGAGCCTTGATGGCTTGCGCGTCTGCGATTCCAAGCTCGAGTACGGGCCATTTCTCATAGTTATTGATGCCCACGACCACGGCAAATGACTTGCGGTAAAATTCACTGGCAGTCCCGGGTGGTCCGGCATCTATGGGCCCCATTGCTGCGGCCTGTTCGGCCTCGATCTTTTTCTGTCTCTCTTTTTCTGCTGCAAACCTTTTTTTCCGTTCTATCACAACCTTTTTCGCTTTTTCATTCAGAGTTAACTCGATTTCCGGCTGAGTCTCTCTTTTTACAGTCACCGACAATGTAGACCGGTTACCAGCCTTATCCTCGGCCTCAATCTCCATATTATTCAGGCCGACATTGAGGGGAACATCTTTAAGAAAACGACCGTCCTTTTCCAGAAGCGCCTTCTGGTTGTTTATCTTGAGCCAAGCCACCCCGCTTTTGTCTGAGGCTACCCCACGAACGGTCATGATTTCATTTATAAATGAGACTGTGATTCCATGAGGGGTTGAGGGTTCATAAAGTTTTATTTGGGGTCCCATCGTATCGGATGCACGCTCTATCTTCAATTTCAATGAGAGCGCCTTGGGGTAGTCGGATCTGATGTTGAGTGATTTATTCAGGTGTCGGTGGGCCATGTCCAAGTCGCCTTTTTCATAGAACAATGAGGCGAGAAGGTAATAAAGCTTATAATTCACAGATCCAAGCTCAGCGGCCTTCGTGAAAAATTCTATGGCCTTTTCGGGTTTACCCTCTTTCCGGAAATAGTTACCGACCAGTTCATAGGGTCTGATAAAACCAGGACATAATTCTATAGCCTTCAAATATTTTAGGGTGGCTCGATCCTTTTGCATGAAATTCTGCGCCCCAAAAAAAAGATGCTGAGCCCTATCGCAATCTGTAGTAGCTGAGGCAGAAGGTACGCTAAAGCTTATTGTAAAAGAGACAATAATCACGACTACTAAGTAAACACAACAAGCCTTTAAATAAATCATGACCGCTCTCCATTCGTGATCGATCTATCCTTTTTTGATGAAATAAATCGATCTATCGTGTTTCGATACTACAGATCTCTCTCGGGCAATTTAGATTTCCTCTTCTATTATCTCCTCTGCGGCATTTATCCTGAAATTGTCGAATCGGCTTATAAGCGCAGCTTTTGCAGAGATGGAGGTCCTTTTGAGTATGAAATTTGTCAAACCAAAAGTGAGCATGAGGTCATTGGTAGTGGATTTGAAGGTGTTCATTTTGCTCCACGCGGTCGTTCCTTCTTTTTTATATAACGTACTTATTTTGGTGCCTATTCTTATGATTCGGAAAGTTCCATGGAAGTTGTCAATCCCTAATAGTTTTCCACGGTGATACTTTCCTTTCTCTCGATAGCCAGAAAAAATAACGCTTACATCCTTACCCCCTTTCTTATTCACCCCTATATATACACCATTACTATTTTGGAATTTGACACCTTTTTCTGAGACAGAGAAATATATGAATTGATCCATATCATGTATCCCGGCTAAAAAATCGATGTAGCAATCCATTTGAATGTCAAAGTCTCCTCTGAGGACAAACCTAGATACTAATCCACCCGTGCTGAAATACCCGGTCTTAGTCACTACTTTCAATTGTCCATCTTCGAAGTTCATATCGGCTAACTTGAAATTGGCCAAATGCTGCTTGAAGGCAGGTGTGGAGTTATCCCAGAGGTCCTCCCTGGGTTTATCGAAGGAATCATTATAATATGCCAGCTTGTTTTGGGGTAAGCTTTTTTCGATCTTTAGCGTTGCCATGTCCGTAGCGCATCCCGGAAAAAAAGCCGGAAAAGTTACCAGCAAAATACCAAGAAGCAATGCATTAACCCTTTTCATTTCAAGTTCCTCCTTACAGTTTGACGGTTTTGCAAAAACCCATCTAAAGATATTTATGTATTCTCTTCTGTTATCTCTTCAGCGGCGTTCATCCTGAAATTATCGAACCTGACCGTGACAGATGATTTTGCGGTTCAAATGCAAGCATGAGATCATAGGGAAAACAAAAAGACATTTCTTCATATAGCTTTTTCCATAGTGGTATCTGTTTTACTCAAATCTATAAAACCACATCCACTGGGGGCGGTTTTTTTATCTCTTATCAATAAAAAAGAGAAACTCTCCTTCCCCTTCCAACCTGCCGTATAATGGGGTTTGGGCCTGATTAGATGCATTTGAAACCGCCGGCCTGAGATAGGCCCCTAATTCAGTTCCTGTTACCACAGTGTCTTTATTGAAATCCCCATCCCCTTCAAGGGCCTTTAGAAAATAGGCGGTAAAGAGACCATGTCCCTCTTTCTCCTGCACCTGCTCTCCCTTTCCTCCCGCAGTGATGATCTGGACCACGCGCATGGAGGATATTTTCCTCAAATACCCTTCGAATTCGGGGGAGACCGTTATCATTCCCCGGCTGAATCCCAGACCGGAATAACAGGAATCCATGATATAAAGGATATGTTTGGCGGCAATCCGGCTGGAAAGGCTCCGGATCTGATCCATGGAAATCCCCGTTGACGTGTAATTGTCCACACCGGCATCCACCGGAATGATGTAACCTTCCTTTCCCCCATTCAGGAGATCATGCGTTTGGCCATGACCGGCGAAATAAAAGACCACCCGGTCGTTACGTTGAACTTTTTTGGGCAGGTAATCATAGAGGGCGGTCAGGATTCTTCTCTGTGTCGCCTCACGATCCAGTATGACCGTTATATCGTCAAAGCCCTCTTCCTTCAATCGAGCCTTGACAGCCCTGGCGTCTGCAACCCCAAACTCGAGCACGGGCCATTTCTCATATTCATTAATGCCCACCACCACAGCAAACGACTTGCGGTAAAATTCACGGGCAATCCCGGGTCGTCCGGCATCTATGGGCCCCATTGCTGCTGCGGATTGTTTGGCCAATTCGGTCTCCAAGGCCTTTACCTTGGCCAATTCAGCCATCAGTTTTTCTTCCCTGGCTTTAATCGCCACCAAAGTCTTCCGCCTGGCCCACTCGGCTTCTTCAGCTTTCTTCTTGGCCAGACGAGCTTCCTCCGCCTTTTTTTTCGCCTGTTCAGCCTCAAGTTTTTCCTGTTTTATTCTTTCAGCCTCCAGGGCCTCTAAACGCGCCCTCTCAGCTTTAGCCGCTGTTTGTCTGGCCAACTCTTCTTTCTGTTTCTTTTGACGGGCTATTTTTGTTTCAATCTCTTTACGACGGATCCGCTCGGCCTCCTCGGCTTTCTGTTTTGCCTGTTCAGCTTCGAGTTTTTGTTGTCTTGCTATTTTGGCCTCTATCTCTTTTTGTTTGGCTAATTCTGCCTCAATCTTTTCCCGCCGCGCCTTTTCTGCTGCAAGCCTTTTCTGCCGGGCCATCTCAACCTTTTTTTCTTCTTCGCTCAGGCCTCCCGCGATTTTCGGTGCGGTCTCTCTTTTTACCGTCAGCGACAATGTGGACCGGTTACCTGCCTTGTCCGCGGCCTCAATCTCCATATTATTCAGGCCGACATTGAGGGGAACATCTTTAAGAAAACGACCGTCCTTTTCCAGAAGCGCCTTCTGGTTGTTTATCTTGAGCCAAGCCACCCCGCTTTTGTCTGAGGCTACCCCACGAACGGTCATGATTTCATTTATAAATGAGACTGTGATTCCATGAGGGGTTGAGGGTTCATAAAGTTTTATTTGGGGTCCCATCGTATCGGATGCACGCTCTATCTTCAATTTCAATGAGAGCGCCTTGGGGTAGTCGGATCTGATGTTGAGTGATTTATTCAGGTGTCGGTGGGCCATGTCCAAGTCGCCTTTTTCATAGAACAATGAGGCGAGAAGGTAATAAAGCTTATAATTCACAGATCCAAGCTCAGCGGCCTTCGTGAAAAATTCTATGGCCTTTTCGGGTTTACCCTCTTTCCGGAAATAGTTACCGACCAGCTCATAGGGCCTGATAAAACCCGGGCAGAGGTCAATGGCCTCCTTATAATACCGGTAGGCACTCTCTTTCTGCGAAGCAAACTTCCCTTTCCAGAAACGAGATGGAGCCTTATCACAACCGGTAGAATGGGTGGGTAGTCCATACCCCACTTCTTCCGATATCTGTTGGCCCCCGGGTGGCATGGCAATGCCTTCGGTTGCCAAAAAAAACAGGCAAACCAGCCACAGAGCGACAAGGCCAATCCCTGTTTTTCTCATAATGACCTCCAAGCGCTTTCGTAGCAAATCGAAGTAGAACTTTTGAAATTTGACTATATCTCTTCTTCTATTATCCCTTCTGCAGCGTTTATCCTGAAATTGTCGAAGATAGCCGTAATCGGCGCCCTTGCCGTGATGGATGTCCTTTTCCTAGTGAAATTCTCCAGCAGAAAGCCGAGCTGAAGTTCGTTTGACGTAGACCAGAAAGTATCGAGAACCTTCCACTCTTTAACCCCTTTGGTTTTATATAATGTGGTTATCTTGCTCCCTTTTTTTACGATCCTCAGGGTACCATCAAAGTTGTTGATGTCGTCCGAGTTTCCAAAACATAATGTTCCTTGATTAAGATATTCGGTAAGGATCTCACTGGAATCGCTCCCCCCGTCTCTACTAAGCCTGAGAAAAACCATGTCTCCTGTCCCGAGCGCTTGCCCTTTTGCAACAACAGTAAGCGTTAACAATTGATCCATATTATAAACACCTTGCAGGAAATCAATCTGACAATCCACCTGAATGTCAAAATCCCCTCTGAGGCCATATTTAGATGCCAATCCTCCTTTACTGAAACAACCGGTTTCGGTCTGCACCCATAATTTTCCATCCTGAATCTGCATCCTCGCCAGTTTGAAGTTGGCCTCCTGTGCCTCATTATGGACATACCCGATCTTTTCCCACAAGTCGGTTCGGGGTTTATCAAACGGATCATTGTAATAGGCCAGCTTGCTTTGAGGTAGACTTTTTTCGATTTTTAGGGATGCCGTGTCTGTAACACATCCCGAAAAAAACCCTGAAAAAGCTGCTAAAAAAATGCCAATAATCAATGCGTTAACCCTTTTCATTTCAGGTTTCTCCTTCTTGTAGCGTTTCAGATATGAAATCTATATATCCTCTTCTATTATCTCTTCAGCGGCGTTTATCCTGAAATTGTCGAAGGTGGCTGTGATGGGTGATTCCGCTGTGATGGAAGTCCTATTGGGTAGAAAATTTTGGAGCATGAAGCCTATCCCAAGGTCATTTGAGGTGGACCAAAAGGTGCCGAGGTCTTCCCATTGTTTATCCTCTTTGGTCCTGTATAAGGTCACTATTTTAGTCCCTTTCCTTACGATTCTCAGGGTGCCATCGAAATTACCAATCTTAGACCAGTCTCCACGATGGAATGCGCCATTATCCAGAGCAGCAGACAAAATCGTGATGAAATCACGGTCCCTCATTTTTAGGAGCCTGAGAAAAACCGCATCTACTATCGCGATCTCTTTCCCTTGTTCAATGACAAGAAAGTCTATATACTGATCCATATCGCAAACACCTTCAAGAAAATCGATCTTGCAATCAACTTGAATGTCAAAGTCTCCCCTGAGAGTAAATTTGGATCCCAATCCCCCTTTGCTGAAACACCCGGTTTCGGTTTGCACCCATAATTTTCCATCTTGAATCTGCATTTTTGCTAATTTAAAGTTGGCCTCCTGTACTTTATTATGGAGCAACCCGGCCTTATCCCACAAGTCGGTACGGAAGTTATCGAAGGAATCATTGTAATAAGCCAGCTTGCTTTGAGGTAGGCTTTTTTCGATTTTTAGCGTTGTCATGTCTGTAACACATCCCGAAAAAAACCCTGAAAAAGCTGCTAAAAAAATGCCAATAATCAATGCGTTAACCCTTTTCATTTCAGGTTTCTCCTTTTTCAATTTTTATTGATAAGAATTTGCTTTTTTGAGGACAAAGTGTAGAGAAATCCCTGTTGTGGGTCAAGTACAAAACGGCCGCAGTATATGGCACCTAAACCCTGCAAGTGTCTCTTTTGCCAAAGGAAGTTTCAGTGGCGTCTTTGGGAGCACCGGCGAAGCCTGTACTATTTTCTGCGGCATTTGCCCAGTTTTCTGACTTCCAAGCGGAATTTTGAACCGGAAAAACGTTAATCCCAATCCCCGGCGGATCGACCTATTTTTTTCCTCAGGGTCTTGATTCTTCCCCTGTTGATTTTGCGCTGTAGACGTTTTTCCCTGGCATTTCGGGTGGGGCGGGTGGGTTTGCGTTTTTTTGGTGTGGAAAGGACGCTCTGAACCAGATCCTGAAGCCGTATCAGGGCTTCAGCCCTGTTTTTCCCCTGGGTTCGGTGTTGCTGCGCCTTGATGACAACGACGCCCTCCCCCGTAACGCGATGATCTCTCAGTTTCAGGAGACGTTCCTTGACGAAATCCGGAAGGGACGAGGCGCTGATGTCAAACCGCAGGTGTACAGCAGTGGAAACCTTGTTGACATTCTGCCCCCCCGCCCCCTGAGCCCGAATGGCATGGATTTCAATTTCACTGAGCGGAATGGAAATATGATCTGAGATTTGCAGCATGGTTTATTACCTCTGATATAGAGGGGCAGCTTAACACATGGAAATGATGCTGTAAATCCTTAAGATGGCACGAATTTTTTTGTGGAAAAGATCTTTTTTTACTGATACCCTTACCCTGTGAAGGACATTCGACAAAACGGTAGAAATTCAACTTGTGGAGGTGATGCTATGGAAAAATTTCGGCATATCTTTTCAACCGGCTTTCTTTGGGTGACTGTTTTTCTGATGCTGGCGAGCAGCTGCGCCAAAGCGCCGCCGCATTCCGGATTCCTTCAGAACTATGCGGCCCTGCAACAGGACCCTGGGGATAAGAGCCTTTTCTGGTATGAAGTACCCGATGTGGATTGGAAAAAGTATCCCAAACTGATGATTGACCCGGTTGTCGTCTATCTTCATCCCGAGGCCAAGAACCGTCAGATCGATCCTGAAGCTTTAAGCGAATTAACCGAGTATTTTCGAAATGCCGTTATTGAAGAGGTTCAAGATGCCTATCCCGTGGTAGAAAAACCGGCGCCTGATGTTCTGAGGATTCGGGCGGCCATAACAGACATCATTCCTGCAAATCCATTGATCAATGCCACCATGGTGGTGGCCGTGGGGTTGCCCGTGGACATGGGCGGCGCATCCATGGAAGCTGAGTTTCTCGAATCCGCAACCAATAAACCTCTGGGGGCGGTGGTGGACAAAAAAGTGGGGATACCCTTGAACCCTGAGGACTATGTGGTCGGTTTCACACAGTGGGGGCACGCCAAGACCGCATGTGACGCATGGGCGGAATTGCTTCGAGAATCCCTCGATGAAGTCCATGGCCGGTGAATGAAAGGGTAACAGTCTCTTGCTCAACCTGCTTCAGTACATCCGATTGAGTCTTGTGCCTCATGATTTCCTGAAAAAATCAAATGGATCTGACAGGCGGATGTGCCCGATATGGGAGGAGCTTTCATAATTGTAAACATTCGATTTCAAACATAGCATTAAAGATTCCCTCACCAACTTCAGTTTATTGAGTGTCCTGCAGATTAAACCGGAAACAGGAGGATCGCAAATAATAAAATAACTTCACAAAAATTGAATTACAAAACGTGCGCAACATGATGTCCCCCATTTCACCCATTTCATGGCTACTTGCTTGATTACACTGATGCATACAACAGCGGTCCTTTTCCTTAACGCTGGTTCTTTTCCTTAACGCCGGTCTTATCTGTCATAGGAGGGATTAAGAATATACTTCGTATGGCTCCTGAAGGAAACTGGAGATATTTGAATATTAACGGTTCCCCATTTTCACTTGACCCACAATTTCATTTTTCCTATACTTGCCCGCGAAAAAAGGAATGTTATCATCTGAACTATGAGCCCATTGAAAGAAGGGAAAGACACGTTTCAATTTTTCCAAAGACTTCCCTGGGAAAAGATGCTGATCTGGTTTGTGTTTCTCCTGTGCATCTATCTCCTCCGGTCGTTTTTCGGCATTTTGTTTATCACGTTTGTGATCAGCTACATCGCCTCCAATATTGTCAGATGGATTTGTTCAAAAATTAATCTTCCTTCCAGAGAAACGCGTCTCCGCTGGCTGGTGACCGGAATCGTTTTTGTCCTTTTCCTTTCGCTGATGTCCGGTGCGGGAAGCTACGTCTTTCCGCGAATCGTTGATCAGGTGAAAGGATTTGTCACATCGGTCCAGGTGTTACTCCCGGTCCCTGTGCGAAAAGCGCTCTATGGAAATGAGATCTCTGTACCTGGAACCCAGCAGATACCGGCACAGCCCACCCTGATCGACTACGCGGAAAACCTCATGGAAAAGGTACTTGGAGAAGAGCGTTTCGCTGAATTGAAAGCATCAGCCGAATATCAGGTGGCTCTCGATAAAATGACCGAAAACCTCAAGCATTGGATCGTCGAAAATTCCCCCGCAATCTTCAAACAGATTCCCCTGATCGTATTGTTTCTGGTCAAAGGGATCGGTGACCTGCTCGTCTCGATCCTGTTCAGCTTCATCATTGTTCTACAGCTGCCGTCCCTTAAAACCGGTTTTTCCCGCCTTGAAAACAGTCGGCTCTCCCGGTTCTACGAAGAAATCGTCCCGGACATCATCGGGTTCGGCAAGAGCATCGGCAGGGCGTTTCAAGCCCAGGCCCTGATCGCCGTGTGTAATACGTTCCTGACATTTCTCGGGCTTGTCTTTTTCAATGTCCCCTCGCCCCTTTTTCTCTCTCTGATCGTTTTTATCTGCAGTTTCATACCGATTCTGGGCCTCTTCCTTTCGAGCTTGCCCATTTGTATCCTGGGATTAGAGACAGGCGGTTTTGTCCTCGTTTTGAAACTGATGCTGTTCATCATCGGCATTCACCTGGTGGAGTCCTATTTTCTGAATCCCAAGATCATGGGCGCCGTCATGAAGATTCACTTCCTTGCCGTGCTCATCATTCTGCTGGTTGCGGGAAAGCTGTTCGGTTTCTGGGGTCTGCTTCTGGGTATACCCACATTTCAATATGTTTTTAACGAAATCATCATGCATCCGAACAAGCAGCAGGATCGCGACGCTGCCCGTGCATAAATACAGAGGGGTTGTTTTTTTATCAATACAGGGCGCTAATGCCGGCAACACCTTGACACCAGACCATCTCTGTGCTTATACTACGTCCATCTCAAAGGGTCTGCAGCCAGATTGACCCTGACACTCGGCGCTTACGTCTGGTGTTTTCTTGTTTTACCCTGTCAGGGAAGCTGAATTGCCATGCTGGACTCGTTTCTCTTCATCCTGATTATTGGGCCGTTTATTGCCGCCGTCCTCTGTTACATTGTAAGAATACCTCACATCCGTTCCCTCATCGTTCTCACAACGGGCTGCCTGCTGGCCGTTACCTCGGTTCTCTTGTTCATCAACGGCCCCTTTTCCCACACCCCCCCGCCACTCCTGGGCGTACCGCCCCGCTGGTGGGTCTTATGGGCCGACGACATTCTTCTCCTGACCATGCTGTATTACGGCTTCAAACGCCGTCACCTCTTTTCCAAAATCCTCATCATCTTCCAAATCGTCTGTCTCGATTATTTTGAGCTTTTCATGGTCGACCACGACAAGGTCTTTCCCCCATTTGTCGCCGACAACCTCTCCCTCGTTATGGTCCTTGTCATTTCGATAGTGGGCTCGCTTATCTGTGTGTTCGCCATCCCTTACATGAACAAACACGAGACACACCAGAAACTTGAAAAATCCAGGCAGCCCGTGTTTTTCGCCTTTCTTGTAGTGATAATGGGCGCCATGAACGGCCTTGTCCTTTCCAACAATATTATCTTTATGTACATGTTCTTCGAGGTGACCACCCTGGGCTCCTTTATGCTGATCAGTCATGACCAAACCGAAACCGCACTCAGGAATTCGGTTCGGGCCCTGTGGATGAATTGCCTTGCCGGGGCGGCCTTTATCGTGGCCATGATCTGGGCCTATGTAACCCAGAATACCGTTGACGCTCAGAAACTCATTGCAGCGGGCCACATGGGCGGGATCATGTTGACACCGCTGGCCCTGCTGTGCTTCGCCGGTTTGATCAAGGCCGCCCAGCTTCCCTTCCAGAGCTGGCTCCTGGGGGCCATGGTTGCCCCCACCCCCACGTCCGCGCTGCTCCACTCAAGCACCATGGTCAAGGCCGGGGTGTACATCGCGCTCCGGTTTGCCCCGGGTTTCGCCGGGACATTTCTCAGCCAGTGCCTGACCGCGTGCGGCGCCTTCACCTTCCTGGCCGCCTCGGCCATGGCCGTGAGCCAGAGCAACGGAAAGAAGGTCCTGGCGTACTCTACCATCGGCAACCTGGGGCTCATCATTGCCTGCGCCGGCATAAATACCCCTGAGGCCATCACCGCCGCCATCCTCCTCATCATATTCCACGCGTTCTCAAAGGCCCTGCTCTTTCTGTGCGTGGGAGATATCGAGCAGCATATCGGGAGCCTGGACATCGATGTCATGCGCGGGCTCTACGCCAGGATGCCCCGGACAGCACTCATTGCCGTGCTCGGGATCGTCACCATGATGCTCCCCCCATTTGGCGTCCTCCTGAGCAAGTGGATAGCCATAGAGGCAGCATCCAAACACCTCTTCGTGATCGTCTTGCTGGCCGTGGGGAGCGCCCTCATGGTCGTGTACTGGTCCAGGTGGGCCGGGGTCCTGTTGAGTGCCCCATACGAACCGCGCGTTGCGCCTGAACAGCAGGGCGTGCTGACGCGCCTTCCGCTTCTGGTGCTCGCCGGCGGTGCGGTGGTGCTCAGCCTGTGCGCCCCATTCCTTTACTCTGAACTGGTCGTTCCAATCCTCCCGGCCCCTCCTTTTACAATTCGGGCGGGGATATTCGAAAACCCTGCCGGGGCCTTTGCCCTGTATCCGATTGCCCTGGTACTCGCCCTGGGATTCCTATGGGCCGCCTGGGCCGCGGGGAGGGCCCGGAAGGCGCGTTTCTCGGGCCCCTATCTGAGCGGCGCCCAAACAGCAACGGACCCGGAGTCCTTTGAAGGACCCATGAACAAGCCGGTGGCCGTTTCCTCCGGACTATATTACTTTGAATCCATCTTTGGCGAGGAAAAACTGACCGTCTGGTTCAACATCTGCGGGGGGATGCTTATGGCGCTCCTGATCGGAGGGGCGGTGCGATGAAAGGGTTGCTCCTGGTCATCATGGGTGTCGTTTTAGCCCCCCTCCTGGGGGGTCTGATTGCCGGTGTCGACAGGCGGTTGACCGCCTGGTTTCAGTCGCGTTACGGCCCGCCCGTCTGGCAACCCTTTTTCGACGTGGCGAAGCTCTTTGCAAAGGAGAAGCTGCTGGTCAACACCTGGCAGGTGTTCTGCGCCTATATCTATGTCACGGCGGCCATGCTCTCTGTTGTTCTCTTTTTTCTCCAGTCCGACCTGCTCTTGGTCCTGTTTGTCCAGGCTGTGGGCGCGGTCTTCCTGGTCATCGGCGCTTTCTCGACCACATCCCCTTTCAGTCAGGTGGGGGCAAATCGCGAACTCATCCAGATCCTGACCTACGAACCCCTGATTGTTCTGGTATTCGTGGGCATCTACCTTGCCACAGGGAGCTTTAAGATCTCTGAAATCTATTCCCAGACCAGTCCCCTTTTGAAAAGTCTCCCGCTCCTCTATATTGTCCTCTGTTATGCCTTGACCATCAAACTCCGCAAGTCCCCCTTTGATTTTTCCACCTCTCACCATGCCCACCAGGAGCTGGTAAAGGGGTTCTTGACCGAATATTCGGGGCCCTACCTGGCCCTGGTGGAAATCGGCCACTGGTATGAGGTGGTCCTGATTCTTGGCCTGTGCTCGCTTTTCTGGGCCACCAGCTGGATAGGGATAATCGTCCTTGTGGGGATTACCTATCTGTGCGAAATCCTCATAGACAACGTCATGGCCCGCATGACCTGGCGGTGGATGCTTGGCTCTGTCTGGGCCATGGGACTGTCCATGAGTTTTGTTAACCTCATCTGGCTCCACGGGAGATAAGGGCCTGCCATGGACACCCTGAAGGCATTCATCGCGAAATCCCGAATCAAGTCCCCGTGGCTGCTGCACTTTGACTGCGGCAGCTGCAATGGCTGTGACATCGAAGTCCTCGCGTGCCTGACCCCGGTGTACGACATCGAGCGCTTCGGCATTATCAATGTGGGTAATCCCAAACATGCCGATCTCTTCCTGGTGACCGGCACCGTAAACCACCGCAACAAGAAAGTCCTGGCCAATCTGGTCGCGCAGATGCCCGACCCGAAAGTCGTGGTGGCCCTTGGTGCCTGTGGCCTGACCGGGGGCGTCTTCCGGGAGGCCTATAATGTGATAGGTGGTGTGGACAAGGTTGTTCCTGTCGATGTCTATGTCCCGGGTTGTCCCCCCAAACCGGAGGCCATTATCGACGGGGTAATCAAGGGGCTGGAGAAATTTGCCCGGAAAAAGGATGACAGGCCGTGAAAGAGAAAGTGATTTCAGTAACTCCGGAGACCGTTCTTAGTCAAACCCTGGACATGAAAAAGAAGGGGTATCGACTGGTCACCTTAACCTGCGTGGAACTGGACGCGGACACCCTTGACATCCTCTACCACTTTGACATGGACCTGGATCTCATGCACCTGCGGCTCACGACACCCAAAAACCAGCTGGCCCCGAGTATCTCGTCGGTTTACTTCGCCGCCTTTCTCGTGGAAAACGAAATCCAGGACCAGTTCGGCATCCGTTTTGAGGGCCTTGCCCTTGACTACGACCGTACGCTCTATCTTGAAAAGGAGATCCGGGACGCGCCCTGCTGCAGAATCGTGGCCTCCGAAGAGAAAAAGAGTGAGGGAGAATAGGTTTATCAATGGCTCGCACAATCATACCCTTTGGACCTCAGCATCCGGTCTTCCCCGAACCGCTTCATCTGAAGCTTGTCCTTGAAGATGAAATCGTTAAGGAAGTCGTACCCACCCTCGGATTTGTCCACCGGGGGCTCGAGAGGCTCGTTGAGATCCGGGATTTCCACCAGATGATCCAGATCTGCGAGCGTGTTTGCGGTATTTGTTCCATCATACACGCCCAGTGCTACTGTCAGGGGATCGAGGAGTTGATGGACGTCGAGGTCCCCGACAGGGCCAGGTTCCTGCGCGTTATCTGGGGGGAAATAAGCCGTATCCAGAGCCATCTCCTGTGGCTGGGACTTTTTGCCGATGCCTTTGGATTTGAAAGTCTGTTTATGCAGTGCTGGAGGATCCGGGAAAGGATCATGGACATCAACGAGGCCACCGGCGGAAACAGGGTGATCGTCTCGGTCAATGTCATCGGGGGTGTAAGACGCGACCTGGACCCCGGCATGACGCGCTGGACCCTCTCACAGCTGGATTTGGTGGAAAAGGAGGTCAGAGACCTGGAAAAGGTCCTCCTTCACGACTACACGGTAAAGAAGCGGACCGTGGGCAAAGGGGTCCTGACAAGGGACCAGGCCCTGGAGCTGGGCGCGGTGGGCCCCACCCTGCGTGGCTGCGGTGTGGCGCAGGACATGCGCCAGCTCGGGTATGCCGCTTACGGCGAACTCTCCTTTGAGCCCATAACGGCCGGGGATGGGGATGCCTACTCCCGAAACAGGGTCAGGTTTTTGGAGACCTATCAGGCCGTGGAGCTTGTGAGAGAAGCCATATCCAAACTCCCCCCGGGCGAGATCAATGTGAAGGTCAAGGGGAAACCCGAGGGGGAAGTTGTCAGCAGGGTTGAACAACCCCGGGGTGAGGTGATGTACTATATAAAGGGAAATGGCAGTAAAAATCTGGACAGGCTGCGGATCAGGACACCGACGTTTGCCAATATTCCGGCTCTGCTGAGCATGCTCCCGGGGATGGAACTGGCCGACGTCCCGGTGATTACTCTGTCCATTGACCCGTGCATCAGTTGCACAGAAAGATAATAGGGGGAAGCGCTGTGTTCAGCATGACGCCCAATGTGCTCCGAAATCTCTTCACGAAAAGCGCCACCAGGCTTTACCCGGAGGAGACCCGGGAGACCTTTGAGCGCGCACGCGGGGAGTTTTTTAACGAAATCAAGGACTGCAACTTCTGCAGGACCTGTGCCCGCAAGTGCCCGTCCCAATGTATTACCGTGGATACCAAAGGGGCCACCTGGCAGTACGACCCGTTTGCCTGCGTATACTGCGGTATCTGCGTTGAAAACTGCCCCGAGAAGTGCTTGCATCAAGAACAGGGCTACCGGAAACCGTCTACCGGAAAGGAAGTCATTTTCATGAAGGGGGAGATCAAGAAGAAGAAAAAGAAGACCTCAGACGAGCAATCGTTTCGTTGAAAAATCGCTGCGATATTTTTCGCTTCTTCCGCTTGTGTGGAATATGTTTCATCCGGCTTGATTTTTAAGAAAACGGCATCACATCCCCAGGTAAGCGGCGCGGATGGAGGGATCGGCCAACAGCTCTTTGCCGGAGCCTTCACGTGCGATCCTTCCGGTTTCCATGATATATGCGCGGCGTGCCAGTGTGAGGGCATGCCTGGCATTCTGCTCCACCAGAAGGATGGAAAGGCCACGCATATTGATTTCGGAAATGGTCTTGAAAAGTTCGGCCACGATGATGGGCGCCAGCCCCAGTGAGGGCTCATCCATCATCAGAAGTAAAGGCTTGGCCATGAGGCCCCGTCCAATAGCCACCATCTGCTGTTCACCGCCCGAAAGGGTATGGGTTCTCTGCTTTTTTCGTTTCTCGAGGATGGGAAAGAGATCAAGTATCCATTGAAGGGTCTGCTCGCGGACGGCCCTGGCTTTGCGCGGGTAAGCGCCCAATTCCAGGTTCTCCAACACAGTCATATGAGGGAAGAGATGACGCTCCTCCGGTACCAGACACAGTCCCCGCTCAACCACCTGATGCGGGCTCAGGCGCTGAATAACCTCCCCCATGAACCGGGCCTCTCCCGAGGCGGGGCGAATGAGCCCCTGGGCCACATTTATGGCGGTGCTTTTACCGGCGCCGTTCGAACCCAGAAGCGTGATGATTTCACCCTTCTCGACCCGAAACGAGACATCCCACAGGGCTTGAATGGAACCATAAAATGCGTTAACACCCGCTACCTCAAGCATCCGGTCTCTCCTCGGTATCGTCGAATCTGCCGATGTAGGCCTCAATGACCGCCTCATCGCTGACCACCTCTTGCGGCGAGCCCGCTGCAATCTGGACCCCGTAATTGAGCACCACAACCCGCTCACACAATGCCATGACCACTTTCAGGATGTGCTCAATCATGATGATGGTAACGCCGCTTTTCCGGATCTGCTGTATGGTCTCGATGGTCTGGGTCACTTCGGTGGGATTCAGACCGGAGACCACTTCATCCAAAAGCAGAAGTTCCGGTGCGGTGGCCAGGGCGCGGGCAATTTCCAAATGCTTTTTTTCCACCAGGGTAAGGCCTTCAGCAACCTGGTTCATCTTGTTTTCCAGCCCCACCATTCTAAGGATCCGTAACGCCTCGGCCGCGCGATCTTTCTTGGCCATGGGTTTGGCCCTTCCAAACCCCAGGCCTATCAGAACATTTTCTATGGCACTCAGGGAATTGAAAGGGCGAACCAGCTGGTAGGTGCGGGCAACCCCGAGGCGGCACACCCGGGCCGGGCCCATTCCCGAAATCTTTTTACCCTTGAAAACCACTTCCCCGGCCGTCGGAAGCAATGCCCCCGATATGATGTTGAAGAGCGTTGTCTTCCCGGCGCCATTGGGGCCGATAACCCCGGTGATGCTGTTGGGCTGGACCTTGAGATCGATATGGGTCAGGGCCTCAATACCGCCAAAGGTTTTGGATATCTCCCGGCACTCAAAAAAAGGGCTCATGGTTTCTTAAGGAATCCTTTCGGCATCCACGTTCTTGAAATAATCAACCGCTTCTCCCAGGCCCAGCCACTGGATAACCGGCTTGGCCCAGCGGGTCCGGACGAGCCCCCCCGGCATATATAGCCCTATCAAAACCAGAACCGTCCCGTACATGGCCAGATGAAAGTAAGGCACCTTGGTCCACAGAAATTCCTGCACCAGTGTAATAAAGACTGCGCCAACCAGGGGCCCTATCATGATCCCTGTTCCCCCCAGCATGGCCATGATAATGGGGCTTAAGGCAATCTCGAGGCCGAACACGGAATGCGGGCTGATGTAGGTCATATTCCAGACATAGATCCCCCCCACCAGACTGGCGGGCGCCGAACTGATGACCAGGGCCAGTCCTTTGTAAAGGGTTGTGGGCACACCGAAAGCCTTGGCCACTTCTTCGTCTTCACGGATGCTGAAAAGGGCCAGGCCGAATTTGCTTCGGGCTACCAAATGGCTCAGCAACATGGTGCCGCCGGCCACCGCCAGAACCAGGTAATATGAAGGCACCATATGGTTCCCGGGTGGCGTGGAGATACCACCGGATCCCCCGGTGAGATCCCGCAAATTGTTTGTCAGCACCTCAACCAGGCTGATTAACCCGAAGGTGGCCAATGCAAAATAAGCTCCTCGGAGTCTGAAGAGGGGATAGCTGATCACAGCGGCAAACACGGCGGCCAGCAACAGGGCCGCAAACAGAGAGGCAAACAGGTTGAACCCCTGGTTGAGTAGAATGGCGGTGGTGTAGGCCCCTAAACCAAAAAAAGTGGAATGGCCCAGATTCATGTAACCCATGTATCCGCCCACAATGTCGTAACTCAACGCCAAGGTAAAATAAACCGCCAGGAGAAAAATCCATACAACACCGTAGGAAAAGCCTGCCCAGGGAAGCACTGCCAGAATGGCACACAAGAGAAGGACAACCAGATAAAACAGCTTTTTTCTCCTACGGTTCATTTTTTTGCCCCGAAAAGACCTTCAGGTTTGATAATCAGTATGAGAATTAATAGGATAAATGCGATAGTGGGAGACCATTCGGCGCCGCAATAATAGGCCGTGAGCGTCTCCGCCACGCCCAGGATGAGACCGCCAAAGACCGATCCCACAATACTTCCTAAGCCTCCCAGGACCACCACGCAAAGGTATTTGATCGTCAGGGGAATCCCCATTACCGGGGTGACCGTAAAGAGCGTTACATAAAAGGCGCCGGCTGACGCGGCAAGGGCCATGCCGATGCTAAACGCCAGGGCGGATACACGGGATATGGGAATTCCCACCACCTTGGCCCCCTCACGGCCCTGAACAATGGCCCTGATGCTTTTTCCCACGTAGGTTTTTTTCAGGTAAAGCTGCATCCCGCAGGCAAGGGCAAAAATGAAGAAGAGTATCAGCAGACGTGTGGATGAGATCACCACACCGGCAAGTTCCATGGGCGGCAATGAATAAGAAATGCCGGTGACCGGGCGCTCCCAGAAAAAAGCGGTAACATCTTCAATAAAGAGCGAAGCGCCCAGGGTCACCAGGATGGATGCCACCAGGAGTTCATGGGGCGGCCTGTCGCTGATGGGTTTGAGCAGGAGCAGGTAAAAACCCAACCCCAGAAGCATGAAGACCGGCATGACCAGGATGGCCGCAATGAATGGATTAATGCCCAGCCCCACGAAAATCCCGTAGCTCAAAAGCGACCCCAGCATCAGAAACTCTCCATGCGCCAGATTGAGGACATTTAAGACCCCAAAGGTGATGGACAGGCCGAATGCGGCAAGGCCGTAGATACCGCCTAACAGAATCCCCCCTACCAGGAGTTGGATGAAATCCGCGGACACAGCAATCCTTTCCGGTGCGTTCTATTTAAAGGGCGGACGGGGATAGACGTACTTTCCCGTTGCCACACTGGCCGGGTAAATCACCTTGTATACGCCGCCTTGAATCTGGGAGGGATAGGTATTGAGGGAACCGTAACCGGTTTTGGCAAAAACCTCTTCACCCAGCACCGTCTCAATTTTCAGTTTCTTCAGGTTGTCCATAACCTTCTTTTTATCGAGGGTTCCCGCATTTTCGATAGCGGCCTGAAGAATCTGAAAGGCGGCCACATAAGCCGGGGACCAGGGATACATGGGCTCGCTGATTTTGGCCCGTTTGAGCACATCGTTGATCAGCCGGGTATCACCCAGTTTCATTCCCTCAACCCAGTAAGACTGACCGATGACATAGTCCGCTGCACTTCCCAGTGCATCCCTGAAAATCCCGCTGTGATGAATACAGTGGTATTCTTTGGGGTTCAGTTTCATTTCTTTGGCCTGTTTCATGAAGTTGATGGCAAAGGGGATATTGGAAGATACATAGACAATGTCCGGGTTTTCTTTCTTCAGCTTCGTGATGATGGGTGTGAAGTCCCGTGTTTTGGCAGGCACAATATCGCTCGTAAAAACCTTCAGACCGGCCGCTTCGGCCAGTTTTTTGGAACCTTTAAAGACACTCAGGGGATGGATGGTATCTTCCACCACAAAAGAGACGCTTTTGGCTTTGCCCACCTTCTGGATCATTTCCCAGTAGCGGTAGGTGTAGCGGGGGCCCAGATCGATCACGCCCACAAGCCAGTTGAAACCGCGGGTGTAGATTTTGGGTGAATTGGCGCAGATGGCAATAAAGGGTATCTGGTGGTTCTCGCCCGCCGTACTGGCCGCGAAGGTCAAAGGGCTGCTGTAGGGCCCCAGCATAAGGTTGACTTTGTCAACCGTCGCCAGACGTTCGTAATACTTCTTTACCGTTGCCTGATCGCTCCTGTCATCGTAAATGGTAAATTTCACCGGCAGTTTCTTCCCGTATTCCTTGACCATGATGCCGCCTTTTTCATTCACCAGGTCGGCCCAGGCATTCATGAGCCGCTTGAACGGTCCGATTTCCGATGAAAAATGGCCGGTCTGCGAAACCGTCGCCCCGATGTGTATGGCATCGGGTGCGCCCATGGCCGCAAGAGGCATTCCAATAAATATGGCTGAAATTAGACAAATCAACAGAACTCTCTTCTTCATTACATCCTCCTTTAAATTTGGGTTAGCCCCATATTTCGAAAATTCTCTCGTTCCCACGCTCCTGCGTGGGAATGCGTACCGAGTAGGTTCCCACGCTGGAGCACGGGAACCAGATGTAACGCGGACCAGCGTGCCATTCAGGCCTCACGAATGAGACGTTTGGCCTTCAGTTCAAAACTGATCCAGCTTCCGATATCCACAGGGGTGGTTTCCGTGTCCGCCGCCACCATCCTCACCTCTTCCATGGGGAGTTTAAGCTCTTCCGCCACAATCTGGGAAAGGATGGGATCAGCATCCCTTCCGGGGTTATCTCGGGCGAAGAAATTCTTGAGCCTTTCAGACTGATGATGATCTGCGGAGCGCTCTGCCGAGTAAATTATGAGGTTTGGCATTTCATTGCAACCCATGGCGAATACGAACATGCCCCGGGGTAATGACAACGAAGGAATTCTGAAGTTCATCACTGTGAAGGGTGATAGCGGACGAGACAATTTTCGCTTTTTGATCTGCCGAAAGCCCGGCCAGCCGAACGAGAATGACACCTGCCGAAACTAAATGCTGACGGAATATCAGTTCTCCGAAATCTCTGTCTGCCGTCAGCAACGGCGCCGCGTTGCTGTTTGCCAGGTTGAGAACTTCGTTGTCGGAAATTCCAGGTGTCATTTCAGCAATATATGAGACATCCCAGCCATCCCGACGTAGCCGCTTGACGATCTGAAAATCTAGACTTTCATCGGCAACAAACTTCATGCCGCCGCTTCCGTGACAACAGGATAAACCACATCGGCCTTCAAAGCTTCGGCGGCAAAGGATAACGCTGCCTGTATCGCTTGTGGCGTAAGTCGGGGGTGTGCTTCCGTTATCTGTTCAATTTTCTCACCAGCCGCCAGTTTTTCCAGAATAAGCTCTACGGTAATCCGTGTTCCCGATATGATCGGTTTTCCCATCATCACATTCGGATCGGACATGATCAATTTGTCACGTGTTTTCATTTCTTTCTCCGAAAAAATCTGATACTGCGCCAAAATATCTTCTCTATTCCATGAAGCCCTTTGAATTGGCTCTATGGGCAGAGCCCGATAATCAAGTTTAGAAAAGCCCCAAAGGCTGATGATCTAAAGTATGATCATAAACAGTCCTGCCCTCAGTGTCAACCGCCGTGGCTTCGGTTTTTCACCTCCTTTCGGATTGAGAGAATAGCGTTGTTTCATGTTGCCTCGATCAGCGGGATTGGCCACCTTTGACGCGGGTATACAAAGATTGCATATTGGCCTTGGAAAGTGAGGTGATTATATGGGTACTGTCACTGTCAATATCTCGTTTCAGGATACACTGCTTAACGATATCGATCGCGTCGCACAGGAAGAGTCCCGAAGCAGATCAGAATTCCTTCGCGAGGCAGCTCGAGCATACATCCAGCGCAAGGAGCGCTGGGCCGGAATGTTTGCCATGGGCCGGAACATCGCTAAAGAAAAGGGATTGGAACCCGAGGATGTATCCCGGGAAATCAGGGCATATAGAATGAACAAGGCATCACGCAGATGATTGCTCCACGCATCGTCGTTGACACCAATGTCGTCATCTCTGGCCTCCTTTTTGGCGGCACTCCGGCACGCGTTTTTAACCATATTGTCGAAGGTCCGTGCTCTGCTTTACGTCCTTGCCTATCCTCGACGAAATTCGCGATGTATTGCAAAGCCCGAAGTTCGGGTTGTCGCCCGATCAGTCTCTCTGGTTTATTGAGGAACTGCATGCCCTGTGCCGTGTCGTAAATCCAACGGAGAGGGTCCGCACCATCGAGGCCAATCCAGATGATAACATTATTCTTGAGTGCGCAGCAACCGCGAATGCCATCATGATTGTCTCTGGTGATTCACACCTGCTTGATCTTCGCCAATGGCGAGACATTCACATTCTCTCCCCTTCTGACTTCTGAAGACAATGGAGATTGGGCCTTGATTTCCCCGTTAGTTTAACCATCATCGCTAATACGTACTTAACCCTGTAAAGCACAAAACCAGAACCCTTGAACCTCTCTCGCAATGGATGGGCCGTGAGAGGGTGTATGGCTATGGATGGAGGCTGGAGAGCCAGGGTGGTTGACGAAACGGTCGTTTATAATAGGAGCACCCGGAGTTTCTGACAAAGTCATTTTTCAAAGGGAAAATACAGCCCTATAACCTGAATATTTGCTGGTTTTGCTTATGAAAAGTGGCCGTTCCCTGCTTACAGGCTTTGTCAAGATATTCCCACCCAAAGGAGAAAGAGCATCTTCCAGCCTTGCGAAATTTTGGCTGTTATGCTACGGAAGTATCATGCACGTTATGGTTCAATCGATGACCCTTAACTAAGACTCTGGATTTGTGTGGAAATCATGCAAACTGATGTGATATCTCTCGTGATGAAAGTAATGCCCTTCAAGACATGATCTAAACCAAGAAGGGAAGAACTAACATGAATTGCAAAGGCTCATACACAGTGTCTAAAACACAACGGGGTATGGGCTTTTTCATTTTGAGGGTATTTGGAGGATCTTCTGATGGCCAAGAAACCAACCTATGAAGAATTGGAACAAAGGGTTAAGGAGCTTGAAAAACAAGTTTCTGAGCGCGAGCGAGCGGAGGAAGCGCTTCAGGCGAGCGAGGAGAAATTCAGGGCCTTATCTGAGGCTGCTTTTGAAACGATATTCCTCTCTGAAAAAGGGATTTGCCTCGGACAAAACCTGACGGCCGAGAAGATGTTTGGTTATACGCCCTCAGAAGCGATAGGGCGGCCCGGCACAGACTGGATTGCACCGGAATTTCGCGAGATGGTCAGGAATAATATGTTGTCCGGGTATGAAAGGCCTTACGAAGCCATCGCCTTGCGCAAAGATGGGTCCACTTTCCCTGTCGAGATTCAGGGCAAGATGATTTGTTACCAGGACCGTGAGATTCGGGTAACATCGCTGTGCGATATCACAGATAGAGTGCTGGCCGAGAAGGCCCTGCGGGAGAGTGAGGAGCGTTATCGCACACTTGTTGAAACCATAACCGACATGGTTTTTATTATATCTCCAAATGGAAATTTTACCTATCTTAATCCTGCATTTGAAAAACTTACCGGCTATCCTGTCCGGGATTTTATAGGGCATTCATTCACCGAGATCCTTGCCCCCGAATACATAGAATCAACGGTTGATCGTTTCAAGCGGGGTCTTTCCGGTGAAACAATTCCCATTTATGAAGTGGCGCTTAAACATAAGGATGGAAAGACGGCCCCCATAGAATTAAATGTGACATCACTGCTTGATGCTGATGGGAAGTCAATAGGCAGGATAGGGGTGGCTCGTGATATCGCTGATCGCAGAAAGGCGGAGGAGGCGCTGCGCCAAGAGAAGGGTTTTACCGAAAGCCTAATCGATACAGCACAGGCAATAATCTTAGTCCTTGACACTAAAGGCCGGATCATCCGCTTTAACGCTTATATGGAAGACCTCTCTGGATACAAGCTTGAAGAAGTACAGGGAAGAGACTGGTTCTCGACGTTTCTGCCGGAGCAGGACTACGACCGGATCAGTGAGCTCTTTCGGGCCGCAGTAAGCGACATTCAGACCCGGGGCAACATTAACCCGATTGTCGCAAAAGATGGGCATGAAATCATTGTGGAGTGGCATGACAGGACATTGAAGGATGCTGATGGTAATACAATTGGCCTTCTTGCCACCGGACAGGACATCACTGCGCGCAAGCAGGCGGAGGGGGCGCTGAGGGAGAGTGAGGATAAATTTCGCAATTTTGCTGAACAGTCGCTTGTCGGCATCTATCTCATCTCAGACGATGTTTTCAAATATGTTAACCCGAAATTCGCGGAAATTTTTGGCTACAGTGTTGATGAATGCCTGGACAACATGCATTTTCCACAACTTGTGCATCCAGAGGATTCGGCCACGGTTAAAAAACAGGTGGGTAGACGGTTAACCGGAGAAACCAAAACTGTTCGATATTCTTTCAGAGGAATCAAGAAAAATGGGGAGACAATCCATGTTGAAATTTTCGGCGCTTCTATGCTTTTAAAAGGCAAGACTGCCGCCACAGGAACTATGCTGGATATCACCGACCGTATCCAGGCAGAGGAAGAAAGAGAACAACTTCAAGACAAACTCCACCGTGCCCAGAAAATGGAAGCCATGGGGCTTATGGCAGGAGGTATTGCCCATGACCTGAATAACATCCTATCAGGGATTGTAAGTTATCCTGAACTGCTCTTGATGGATTTACCTGAAGACAGCCCGCTCAGGAATCCCATAAAGACAATACAGGAATCAGGGATACGAGCCGCCGATGTTGTGGAAGACCTGCTGACCATAGCCAGGGGGGTGGCAAGCGGTAAGGAAGTCCTGAATCTTAATACCCTGATCACAGAATACTTGGGATCTGCCGAACACCACAAGCTCGAAAAAATCCATCCCTTGAGTACCATCAAAACTGAGCTTAATTCCGAATTGTTAAATATCACGGGTTCAGCTTCTCACGTTAAGAAGATCCTGATGAATCTGGTAACCAATTCCTCAGAAGCCATTGAGGGCAAGGGCACGGTCACTATATCGACCATAAACCGGTATCTGGATGAACCTCTGAAGGGATATGAAGATGTGCATATTGGGGAATACGTCGTGTTGACCATTTCAGACGATGGTTCAGGTATATCCCCAGGAGATATTGAGAGGATCTTTGAACCCTTCTACACCAAAAAGATGATGGGTAGAAGTGGTACAGGACTGGGATTGGCGGTTGTATGGAACACGGTTCAGGATCATAATGGCTATATAAACGTAAAAAGCAGTGAAAAGGGGACGGAATTTGAACTGTACTTTCCGGTGACCAGGGAGGAAGTGGCTGCTGAAGAGGAAGAAGTTCCTGTAGCGGAATATCAGGGGCACGGAGAGAAGATCCTGGTGGTTGATGATGAGGAGAAGCAGAGAGAGATTGCAAGCGGAATATTGAACAGGCTGGGTTATACGGCTGAAGCTGTCTCAAGCGGGGAAGAGGCCATTGAGTATGTTGAGAAACACCCTGTGGACTTGATAGTGCTTGACATGGTCATGCCGAAGGGGATCAATGGTCGGGAGACCTATGAAGAGATCATAAAGATCCGTCCCGGCCAGAAGGCCATCATCGCCAGCGGGTATGCCAAAACAAAAGAGGTGGACCTTGCTCAGGAGTTAGGGGCGGGAAAATACATAAAGAAACCTTATACCCTGGCAAAGGTCGGGGTTGCTGTTAAGGAAGAATTAGCCCGTTAATTCGGAGTATATTACAACCGCTGTGGCGACAAATGCGATCGAACATAACCAAGCTGAGAAGTATGCCTGATGGATTTGTTAAAGGCTTATACATATTATCAAAGACAAATGAAATGTATGCGCTTTTTACTTTGGGAATAACAAGAGGATTTCCTAATGGATAAGAAATCGACCCGTGAAGAATCGGAGTATAGGACTAAACAGGTAGCAACCAAGGCTGTTGAACCTAATCGGGCGGAAAGAGGGCAAAGGGAATCAGAAGAATCTTTTCCTGCTAAGAAATCCGTGGTGTTCATAGCCGGAATTCTGATTTTGCTTGGCCTGTACCTTTCCAGTCTTTACAACTATCTCCTATTCCACAGCCTCGTCGAGATTTTCAGTATTGTGGTGGCTTGGACCATTTTTATTCTTGCCTGGAATTCCCGTCGAATCATCGACAACAATTATCTCCTCTTTATCGGCATTGCCTTTTTGTTTATCGGAGGCCTGGATCTGGTCCACACGATAGGTTACACGGGAATGGGGATATTTCATGGGTACGCTACAAACTTACCCACCCAACTATGGATTGCTGCCCGCTATATGGAAAGCCTCTCTCTTCTCATCGCCCCCCTGTTCATAACCCGAAGGCTGAGAGCAGATCTTGTCCTAATAGTATACGCTCTGGTGACCGCCCTTGTGCTGGGGTCAGTGTTCTATTGGCATGTTTTCCCCACGTGCTTTGTGGAAGGGGTGGGGTTGACCCCTTTCAAAAAAATCAGCGAATATATCATCTCAATTATCCTGATAGGCGCCATTACGCTCTTGTTCCAAAAGCGCAAAGAATTCGATGAAAAGGTGTTCCGATTGCTCGTAGCAGCCATGGCTATCACCATAGCTGCAGAATTGGCCTTCACGTTTTATGTAAGCGCTTATGGCTTCTCCAATTTGGTTGGCCACTATTTTAAGATCATCTCCTTTTACCTTATCTACAAAGCCATTATCGAGACAGGGCTGACAAAGCCTTACGACCTTCTGTTTAGAAATCTGAAGCAAAGTGAGGAGGCGCTGCAAGAGAGCGAAGAGAAATATCGGTCTATGATGGAAGCGATGA
>CAZPQA010000013.1:0-47214 GCA_964588535.1 uncultured Desulfobacteraceae bacterium
GCGACTGGCTGATTTGCGCTCCTATCATTATCAACTTTTCCTTCTGTTTCCTCTCAGCTATCTCACCTGCCAGACGCCTGTTCCATATGATTATCACCGTCAGGATGCTGCCGACAACCAGCATGAATCCCACAATGATTTTCCATATCATCTGCCAGTCGATCTGCTTTTTAAACCGCAGATTCACCCATTTGTCCATAATGACATTTTTTTCATTATCGGAAAATGCCGCAAGAGACTTGTCTAGGATTGGTACAAGTTCCGGCCAATCCTTGCGTACACCATAGGAGAGTGTAAAGGTGTAAGGTGTTGCGGCAGCTGTTTTTAGATTATCAATGCCAAGTCTTCTTTTCTCAAATTCAAACGTGGCCATATTTTCCACAAGGGCATCAGCCCTGCCTTGGGAAACAGCCAGCATAACTTCAGCAGGACTGTCTAAGAGCAACAAATCCTGTTTTGGGAAGTCCCGTTTTATATAGTCCTCGGTTGCATATCCTTTTACAATTGCAATGGTCTTCCCTTCAAGGTCACCGATGCCAGTGATATAGGGTGCGTCATCCCTTGTAACCACCATCAAGGGTAGATCCATGTATGGCTTTGTAAAATGAAGATATTCACTTCGCCCTTCAGACGGCACTATGGCTGAAATGACGTCCAGCTCCCTGTTCTTAGCCTTGTCGAGCACTTCGGACCAGGTCAACCCCTTCTGAGGTACCATCTCAACATTCAGACGTTTGTTTAAGATTCGCAGGAAATCAGAAGTCATGCCGGAAAACACTTCGTCTTCATCATAATACTCAAACGGTGCCCAGCCTGCAGCAAATCCTAGACGCAGCGTCTTGTGTTCTGCAAGCCAGGCTTTTTCTGCATCGGTTAATTCAAGTTCGCTTTTTTCAGTTTTTAGCTCGAAAAACCATTTATCTTTCATGTCCTGGAACTCTTCTTCTGTAATGGAGGCCATGGCCTTCTTCAGGAGGGATTGCAGTTCAGGCCAGTCATTGCGCACGGCAATGTTTAATTTTTCAATTTCAGGATTACCCGCATCAAAGGCTCCTTTAATAGCAAGTCCTGTCAGTAAATTTTCTCGCATCAGAAAGTTTATAACGGCCAGTTCGCCAAGAGCGGCATCCACTTTCCCGAACTGAACCGCCTGTAAGGTTTCCAGGGTGTCATTCATTGGAACCCTTATGATTTCCGGAAATTTGGTTTTCAAAACTTCATCGTAGAAAAAACCTACCGGGTAGGCGACCTTTTTGCCAAATAATGATTGAGTGTCCGTTATGGGACTCTCTTCTCTGGTAATGATGACATTGGGATTCTTTGCATAGGTATCCGCATAGAGGAGGTGCTTTTCACGCTCCGGGGTTTTGACAATATTGAGCATAACATCCAGTTTTTTATCAAAGGCCTTATCCAGCAATTCCCCCCATTCACCGGAAATATACTTAATTTTAATGCCGATTCGATTTGCCAACCGGTTCATATACTCAATTGAGAAACCGGTTGGTAAGCCATCTTTGTTATAGTTGAATGGCGGCCAGTTCAATTCATTGTGGACAAGGATTACCGGGTGCTTTTTCAGCCAAGCCTTCTCTTTCTCCGTCAGCTCTATTTTTCTGAATTCTGCTTCTTTTTCAGTCCCGAAAACGACCCAATTGTCGCGGATTTCCTTGTGTGTTTCCTGGCTGATGGAATCGATCGCCTTATCCAGGATAGAAACAAGCTCCGGCCAGTCCTTACGGATGCCGTAACATAATCCTTTCAGTTTCAGCTCGACATCCGAATCCATACGAAGACCGACCAGGTTGTTTCTGTGTACAAGGTATCCAGCGACGGCCAGGTTTCCGATGAATGCGTTCGCCTCGCCCCTTGACACCGCCTTTAAAGCCTCAAGCGGCGTGTCGACAAAATAGGGCTGGATGTCGGGATGATTCTTGAGAACGTGTTCCACATAAAAATACTCTTTGACCATCGCAAGTTTTTTGCCGGCAAGATCTCCGAATCCCGTTACCGGCGGTTGGTCTTTGTGGCTCCAAAAGGTAAACGGAAAGGTCATATAGGGCTGGGTGAAGTTGAGATAGGCGCGCCGCCCTTCGGTATTTGTGACCGCCGGCAGGGCATCGACCTCATGCTTTTTCACCTTTTCTATCACCTGCGTCCAGGTCAGCCCGGGGACGATACGCATATCAATCCCAAGGCGTTCGTTGATTAACTTAAGATAATCGGACGCCATGCCAAGATAAGCGCCGCCCTTGCCGATAAATTCAAAGGGAGGGTAGGTCGGATCAACACCGAGTCGGATTTTCGGGTGGGCCCGAAGCCAGGCTTTTTCTTCCGGGGTCAGAGAAACAACCAGCCCGCTTTTTTTGGTTAACCCCAGCCACTTTTCCCGCAGTTCCCTGAGTTCATCATCGGTCAGCGCCCCCATGGCTTTTTCCAGAATTCCGGCAAGTGGTGCAAACTCTTTTCTAATACCAATGTAGAGAGGGATTTGTTTTCCATCTGTAATACCGATGTCTCCTCCTACTTTGAGGTTGGTTATCTGCAGCTGGTCGGTAATATAGTTGACCACCGGCATGAGGTCGAACATGAAGTCCGCCTTCCCGGTGGAAACCGCCTTGATTGCTTCAGTGGTGTCTAAAACCTCATGAATCTTGATCTCAGGATATTTCCTGAGGATTTCCTGAAGGTAAAAGCCCTTGGGTATGGCAAACGTCTTTCCGTAAAAGTCTTCTATTGATGAAACCGAAGGTTGATCATCTCTCGTATAAAGGGCCTGCATCAATTTAACGTAGGGCTGATGTGTGAAGTCGAGAAAGGTTTGTCGTTCAGGTGATCTGGCGATATTGAGCATGACATCCAGCTCGTTGTTTTTGATCATATCTATGAACTCGTTCCAGGTGGGACCTGTAATGTATTTAACTTCGATACCGAGCTTTGAGGCGAGTCGATTCATGTAGTCGATAGAAAAGCCTTTGGGTGTTCCATTTTCAAAAAAATTAAACGGCGCCCACTCCATTTCATTATGCACTCGAATAACCGGGTGGGCCTTCAGCCAGGCTTTTTCATCGGTGCTGAGCTTGACCTGTTTCGATCGAGGTTGATAATAGCGGTCCTCAGGGTCGTGCATCCAGCGTTTCTCCATTGCTGCCAGCTTTTTTCTCGGAATAAGTGACAGGCCCTTATCAATTTTCTGAAGAAGATCGGTGTTTTCTTTGAGAACACCGGCATGGATGGTGCTGGGAAAGAGCCTTTCAGTTCGTGAAGTTATGTCTCCGTGGAGTCCCAGACGATCAAGCGCGGCACCCATAATGGTTTCTTCCTGGATAATAGCCCTGACCTCACCTTTCAAAAGTGCATTAATAAGATCATCGGTCGTCACCAGGCTGAGGGTCTTAACGTCCGGATAAGCCTCCCTGAACTTTACCTTTTGGTAACTGCCGGATATGACGCCCACACCATCTGTTCCATACCCTCCGATACCAGCCGGCTGGGGATCACCCACCCTGTGATAAACCCGGGTGAATGTTTCATAAATCTGAGTTGAAAACCCGATCCACTTTTCCCGCTCCACGGAAAATGAAAGCCCGGAATGAAAATCCGCATCGCCATTCTTCAGCGCTTCAAGGGTTTCGCTCCAACTGGAGGCCCTGAATTTGATCTTTCTGCCGGTTTTCTCCGCCCAGGTCCGCCATAAATCGACCAGTAGGCCGGATGGGCGACCAAAAGAGTTGACAAAGGTCAGAGGGGCGTAAGCACGGTCCATGCTGATAATGAGGGCATCGTCTTTCTCTTCAGCATAGGATACGGAAACCGAAGCCAAAACCGACAGCATCACCGCCAGTATGGTTGCCCGCCGAAAGAACCATGAAAAATCCTTTTTTCTTTTCACCAATTAATTTACCCCCTGATATAAATGGAGCCAGTTTTCACATTATGAAACGATTTCAAAAAGAGTATTGATCTCCTCTTTGAGGCTTCTCATATGCTTTTTGTTTCCGGCACAAGTTTGCAGAGAAACCTACAATTTTTGCGCAATACGGATTAGACTTTCCTTTGCAATGTCCTATCATGGCAGTTCTGTTCCCTGGTTTATTATTTCCACATATTCGGTATAGCTGAAAATCCGGTTGCGCTTTGTATCAGTCAGTTCGCTGACAATGCCAAGGCGTTTCAGCTTATCGAGGCAATTGTAGACTGTAGCCGGGGTGATACCTGTCTTTTTCACCAACCACTTTGCCGTGGCGATCGGTTGCTCCATTAACACCCGGTGAACCCGCAATGTTGACGCTGCTGCACGGCCAATGCTGCTGATTTTATCACGGTTCTTACTGCTCAAATCAACGAGCTGTCTGGTCGTCTCTACCGCTTGGGTGGCAGTAGCAGTGACCGCTTCTGCGAAAAATTCGAGCCAGGTTTCCCAGTCACCGGTCAGGCGCACGTTATTAAGCAATTCGTAATAATACTGCCGGTGCGTTTTGAAATAAAGGCTCAGGTAGAGCATTGGCTCCCGGAGTGCTTTTTGTTCACACAATAGCAAGGGGATCAAGAGTCTCCCAAGGCGACCGTTGCCATCTAAAAACGGATGAATGGTTTCAAACTGAACATGCGCCAAAGCGGCCTTGAGCAACACTGTAGAGGGTTCTGGCTGGTCATGCAGAAACAATTCCAGCTTTCCTATACACTCCAGCACTTCCCCGGCAGGCGGCGGAACAAATGCCGCGTTGCCAGGTCTGGTGCCGCCGATCCAGTTCTGGGTTCTGCGAAACTCACCCGGCGCCTGATTACTGCCCCGCCCGTTGGAGAGCAACACGCCATGTATTTCTCTGATTAGACGTAGGGACAGCGGAAACCCCTCGCTCAACCGATTCAGACCATAGTTCAGGGCAGTCACGTAGTTGCTCACTTCCCGTACATCATCCAGCGGCACGCCGGGTTCCATATCCAACTCAAAAAGCAAAAGATCGGAAAGCGATGACTGCGTCCCCTCGATCATCGAGGAAAGAACTGCTTCCTTGCGTATATACATATAGAGGAATAGAGAGATATCCGGCAGAAAGGTGGAGATACTATCCAGCCGCCCGAGCGCGAGCAGTGCCTGATCAAACTTGCCGCGCAGCTCTGGAGTCCACTCAATGGGTGGTCTTGGCGGCAGCGGAAAGGGTACAAACGCCTCGACCCTTTCGCTCACTGTTGATATCGTAACGTAATGTCCCTGGGGATCTCGTTTCATTGTTCCGTTGCATCCTAAAATAAGACTCTCTGTTATTTTAACTTCACTACACATCCTAAAATAACAGGATGGAAATCAAGGATCAAGTGAATTTTCCCAAAATTAGTGGCTCTACATATTCTATGTTTGCCCACCTATCTAAAACAGGGCACCTCGGTTAAATTCACCCCAAATAAACAAACTTCAAGAAAAGGTTGCGCCTAATCGGCTTGTAAAGATGAACAGGGCAACAGGAGTGACCCTTTTCATCCGTAAAATGAAAGGGCGCAATGTCTTTACAATACACAATGGAAACGCGCTTTGGAGGCTCAGCGGCAGATACAGAACAAAATGCCAACACCGCTAGCATCACCGTCAGTGTGGCTGCCCACCGAAAAAACCATGAAAAAGCCTTTTTTCTTTTCAACAATTTGCTTTACCTCCCTGTATAAAGGGGGACATCTTCCTTACCTATTGAGAATGGGGTTAGGAAATCAAAACCTGAAAAGGTTCCTCCACAAAACCTGTTCTGGCAAAATTATGAAGGGTTTCATAAACGAGCAGGTTGACTTCAGTATTTTCCTTTATAAGCAGTACCCCTTTTTTTGTGAAGATATCCCTGGCGATGATCATCCCGGGTGCAAGTTCGCCGGAACGAAGTTCTCGGATACCCCCTTTGTGAGCAGGTTCTTTCTCAACCGGAGCATCTTCATGGGTGGATTCGCCCCCGACTATGCGTGAAAATGTTTCCAGGAGTTTGGAACCGTAATCTTCTCCATTTGATTTCAGCGTGGCCATGGCAGCAGGCGGGGTTCTTCCGCTGAAGGTCAGCTGATCATAGTCCAGCGCCAGCTTCAGCATTCTGCTCCCCAGACGGATCAGATTCTGAGCCCCCTCGCTGCCCTCAAAGCCGGTGTCGGTTTCCAGCACCTGCTGGCGTGCAATAATTTCCGCCGCCTCTGTCAGATTCGGGATTTTACGAATCAGTTCATATCCTACCTGCGGGTGACGATTGTAGGTTTCCCTCTCCTCTGGCGATACTTCCTGTCCCCGGTAAATCCTCTCGATGGTTTCCGGCGATACGGTGATGCAGCCGATCTGGGACAGCATGGCGCCCAGTCGAATCAGCCAGAGCCCCTTTAAATCGGCGCCTGCCATCATGGCATCCACATAACGTTTCAGTCGAGATGCGCGGCTGAATGCCGTGGGATTGGCGACAGATAAAATATCCACGAGAACCCCTACGGCACCGCCTAACGTCTTTTCCACCATTTTCTTCAGATCCTGCTCAGCATTGCGCAGTTTCAGGTGGGTTTCAACCCGGGCCTTGACCACCGGCTGGCTGATGGGTTTGGTGATATAATCCACCGCACCGGATTTAAAACCTTTTATTTCGTCTGCCACTTCAACCTTGGCTGTCACAAAAATGATCGGGATCCCCCGTGTTTTCTTGTCCGACTTGAGTCGCTCGCAGACCTCATACCCGTCCATTCCCGGCATCATCACATCCAGGAGGATCAAATCGGGGGGCTCTTCTGCCACCACTTCGAGGGCCGACTGGCCGTCCATGGCCACCGACACGTCATAGATATCTCCTAGCGTGTCCACCAGTATGTCCACATTGGCTTCCGTATCATCCACCACCAGAACGGTACAATCAGATAATTCTTTCATGGGCTCCTCCCTATCCTTTCAGTTTGGTTTTAAGGGACTTCGCCAGGGGCAGGGCATCTTTGAATTTGTACTTCTTTATGAACCGCTCCAGATCGGCAATTTCCACACTGAATTCAGAAGGCCACTTGAGATCTTTGATCTTTGCCATGGCCGCCTTGCATTGTTTCGGCTTCCGGGTTTTCAGATAGGGAAGCAGTTCCTCCAACGCGGCTGCCAATTCATCGCGGGTGGCTTCAGGACCGGCCTTATCCGGACCATCAGCCTCCTTTTCTTCACCACCCAGCACTCCCAGAGCCGTTACAACATTCTTCAGCACTTTGCCGAAGGCGGAAATTTTCTCTTCATAGATGTCTGACTCGCCTTCCTTGATGGCATGTTCCAGACCGGCAGCGGTTTCCTGAAGGGGGCCTGCCCCCACATTTCCGGCCACACCCTTGATGCTGTGGGCCAGACGTTCTGCTTCCCCGGCCTTTTCCGATTGCAGCAGGTCTTTGATCTCCTGATCAGCCTTGGCATAGTCGTCGCGAAGCTTCACGAGGATACTGAGATAGAGTTTCTCATTGCCCCCCACCCGCATGAGCCCTTCTTTAATATTGATGCCTTCAATGGTTTCGGGAAGCTGATCTTTGGGTGGGGCGGGTGCTGTTTCGAGGGTTTTTGAGACGGTATCCGCCTTGGGTTCAAACCCCCGCACTCCCGGCCGGATCCACTGGCCCAGGCAGGAGAAGAGCTGCGCCACATCGATAGGTTTGGCCACGTGGTCGTCCATGCCGGCCTCCAGGGCTTTCTCCCGGTCGCCCGCCATGGCGCTGGCCGTCATGGCAATGATGGGAATGGGGGTTTGTTCTTCCCCCTCCCACTTGCGGATCTCACGGGACGCAGTGTACCCGTCCATGACCGGCATCTGGATATCCATGAGCACCGCATGGTAGTTGCCGGCCTTCACCGCATCCACCGCCTGCTGACCATCGCCGACAGTGGTGACCACAAGGCCCGCGCCCCCCAGGATTTCCTGGGCCACCTGCTGGTTGATCTCGTTGTCCTCCACCAGCAGCACCTGAGCGCCCCTGATGGCCGCCGCGTCTTCCGGTTCATCTCCCGGACCCCGCTTACGTCGAGTTCCGGACGATTCTTTTCCAAAAGCGGCCATGGCGGCATCCAGCAGGATGGAAGGGTTCACCGGTTTGATCAGGAATCCGTCCAGGCCCATCTGTTCCGCCTGGTTCATGATCTCCTCACGACCGTAGGCGGTCACCATAATGATCCTGGGTTTCTGGGTGAGGCTGGGATGGTTCTTGATTTTCTCAGAAGCCGTAAGCCCATCCATACCCGGCATCTTCCAGTCCATGAACACCAGGTCAAAAGAATGGTCCGGATCCGCCTTTTCCAGCTCGGCCAGACCTTCCTCACCACCGGCAGCCAGGGTCACCTGAAAGGACATGGAAGAAAGCATGCTTTCAAGGATCTCCCGACTGGTGTCATTATCGTCCACCACCAGCACTTTGAGGCCTTTGAGATCGGGAACAGGCCGCAGGATCCTTTCCTGTTGCGCCTCGCTCACACCCAGGACCGCCGTAAAAATGAATTCACTGCCCACCCCGGGCTCGCTCTCCACCCAGATCTCTCCGCCCATCATCTCCACCAGCCGCTTGCTGATGGTGAGCCCCAGACCGGTGCCTCCGTATTTCCGGGTGGTGGAGGCGTCTGCCTGGCTGAATGCCTGAAAGAGCTTGCCCCGCTGCTCTTCGGTGAGCCCGATGCCCGTATCCCGCACACCGAACCGCACCTTGGCCTGTCCGTCCGCCGTCTCCATCAGTTTGGCCGATATGACAATTTCACCTTCTTCGGTAAATTTAACCGCGTTGTTGGACAGGTTAACCAGCACCTGGCCCAGACGAAGGGGGTCTCCTTGTAGGTCGTTGGGCAAATCCGGGTCCACTTTCAGCAACAGCTCCAGCCCTTTTTCCTGGGACTTGACCCCCACCAGATTGGCCACGTTGTCCAGGGCCTGGTCCAGGCTGAAATCAATGATCTCCATGTCCATCTTACCCGCTTCGATTTTGCTGAAATCGAGGATATCGTTTATGATGCCCAGAAGGGCCTGAGCACTGGACTGGATTTTCACCAGGTAGTCGTGCTGCTTGAGGTCCAGGTCGGTCTTGAGGGCCAGGTGGCTCATGCCGATGACGGCGTTCATGGGGGTCCGGATCTCGTGGCTCATGTTGGCCAGGAAATCGCTCTTGGCCTGTGTGGCAGCCTCAGCCTTCTGTTTTTCCTCGTCCAGGTCCTGCATCATGTTCAGCATGGCCCTGCGCGCCGTTGCCAGTTTCTCCAACTGGCTCTCCAGGGCTTCGGTGGCCGCCTTGCGCTCGGTGATGTCGGTAAAGGTGATCACGGCCCCGGTCACCTCCTCGTCCTGCACAATGGGATTGCTCTTCACATCCACCGGAAAAGAGGTGTTGTCGGCCCGCCAGAAAAGATCATCCTGCAGGGTTACCGGTCTGCCCAAGGTCAGAGACTCTTTCATGGGAGATTCTTCGGCCGGGAATGGGCTGCCGTCGGACCGGGTATGCTGGAGCAGTTCGTGATGATTCTTGCCTAACAGCTCTTTGTCGGAGTCATAGCCAAGAATCTTGAGTGCAGCAGGGTTGCAGAAGGTAATCCCACCCTCAGCATCAATACCATAGACCCCTTCACCCGCCGCGTTGAGGATGTGACGAACCTGCTCCTCGCTTCTGGTTACCTGATCGAACACCGCTTTTAACTGGTCCTGGTCCCGGGCGAGGACAATGGCCGTGGCAATATTGGCAGCAGCTTTTTCAAGCCACTCCATGTAAATTTCGGCCAGGCTGTCCCGGTCGGCAATTTCCAGCACCGCCACAACCCGGTCCTTGTGGATGGCTGGTACATGGTGAACCACCGCCAGGGGAATATCCCCGATACCGGTGGACACAGACATTTTCCCCTCCGGGAGTTCGGTGACCATGGATTTTCCACTGGCTGCGGTCCGGCCCACCAACCCTTCATTGAGAGTAAAACGGGTGGGGGCATCGGCCATATAGTCATGGGGTTGCGCGGCCAGGCGGCGGTAAAAAGATTCATCCCCTTCCTCCCATTGGATGAAAATGGCCCCCACGGGGACCCCCAAAAACTCCACCACACCGGTGATGGCGCTCAAGGCCACATCGGCAAGGGTGTTCTCCCCCTGTAGAACCGCCACGAGATCGCTTTGGGCCGTTTCGAAGAGGGCCCTGTTGTCCGCCTGGCCGGTCAAGGCGTTCAGTTCCTGGGTCCGGTCAGCGATGCGTTTTTCCAAAAGACGGTTTGCCTCCTCGATTTCGGTCTTGAGACGTGCCTCCTGTTCTATGCGTTTTTCCAGGTTGAGATTGGTTTCCTGGAGTTCGGCCTGTAGCCGCTCCTCATCTCCAAAGGCTTTTCGGGTGCGACGGGTAAAGCCCACACCCAAAAATACCAGGAGTCCCAGGGCAAGAAATTGTAAGCCCATGAACCATTGGGCAATCCTTTCAAACCGCTTCTCCTTTTTGAGGAGGTCCTCCAGCATGAGATCTGTCGCTTTGTCCAAACCTCTTGCATACGCCGCTTCAGTTTTCAAATAGGATTTGCCAAAAACGATGTTCCGGGCCTGATCCCACTTCCCGACGGTCATCAGTCGAATGGACCTTTGCTCCATGGCGGCCAATTTCTGGGCGGTAGACTCCACAGCAGCAATGGCCCGGTCGGCTTCAGGGTTTTCGGCAAGAAGTAATACGCTGGCGAGTGTTTTTTCCAGTTGGACCAACACTTGTTCATAATTACCCAGGTATTCAATGTCACGACCCACCACTGCCAGAGTCACCATGTCGGTAGACTTAAGGTCCAATTGCACAATCTTCTCAATGCCGAGACGAACTTCCAGATGGCGGTCATGCACGGTACTGTATTCATGCCGAAAGTATGCACTAAAAATAACCAGAACCAGCAGAATGAACACGGATGCATAAAGTGATTTGACGTTACTCAAGAATTTCATGGTGTTGCCCCCGGTATCATTAAAATAGGGTGTTTACTCCACAATCTCATATTTCTCCTCCTGGCCCAGTTTTACCAGGAGGTCGTTGATCTCTTCTTTGAGCCCGATCATCTTCTCTTCTCGCCCTACCACCAGCAGATTGAACTGCTCCAGCTCATCAAGCTTCTGTTTCAGTTCCTGTTCGGCCTTTAACCGATCTGTGATATCCCTGAAGGTCACCACCGCCCCCGCTATCTTGCCATCCCGAATGATCGGTTTAGAGGTGTATTCCGCCGGGAAAAAACTACCGTCTTTGCGCCACAGCACTTCATCTTCAATGTGATGGGTGGCGCCCTGGGTAGCGGACACAAGAACGGGACATTCCTCCACCGGGTATTCGGCGCCCTCGGAATGGTGATGGTGAACAATTGGGTGAATCTGGTTCCCCACCAGCTCCTCTTCTTTAAACCCCAGCATCTTCAAGGCGTTGGGATTCATGAACGTTACAAGCCCCTCTGTATTCACCCCGAAAATGCCATCCCCGGCAGAGTTCAGGATAAGACGGCTGCGCTCCTCACTCTGCGTCAGCGCCTCCTCAGCCTTTTTTTGTTCCGTAATATCTCTGGCAAAAACGGCAATGATGCGGCGGTTCTCCAGTTCGGTCAGTACAATGGAAAGCAACACATTCAGCAGTCGGCCGTCTTTGGTGCGGTAAATCCCTTCGGTTTCAACCTGGGGTTTCCCATCAAGCACCTGCAGCAGGCTTGGAGATCCTTCCTCGTAAAACCCCACATCGATTTCAGGGACAATCATCTCCAGGAGTTCTTCCCGGGTATAGCCTATAGCACTGCAGGCAGCCTCGTTGGCATAGACAAAATAGCCGGTCTCAGGATCAACCCAGAAAATGCTCAAGGCGGCCTTATCGACGGTGTTCTGGGTCAAATTCAGTCGGTCTTCCGACCGCTTGCGCTCGGTAATGTCCCGAACCGTGCCCACGGCGAACCACTCGTCGTCCACCTGGAAAGAGGAGATGGACACCTCCACCGGGAATTCCTCACCGGCCCGGTTGCGGGCCGTCACTTCCAGATTCGATTCGATCACCTTGCCCTCACCCGTTCTTGAAAAATGTTCCAGCCCGGCCAGAGCTTTGGGCCGTTCAGCCTCGGGAACAGCCATTTCGTGAAAATCCCCGCCCATGGCTTCCGCTGCCGTGTACCCAAAAAGATTTTCAGCAGCCTGATTCCAGAACATGATCTTCCCTTTGCCGTTGATCATGATCAAGGCATCATCCACGGCCTGGCTCATGGCCTTGATCTTGCGCTCACTGGTCAGATATTCCTGCTCGGCAATCTTCCGTTCCGTAACATCCAGGTATAAGCCATTGTATATCAGCCAACCTTCCGGGGAACGGTTGGGTGACGCATTGACGCGAATCCATCGGGTTTCTCCATGGACGATGACACGACCCACCAGGTTCACGTCTTTTTCAGCCGAGATATGGGACCGCATTTCCTCCCGGATCCTTTCCCGATCCTCGGGGTGCCAGTTGACCGGCCTTTTTTCCTGAATCACCTTCTCCAGCGGAATATCGAAGAACGCTTGCGCCCCCGGACTAAGGTACAGGTGCTCGGTCCGACCATCCGAATTGATCCGGATCTGGAAGATGCCTCCAGGCATAGTGGCAGCCATGGTCTGGAACCGCTCCTCGGCCCGTTTCCGTTCCCCCACCTCCCGTGAAAGTCGCCGATTCCAGAAAAGGATGATGGCCAGGATCAACCCGATAATCGCTGCGGCGGCGATCCCTATCTTGATCAAAAAAGCCCAATCGGTGCGATCGGTGAAGCGCACGTTGATCCAGCGGTTGGCGATCTTCTCACGCTCTGCTTCGGGGATGGACTGCAGTGCCTTCTCCAGGATGGTTGCCAGCTGTGGCCAGTCCTTGCGCACAGCAAAATGGAGATTTTCCAGGTAAGGGGTGGTGACAGCTATCTTGAGATCCTTCAGACCCAGTTTTCGAATAGCGTAGATGGTATTCGCCGAACAGTCCACATAGGCAGCGGCTTCTCCTTCTTCCACCGCTTTCAGGCCCTGTTCAGTATCGTTTAACGCTAACAGCCTGATTTCCGAAAAATGCTCCTCCAACATCTCATGCGCATAATATCCCTTAACCACCGCCACCGTTTCCCCATTCAGCTCATCCAGCTTCGAAATGAACGTCGCGTCTCTGCGGGTAACGACCACAACTGGAAAATCCAGATAAGGTTGCGTGAACTCGAGAAACTCACTTCGCTTTGGTGTCATGGCGACACAGGGCAGAACATCCACCTTCCTCGCCCTTGCGGCATCTAACGTATCCGCGAAATTGCGCCCTATGACCGGGATCATGGCCATACCCAGTTTTCGGTTGAGAATATCCACATAGCTGGACGTTATGCCTTCAAAAACTTCACCGGGCCCAAAAGCCATAAAGGGCATGAGATAAGGATCAATACCCAGTTTGATACGGGGGTGTTCCTTGAGCCACTGCTTCTCTTCGGCTGTCAGCACCAGGGCCTTGGCTTTTCCGGAAAACAGGCGCAAGTCCGCATTGGAGACCCATCGGGCTTCGATATCCCGCAATTCCTTTCCCGTAATCTGACTGAGTCCCTGATTAATAGTCTTTAAAAGGCGTGTATTTTTTTTAAGAACACCGGCAAAAAGATCGCGGAACGGCGCGGATTCCTTGGCGACTTTAATCTCCCCCTGCAATCCCAATTCTTCGATCACACGTTGTAATGATACCCCCGCGTCGTATGCCGCAACGATTTCACCGTCCCTCAGGGCATAGATAAGGTCTCTGTACCCGCCATAGGTGGAGAGGATAATTTTCGGATAATGTTCTCGAAGCTGAGTTTCTTCTCCCGATCCGGCAATAACGCCGACCTTTTCGTCGGAGAGTTCATTCAACATCACCGGAGTCTCCATCGCTCTGAAGGCGAGGTTGTCCCGAACAGCGAAAATAGGTGCAGAAAAAGAAAGAAAGTCCTCCCGTTCCCGGGTCTTGTACAGGCCCGAATGGATATCGGCCTTTCCTTCTTTCACCAACCGGATGGTGTCGTCCCAATCGCCGAAAATGAATTCAATTTTCCGAACATTCTTTGTGGACCACAGACGCCAGATATCGATCAGGATGCCCGCGGCCCGCCCCGAAGGGGTCAGCATGGTAAAGGGCGGGTAGTACCGGTCGCAGGCGATGGTCAACACCCCTTCGGTCTTGGTCTGTGATGCACCGATCCAGCGCCGTTCAATCTGCGCCTTCTCTTCCGGGGTAATCATGGCCAAACCTCTCCTTATGACAGGCGGCAGAACCGTATCGCCCTTTTTTACCGCGGCCCTAAGGGTGTTTGAATACAGGGGCCTGCCCGGATAGTAGTTAAAGCTGGAAAGCAGTCTCAATTTCTCCAGGTAGTAAAGGGCGATAGGGGTATCCATCACAAATACGCGAATTTCGCCCTTCTCAAGGGCTTGAAACAGCGCTTCATTGGTGGCATACTCGACCAGACTGACTCCGGGAAGATGTTTGCGCAGATAGTCCACGCAAAAATCACCCTCGATGACGCCGATGCGGAAGCTGGGCAGATCTTTCAGGGTCTCGATGCCGTAGATGTTCTTGTGGAAGAAAAAATTGGTATCAGTTTTGGCCAGCGGAGCCACGTAATCCAGATAGGTCGCCCTTTGCTCAGAGTAGAAACAGCCGCCCTGAACATCCACTTTGCCTTCTTTCGTCAGCTTGAGGGTTTCGGCAAGGGGCGCCATAACGAATTTGACCTTAATGCCGCTCTTTTTGGACCACAGACGCCAGATATCCACCAGCCAGCCATCGGCCGCCCCATTCTGGTCGCGGAAGCAGAAGGGCCCATAGTCCTGTCCCACCGCCACGGTGATCTCTTTGACGGGCGCTGGGCGGTTCTGTGCCACAGCCGCGGGATTCCATGCCGGAAAGCCTAAAAAAAATACCAGCCAAATCAACAAAGGCTGGAATATTACGGTGACACCTTTTTCAGAGCAAGGCATTTTTGTCTCCTTAATTAGTCCCACTTTTATCCGATGTCTCCAATTCAACAACTTAAGAAAGGGTCAACCTTGATTTATATTTAAACGCTTCAAATCTCAGTATCTATTTGATAGAATACCCTATTTGGATATATGTGAGAAGAAAAAAGAACAAGGCGAAGCTGGAACATGGCAGTAAATGAATTGCTGGCAAAAATTGATGGTCAGCAAAAACGAATAAATGAGACGCGCCCCCTGCCCGATGAAACGGTTACTTCCCTGAGGGATTACTATAAGATAGGCCTTATCGGTCGGATTATATCGCATCCCTTGAGGCAGCGCGGAAAAACGATGAGGCTTTCTTAACGCTGATTTCGAGATGCGTATACGAAACGCAGAAGGATTATTTGAGAATGATGGGTTCTTTTTAGAAAGAGTCATTAAAATCATACGCAGCACTATGGGACTGGAAATAAATAACTCATCGTTTTCGCATCCCTGCTTCAGGCCATCTTTAGCCGACCTTCAATCACAAAATCCTCGACGTAGGCCTGCTAGGCCTGTGGTTTTGTTCAATCTGATCGACTAAACCTGACCTAAATCAGGGCACGAATTCCAATGACTTATTTATTCCCAGTCCCTATGGGTTTTTCTTGACTTTGGGTCTTATATTAGGATACTATATTGGCTCCAATATGCGAACTGGGAGGGAGTTTTATGACAACTTTGACACAGAAAAAAATTTCCATCAGCTCAGAACAAAAGCAATTCTTGGAGGATTATAGACAATGGGGCTTTTCAGATCAGAGCAGTATCGTACGTGAGGCACTTGCCCGCTATATCAGGGAGCTGAAAACAATCCACCGAAAAACCCAAATGGCCAAAAAAGCGAGAGAGCTCGTTTCTGAGTATACAACAGATGAAGGATTAACCGGATTTACTGATTTGGATGGCGAGGATTTTCTATGAAACAAGGCCAGATATGGGAAATCAACCTAAGTCCAACCGTCGGGGCCGAAATCAAGAAGAAACGGCCCGCGGTAATCATAAACGACGATGCCATCGGAATCCTGCCGCTCAAAGTCATTGTCCCCATAACAGAATGGAAGGATCGTTTTCAAGGCGCCATATGGCTGGTGAGAATAGAACCGGACTACGAAAACAAGCTTATGAAGTCATCTGCCATTGACACCTTTCAAATCAGGTCCGTATCTACAAAACGGTTTTTGAGAAAGACCGGCTCAGTGTCGTCAAACGTATTGGGTGAGATAAAAGCAGCCATCAAAGCCGTCATAGATGCGGATTAACTGGATCCATACCCTACTCTCACCGCTCCCAGCCAAAATTCCACCGCATGGTGAACTGAACCCGGTGGTTCTGCCCCGTGGTGCTGCCGTCCACCGCCGTGCTGTCAGTAACGATGCGTTGGCCGAACATGTATTCCAGACCCACGTCAAAGGGGGGCCAGGGGCTCCAGACCAGGTTCATGGAGGCGTATTGGGCTTGTTTATAGGTTCCCGTATTTTTAGGATTGGGCCACAGGTCGAAATCGCTGTCCAGGCGCACAATACCGTAGGTGGCCGACGACCGAAGGGATTTGCTCCACCAATGTTGATAGGCTCCCCAGGCGCCGAATGCTGAAATAGCCCGCAGCGTTGAATTGGTGGCGGATACGGGAGCCGCATCCAGTCCCAAGTCGGATGTATCCTGAATGTAGGCCCCGAGGGCGTCCCCATACTCCAGACCCCAGATGACGTTGTCGTTCCCCCAGGTGTCGACGCTGCCGCTAAATGCCACACCCCACCCGTCGATGGACTGGTTGTAGCCTACGCCCTCGGCCTTGAGACGACGGTATAGCCCGGCCAGCTCAATATGGGCCCAATCGGGTTCATAAGAAAATTTTCCAACGACCGCCGGAAACTGGTTCACCGGGGTAACACCCGCCGGCAGGGTCATATCCGCCTGCGCGTCCTCCGCACCTACGGTAAAAAAAAGCTGCTGTTTCTCCGCACCGGGACGTAAGGGAATTTTCAGGCTTGCCTGGGTAAACCGATTTTCGGGCGCCGCATTGGGACCCTCGAAATCGAGGGTGCTGGGTATGGCGGCCTGGTTGATCCACAGGGTATAATCGAGGCCCGCCTTAAGCCACCCCCATTCCCCGTAAACTTTATAGACCTGGAATTCCGGTTCCGTTGGGGAGCCCATGAGATTCACATTGGCAAAGACTTTGAGCGGCCCAAAGGGCGTGTCGGTCTCGGCCCAGCCGGTGAGATACGTCTGGTTGGGACTGAAAGTGGTGCGGTTGGTAATGCCGGCGGCGGGCCCTCCCACGGGAATGTAGGCAGTAATGTACTCCCGCGCCTGGCCATCGCCGGGCTTTAATCCCAGGGCGTTGAAGTCATGAATCGCGTCCAGTTGGATGGCGCCGGAAATCCCCACCCGAACCTCGTGGCCTGCGATGTCAAGGGGCGCCGGGGGTTTGGCTCCGATTTCTTCCGGCTTTCCATCTCCCGGTATTGGGGTTGGTTTGGCTGTTTTTTGGGCTTTGGCCGGTAATGACCGGATCGGAACAATTTCTCTCGGTTCAGGGGCCTTTGCCGTTGCATCTTTCTCAGGTTTGGACGGTGCGGGCGTCATTGTGGCGGAGGCTTCCGTCCCCCCGGTTTTCGTGCGGTCCGCCTCGAGACGCTGTATCCGTTTCTGGAGCTCCAGTACCATCTGTTTAAGCGCTCTGATTTCATCCCGCATGGCCCTGTCAGACACCTCTTCCGCCTGGGCCGGCATGGCAAACACCACCACCACGATGAATACCCAAATAAACAATCGGAAAGTTCTGACATTCATTTATGCAGCTCCCCCAGGCTGGTGCTTTGTACTTTCAGCCATCTTCCGCTTGAACTCCGTTCGATCCTTCCCCACATAGAAGATGAAGACCCCCAGCATAACAATCACAGACGCGGCCAGGTACGCACGGGTGGCCCCTGAAAAGGCCACAAAACAGAACGCACAGGCCAGAACCGAAGCCGTAATGGGCACAACGCCCCGCCGGTCTCTGAAACCGTGAAGGCTCAAGAGGTTCAAGGCGGAATACAAATAAGGCGGCAGGGTCAAAAGGACGGCGATGCTGGCGATGTGACCAAAAATCTCCTGGGTGTTGCCACCCTTTGAAATGAACATGAGGATTCCCATGAGGACCGTCATAAAGATGGACGTTATGATAATGCCGGTTGCCGGAATGCCCTTCTTGTTGGTTTTGCCGAAAATATTGGGAAGTGTCCCGTCCCTGGAGGCCCGAGCGCCGGCCTGGGAGACCAGCAGCATCCAGGACCCAAGGGAACAGAGGCATGCAAAGGCTACCACGGCTGAAACCAGTTTCGGCGCCCAGTCACCGAACATGTGCCCGGCCGCCAATGAAAAAGGCGCACCGGACTTGGCCACGTCGGCCGCCGGAAACATGCCCGATATGGCGGTACAGCTCAACACGTAGACCAGACCGGCCACGCAGGTGCCGATCATGGTGGACAGGGGAATGGTCTTTCTGGGATTCTTTACCACGCCCGCGCCCACGGAGGCACTTTCAACCCCGATAAAGCTCCAGATGCAGAGCAGGATCGCCGCCATAACCGCTCCCGATGACGACCCGCCGCCGACAATCCAGTTGGCCTTGAACTGGCTGGTCTCAAAAAACATCCAGCCGTAGGTTCCCGTGAGAAAAACCGGGATCAGGAGCAGTATAACGCCAATGGAAACCAGGCGCCCGATCCAGCTTGCTTCCAGGAGATTGATGCCCGTAAAAACCCAGATTATCGCGATGGTGGCGATCCCTGCCGGAACAGGTTGGGTCAGGGTTGGGAAAAAGACGGACAGGTAAGCCACACCGGTGATGGCAATGGCCAGGTTGCCAATCCAGTTGGCATGAAAATAGAGCACCCCCGTCTGAAACCCAAGAATCGGCGAAACCTCACCGGCATAGGCCACGGGACCGCCTGCCTGTGGGTTTTCCGTTCCCAGCCGCGCATAAACAAACGCCAGGGCCAGGGCCCCGAACCCAACGATCCCCCAGGCAAAAATGGAGATGGAACCGATTTTGGCGAGATTTGAAGGGAGTAGCGCAATGCCTGAACCCATCATGTTCCCTGCAACAATGGCTGAAGCGCCGAATACGCCGATCTTCTTGGCATCATTCGTGGTCATTTCTTCCTCCCCCCTGAAATTATTTCGGGTTTGAAATCGTTACCATGTTTGATCAGATCGACTTGAAAATGTCAACTTTTAATGGGCAATCAATGTGCGTAACTCTTGACGGTTTACAGTAGACATGCCAGGAAAAGCGGTTCATCATCAAACACGCTTCCCGGAATAAATGCAATGATTCGAAACCGGGTTTCACGGTACATTTGGTCTATTTCATCAAAGGCGCTGCACCTGGTCAAGCGGTATGGGGTGTTTTGTTTTCCGGTGGTTACAAATTTTTTAACAGCACCCATGGACACCTCTTGATTCAGGATGTTGTTCGGGTTCAACCTGAGTGAGAGAATCAGCCGGGGACCCATTTGATCCAGAAAGTCGGGGATGAAATCCACCGCATAAAAGCCAGCATAATTCAACAGGTTTTTTACCGAAGGAGCATTTAGTGGATGTACCGTCGATTTACGGACCCGGCTCCCCCGTTCCCAACCCAATATGGCACCGTAGGTGGAAAGAAGGGCGCCCAGCCGATGACCGGAAAATCTCTGGTCCGCCACAACTGCCACCTCATAGGATGTTTTTTCCGCATCGTCGTAGGATATGGACAGATCATAGGCGAGGACCTTCCCATCCCCGTCAAGGACAAGTGCCGGATAGCCGTGATGGATAAAGCGATACAGATCGTAAGGGCTGATCCCCTGAGCCGCCTCCTTGGAAAAACTCTCACAGGTTCGCTCATGGATATTCCAGATATCTTCATGCCGCCCGAGCCTGAGGGTGAAGCCTAAGGCCCCGATGAGCTTTTCAATGCGGCGTTTCTCTTCCCCGAGCAAGGCATACGCCCGTTTCTTGTCGTTCGTTTCGGACACATGATACCGCTTTATGCAGAGTTCAGGTGGTTTCATTTTAAATGGTTTGGCTATTTCCAGATCTCACCCATCTTGAGCTTTTTTCCATAACCGAAAACATCATCCATTTTCAGATAGATGTTGTCGAATTGTGGAAGGTTTTTAACATGCCATCTGACAAAACTGTGAAGGGCCGTGTTGGGCTTGTTGAATACACACACCCTTATGCAGTTGGCGCAGTCTCCCTTGTTGCGGACCCAGAACCCAAAACACTTTTCCGGATTGATATACCACTTGTGGATCCCGTGATTGTTAGACAGGGTGAGGCCCTTATCGGTCGGGTTTCCTGTGGAAATGGCGTTTCCCGGGCAGGCTTTGGCGCACTTGCCACAGACGTCGCACATTTGACGAACACCGATCTGGATGGGCTTATCCGGAACCAGAGAAAGATTGGTGAACACCTTGCTGATTCTGACCCTCGGGCCGAATCGGGGGGTAATCAAAAGACCGTTGCGCCCGATTTCCCCGAGGCCCGCATCAATGGCCAACGGGATACTCAAGGCGGTATCGTTTCCGGAGGGAATGGCTTTGTAACCTAAATCACGAAGGAAATGAGCCACGGATGAGGCCACGTGGGCCATCACGGAATACCCCCTTCCCGTGGCCGCGTTTTCTCCATAGGCGGGGGCGGTTTTCATGAGGGTGTAATCCATTTCATGCACCATGACAATGGCCGTTGTGCAGTCCTCGGGAATGTCGTCTATGGTGCCGTGGGCAAAGTTCCTGGGATCAAAGCGGTGGGAGTAGATCCAATCCGGATTCAGCTTGCAGATGCCGACCGAAGACGCGCCCAGATAAGTCACAGCGGTTTTCACAATGCGGGTCATTTCTTCGGGGTCAGACGTTTTCCACGTCTGCCCTTCGGGGATACGGTCTCTCTGAGCAATTTGAGACTGATCCGGGAACCATTCATAGAGGCCTTCATTTCCTACGATGTTGCCGAATCCCCTCCATCGCTCAAGGTGCCATGCCCCCATGGCAAAGGCCCAGTCCAGAAGCGTGTAGCCTTCATCATTCTTGAAGTGGCGCACCCCGTAGTGCTTTTTGCCCATTTCCAGGATTTCGGGACTGGACTTTTCCGGGTCCCTGGGCCTGTTGAACATGGTGTTTCTCTGATCAAATCGTGCTGCATCCCCCGACCCTATTTTACGCTCGTATTTCCGCATTGGCGTTCTTCTTTCTATTTACGGAAAGGATTTTCTTAAGGTAACTGCACTCACGGTTTCCTCGCAGACTCCTGATAAATGTCTTGTTCGACCCTTTAAGCACAAAATACAAAATAATTGCCTCAAGATCCCATCCGGTTCGCTCGTGTGCCTTAAAGGAAGATTTGTGGTATGTAGCAACGGCGGTATAGGCCTTGTGAAAACCGTTTTCCTTTTGAAAACACAGCATATGATTCAAAACCGCGGCGTGAATATTATTCCCTCTCCACTTTTCCACCGTAAAGGCGGTTTGGCAGAAGACCTCGTCGGCCATTAGCGGAATCGAAGTAAAGCAAGGACCTATTGGTGTTGGCATTGTGTGAAAGCGAGTCCAATTGTAGTTGACTATTTCTGAACCTATTTTGGCTATGAAGCACAATAATTGTCCGCTGTCAAAATACCGTTCAAATTCGGAATAACGGTCTTGCCTTTCCCAAATTCCGTGAAGATTAGAGATCTCCTCAAGTTGAGCAGGGGTTGCCTGACTAATCAAAATATCTATTTTTGCTACAGTTTTTCGGAGGGGTTTTGTCAGATCTTTTTCGTATAGATTTATCATCCCCAAACTCCCCAAAGGGGACAAAAGGAATTGTATCATTCGAAAGACCAGGAAGCTATGACTTTCATACAGGATGATCTCTTTGATCCTGGAAATGATATAATGTAAGGGTAAGGGTAAGGGCTTCATTCTTTCGATCACCAGTTCATCCGGAGGCACTTATGTTTTATCATATCGAGCATTTATCCCTGGTGGTTCTGGATCCATACCGGCAGACCGCCGCCGCAGTTCGAACGGTTTCGAGGGTAGAGCGATAGCATGGAATATGGGCATTCTCTAAGATGCGCATATGCTCCATCATACCATTTGTGGATGCCCAATAGACATAGACCGGTTTGTGCATAACCTGTTGAGGTTTAGGAGTGAAACATTTCGCCAGTGATTCAGCCAGGGCTTTAATGGTTGTGGCGACATCCAGGACCGCGACTATCAGGATGTCCACCTCTGCCGATCTGTTTAGCTCCCCGATGATTAGAGGATAGATATCCGGGTATTGCCACCAGATAGGTGTTAAGTCCACCGGATTCTTGACGCAGGCATAGGAAGGCAGGTGGTGGCGCAGGACGTCTTGAAGCCGCTGGGGAAACTGAGGGACTTGGAGCCCGTTTTCCACGCATAAGTCGACCAGTTCTGCGCCTATACCGCCTGACCCGGTCAAAATGGCCGCTCGCCTGCCCTTCGGCATAGGCTGCCAGCTCAAACCCTTTGTAATATGAAGCAGCTCTAACCCGGTACGGGCCGGGATAACATTCTTGGTTTCTTTCCCCATATCCAGTCTTGGGTTATCTGAATAATGTCCCAAATGGCCCTCAGATGCTCGCCGTCCGTCCGTCGATCTTCCGAGGAGTGTGCAAATCACCGGTTTTGATCTGGCGATCTTCTCAATTTCCTCGATAAATTCATCCTTTTGCCCGATAGACTCCAGGAAAACACCAATAATGCGTGTATCTTCATCCTGAAAATAGTAGTGGAGAATGTCTTCCACAGGCACATCGGATGTGTTGCCAAGGTCGCAGAATTTGGCCATTTTTAGAGGGTGATCCTGTAAATACATATTTATGGTCATCCCGAATCCCCCGCTTTGTGTGACGCAGGAAAACCCTTTGCCACCGCGGGGATTAAAAGGCGCCATGGAGGCATTGAGGCCAAGGGCGCCGTTGAGAAGCCCCATGGTATTGGGTCCAATCACGCGGATGCCTCGCTCTCGGGCCATCCGGACCAACTTCAGCTCATGCTGCTTTCCTTGAGACGAAACTTCTCCGAAACCGCTTGGAATGGCAAGCATAAATTTGACTCGTCCCGGCATGCAGGAATGGAGCAGCGAAACCATCTGTTTTTGGGGAACCAAAGCGATTAGAAGGTCAACAGGTTCTGGAACCATGGTCAAATCATTATGGACGGCAACACCTTCGATCTCTTCCTCGGTCGGGTGCACCAGGTAAAGATCCCCCCTGTATCCGTCTAACAGATGCCGCACAAACAGATTCCCCATTTTCCCAGACATATTGGACGCACCGGCAACGGCGATGTTCCGTGGACAAAATAGATCATCGTAAACATGTTTCTCTACTGGATGGGTCTCTTCAATTTTGTTAGTCATTTTCATATACTGAGGTATTCTTCTTTAATAGATGGATCGGCAATCAAGTCTTTTGCCAGCGCACTTTTTACAATCAACCCCTCTCTCAACACATATCCTCGATCGGCATAAACCAAGGCAGTGTGGACATCTTGTTCCACGACGAGCAGGGTTACGCCCTCTTTATTGATGGCGAGCATCACCTCCAATAGATCATCGACGATCTTGGGAGCCAAACCTTGAGACATTTCATCCACCAGAAGCAATCGGGGTTGTGTCATCAAGGCTCGCCCAATGGCGCACATTTGCCCTTCCCCGCCGCTTAGCGTGCCGGCGATCTGCTTTTCTCTCTGGCCCAGAATGGGGAAAAGGTCGTACACACGCTTCAGTTGCCCTGCAATCTCTTCCGGATTTTCCTGGAGATAAGCCCCCATCATCAGATTTTCCCTGACGGTCATACCAGCAAACAACCTCCTGTTCTCCGGCACCATGGACATCCCCAGCTTTATGCGCTCATGGACTCTTAATGTACAGATGTCTTCTCTGTCATATTCAATCCTTCCTCCAAATGCCCTTAAGAGGCCGACGATTGCCTTTAGAAGCGTCGATTTTCCAGACCCGTTGGGCCCCAGGAGAGCAACCCACTCCCCCCTGAACACATTCATATGAACATCCCAGAGAATCTGGAGAGGTTTGTAACCGGAACTCAGTTGATGAACCGATAACAGCGACTGTTCCTCTTTCGCCTTCTGATCCAATGTTTTTATCTCTCAATTCGCAATTCCGGTTTATCCGTGTCAATTGTTATGTTTTTTCTGAGACCGTAAAGACAGGGATCGATCTTCCCGTAAAAAAGAGAAGAATCCTCTGGGCATAAGAATGACGATCAGCATAATAATCAGGCCCAGCGCGCCAGTGTGAAACTTCAGTAGATGACTCCAGGCGAAAGTTGAAACCAGTTCCAGAAAAAATGCCCCCAGGATCGGCCCCAATATAGTTCCGCCCCCCCCCAGCAGAAACATCACAAATGATTTAATGGCAATGGTCATATCAAATACGACCGCCGGTTCGATATAACTCATCCAATAGGCATAAAAACCGCCCGCAACTCCTGTAAATACGGCGCTTATCATCCATGCCATAGTCTTGTATTTTAGAGTATTGATGCCCAGGCTCTTGGCTGTGGCCTCATCGGCTCGGATAGACCGCAGCGCGTAACCGATACGACTTGCACTCAGTTGGATGGTGACAAGGATACTCAAAATCATCAAGGCAAAAAACAGGTAATAGAAGAGCCGATTATTGGCACCAACGTCCCCGGGAAGCAAGGGCAGAGAAAGCCCCATACCACCCCCGGTCAGATCGGTCAAGTTATCAATCACCGCTCTGGTGGCCTCATTCAATCCGAGGGTAGCGATGGCAAAGTAGTGTCCTTTCAGTCCCAGGATGGGCACCCCAAAAAACAAAACAAACAGGATGCAGACAATGATCGCAAAAAAAAGGCCGGTAACAAAATCGGTATTATATTTTACCATGGAGATTGCAGTGGCGTAGGCGCCCAAACCAAAGAAAACCACATTTCCAAAAGCGGGATATCCGGCGTAACCGGCAATGATGTTGATCGATTGGGCCAGGATGGCATACATGAAGATATTGGTGAAAATCCGCATCCAATAGAAATTCAAGAAAAAGGGACAAAAAACCAGCAGAACGCCACCCATGAGACACACGATATAGATATGCTTTTTCTTCATTATTTCAATATCACAGTCTATTCTTTCAGCTCAGCAAAAAAATGCTTTCCGAAAATACCACGGGGTCTGGCTATCAGGATAATCACCAGCAGAATAAAGCTGATGGCGTCTTTATAACCTGGATCGAAGAACGCAGACACAAAATTTTCTACAATTCCCAGGATCAACCCACCGGTGATCGCCCCCTTAACGCTTCCAAGTCCACCCAAAACCACAATGACGAAGGCCTTCATGGTAAAAGATCCGCCGAGAACAGGAGAAAAAGAATATACCACACTGATCAAAGATCCGGCCATCCCGGCCATGGCGGCTCCAATAGCAAAGGTAATGGTATAGATACGGTGGATGTCGATACCGACCAGGCCCGCGGCCTCTTTATCAAAACTTGTGGCCTTAATAGCGTTTCCGAGCTTTGTGCGATTGAGCAAAAGGTGTAACATCAGAGTGAGAAACAGCGCAAAAGTAAAGACGCCTAAACGGGTGAAGGGGATCCTGATGCTTCCGATTTCCCATGCAAGGCCGGCATAAGAGGGGGTTATTGAGCGAATATCAGCTGTGAATAGATAGATGTTGGCGTTCACCAGGACGAGATCAAGGCCAAAAGTTAAAATCAGTGTCATGAAGACCGAGCCCTCAATCACGTAGTTAAGCAAGAACCTCTGCACTATGAATCCCAGCAGGAACAATCCGGCTCCGCTGACGGGGATGGTCAGAAAAGGATCAATGCCGATTCCGTTAGTTAAAAAATAGGTGATATAGGCGCCCAGGATGATCATGCTGCCATGGGCAAGGTTAATCAGATTCATCACTCCCCATATGAGCGAAAATCCAATGGCCGAGCAGGCGTATACGCCCCCCATTAGAATACCATTGATGAGGACTTGAGAAAACAGCATGAAATTATCCTAAACCTGAAACCTTCCGTTTCATAAAACAAAGAGACTGCCGCAGTTTTCAAAGCAGCAGTCTCTTCCTGGCGCAAATATCGCGATCCCTATTTCGAACCGGGAATGGGGTAGATCACTTTTTTCTGGGCCGCACTCTTGGGATACACCACCTCCGGCTTGCCGTTCTGGAGCTGGATGACTGCCATGGATTTTCCAATGTTTTTGCCGTCTTCACTGAACTTGATACGCCCATAGAAGGTCATGATATCTGTATCGGCGATGGCGTCTCTGACTTGCTGGGACGAAGCTCCCAGACCGGTTTTTTGCAAGGCGTGATGATAGACCAGCAAAGCCGCGGAAGATTGAGGAGGATGGTAATCCGGTTCATACCCGAAGTCCTGCTTAAACAGTCTGGCGTAATCGGATGCCGTATACCCGAACACCTCATCTTTCCAGCTCATGGTGGCGCTCCACTGGACCGGTTCCAGGATATACTCCGCTGCCGGACCCAGGGCCTTTACAAATCCGGGCAAGGTTGGCCCCAACAACAGCCCGAACATCTTGGGTTTTACTCCCATTTCGTTGGCCTGTTTGACCAGAAGGATCATATCTGCTGTGTAGCCTGCTGCCAATAAGATGTCCGGGTTTTTCTCCCTGATTACAGCGAGCATGGACGATAAGTCTTTGGTTCCAGAAGGATATTTTTCTTTATAAACAACTTTCATGCCCAGACCTTTGGCCTGTTTTGCGGCCCCGTCCATACCCAATTGAGGGAAAAGTGCGTTCTCATTAATAAGCGCAATGGTTTTAGGTCGTGGTTTAAGCTCGAAAGCCATCTGCAAGATGCCACTGGTGTATTGGTCAACGGTATTCAATGTGGCAAAGAGATATTTGTATCCCCTGTCAAATATGGTGGTTGCCGCACCATGGGCCTCAACCATTGGGACTTTGTACTTTTCAGCGATGGTGCTTGCTGGAAATGTGGCCGAACTGCTGTATGGCCCAAGCAAGTATTTAACCCCGTCTTCGACGATGAGCTTTTCGGTTAACCGCGTCGCCGTCTTTGGATCGCTTTCGTCATCATAGTAGATTATCTCAACCTTATAGTTCTTGCCCTTAATGGGGATACCACCTTTTTCGTTGATATGCTTGACATAGAAATCGTATCCGTCCTTCACCAGACGTCCCTCGGTAGCTTTGCTGCCCGTTAGGGAAAGCGCGGCACCGAATTTAATGGTTTCTGCAGCAATCGCGGTTGGCGCCATGGATGTCAGAATAATAGACAAAACGAATACACCCAGCAAACCAATCCCTTTGAGAGAACATCGGTGATTCCAAGCACTTCTCGCAATTTTTTTCATCGCCATTTTTTCTCCTCTCAATGTTTGATGGCTTTTCAACCCCTCAAGAGGTGCAGCCGGTTTACAAAAATCTATTCAGGCCGTGGCCTGACGATACCGTTTTCCAAGATATGCCTCAACAACCTGTTCATTGCTAAAGATCATATCCGGCGTTCCTTCCGTAATTTTTTCGCCATGATTAACCACTACGATGCGGTCAGACAGTTTTGAAATGGCTTTCATGATGTGCTCCACCACCAGGATGGTTACGCCTAAATCTCTGATATGTTTAATGACCTCTACGGCTTCATCCACTTCCTTCGGGTTGAGCCCGGCCATTACCTCGTCCAAAAGCAACAAAGTGGGGAGCATAGCCAGCGATCTGGCCCTTTCCAGTCGTTTCCGTTCCGGTACGTTCAGGCTTTCAGCCGGCAGCCTGTTTTTGGCCGACAGGCCTAGAAGATCGGAGATATCTTGGGCTTTTTTCCTGGCAAAACGCATGGTTCGATTTCGCCCTTTTTTTCCAAACAACGCACCAACCAATATGTTTTCGAAAGTGCTCATGGCGGAAAGAGGCTGGGCTACCTGGAAAGTTCGGCTTATCCCCAGGCTGCCAATCTGGTGCGGTTTCAGCCTGTTGAGAGATCTGCCGTTAAACAGCACATCGCCGCTGGACCAGGAATCATAACCGGATATAAGGTTGACCAGCGTGGATTTCCCGGCGCCGTTTGGTCCGATTAAGCCCACAATCTCCCCCTTATGAATCGTAAAACTCACTTCATCCAGTGCCATGATGTTTCCAAAATTCTTGGTGACATCACAGATCTCTAATACGGATTCACCCAAAATGAAGGCCTTTTCACGAAAAGATGAACTACATGGTCATAAAGAGCGCTTAATTTTTATTTCATACCAAATTAATCACTGATAGGTCAACAAAGTAGAAAGGCCTCTGGAGTTCCGAATACGCCAGGCTTCCTTAATCCAGTCTCGCCTTGCCTGGCAGTCAGCATCAATGAAGGCAAGAATCGATCCCATAGCGTTTTTCGAACCTTTGTTTAGGCTTGGCCCGGTGGGGACCTGCTGACCCGAAAGCCCATCTTCGCAAGGGAACTTTCCCTTAAAACCCCTTCATCATTCCCTTGATCAGGTACGGCACTTCCACCCGGCCCGTGGGGGAGAGGATTCGGCTGCTGAAATTGGTGGTGTATCGCTTTTTCAAGGTGCGGGAGAGCTTCCGGTACTCGGCGCTGTCTACGGCGCTCGCGATGTCCGCGAAGGATCGGGCCGTGCATTCCGCGAGGATCCTGGGGCCCGTGCCGACGGAAAGACGCCAGCCGTGGGTTACCGGGGCTCCCAGCTGCTTCATCATGGGAATGGCTTCTTCCCTCACAAAATTATTGTGCTCCTCTTCCATGCCGGGCACGATGTCGTAATACTGATTGAATTTCCAGGCGCCCGTCTGAATGCTGAAGGGCTGGTCCCGAAACATACCGGTGGGAATCCATACTTTGCTGCCGTAGTTGTAGATGTATTTCATAAGCCGGGTCGACAGGATCCGGTACTCCCTGGAGGACAGGGCCGACAGCAGGCCCGAACCATTCTGCATGGTGGCCACGGCCATGATTCTCGGGCCTGATCCAACAGCTACATAGAATCCCCCCACCAACTTCAATCCCAGTTTTTCCAGGCCGGGATTGAACTCTTCCGAAACAAACTCGGAGTAATCGTCATATTCGCCGGTGTTCACGTCCCAGTACTGAGTAAATAATATGGTCATGCGCTGTCTCCTTACGTCAAGAACAATGGATGCCTTATGCCACAGGCGATCAGGCGCTTTTTTCACATTTTGAAAATCCGCGTCATCAACTCGGCCAGATATTCGGAATCGTCTTCCTTCTTTTCGGAAAATTTGGCCGGTCTGGTTTGAACCCAGAACAGATTTTCAGGAAATGGCATGTCCTCGTCAAAAACCCATTCCATATCCTGGGGCATATCAAAGTAGGTCTCCACCTCGAGGGCAATCCTGACGATTTCCCCCAGTTCCCTCTCATCAATACATGGCGTATCCTGCTTTTCCGCCGGCACACTCACCATGCCGATGCCGTCTTTTTTGTATACCATCATTCGCGGCTTGTTGCTGATGGTGGATGATACGATTGATCTGCTGGCTTTGTCCACCAGAAAACTGTCGGGGGTAATTTCACCGGAAACCACACTCTCTCCGAGCCCCCAGTTTCCCTCGACCACCGTCTTGGTCAGGTCTCCCGTGGTGGGCTGGACCGTAAGCGTCACGCCTGCGCTCCGAGCATTGACCATCTTGAGAACCGCCACACCGATGGGCGCCTTGCTCATTTCCATCCCTTTTTCAAGCCGAAACGCAATGGCCCGGGTGGTAAAAGCGCTGCCCCACACTTTGATGATCTTTTTCAACAGCTCCCGTTTCCCTTTTACGTTCAGATAGGTCTCCATCTGTCCGGGCATACTCACGGCGCCGCTGGAACGGGTCGCCACAGCCACATCCGGCAGTCCCACGGTTTCACAGAGCTCGTCATAGAAGTCATAAAGTTCCTGTTTCATGCCCTCGGGCATATCTTTCCCTTCGATGATGCCGCGAATGATGCGTCCGGCCTCCACCTGTTTCTGGATATCGTGAATGGCATCGCCGGCATCCTCTACATATTTTATGATTTCTTCGCCTGCGCCGGTTTCATCCATGAAACGTTCGCAACCATCCACGGAGATGGCAAAACCGGGTGGCACGCGCATACCCATGTGCACCATCTCCCCCAGGTTCGCACATTTCTTCCCCACCCGGTCATTGTCTTTACTACGGAGTTCTTCAAGCCTGTAAATCCATTTCTGCACCATTGCGAATTCCCCTTATTGGCTGTTGGCTCTCAGCCCTTGGCTGTTGCTTTAAGCCAAGAACTGAGAGCCGAGAAAAAACTACCGATCACTTATCCAGGATGTAAACGGTCCCCATGTTGGCATCCACCTTCACCATCTGTCCCGACTTGATCTTGGCGGTGCCTTCAAACACATTCATGACCACGGGTATGCCATACTCCCGGCCCACGATGGCCGCATGGGACAGGCTGGCCCCGCGATCCACAATAACGCCTTTGATCATGCTGAAAATGGGCGTCCAGCTGGGTGATGTACTGGCAGCCACCAGAATATCCCCTTCCTGGACCAGGCCCAGTTCATCCTCGCTCATGATCACCCGTGCCGGACCTTCAGCCACCCCCGGCGATCCGCAGGTACCGTAGAGATCCGCTTTCAGTTCCGGTCTCACCTGGGGCATGGAGCCCACAACCACTTTCAGGGCAATGGGGTCGTTGCTCTGGACCAAAACCGCCATGGCCTGATCCAGGTCAAACCCTTCCTTGAGCATGGCCGGCGGGTTGGGATTTTTGCACCACCCTTCCCATTCAGCCTTTCTTCGTTCCACAATATAGCGCATATCGAACTGATCCGGGTTGATGCCGGCCCGCCGCACTTCATCCGGCTGGAGGAAGAATATGTCCTCGGGATCATCAATGGCCCCTTCCGCTGTCCATCTTCTACCAAGACCCAGAGCGCTTCGTCTCATCATGGCATGGGTGTAGAGGTCCAGGTAATGGTCATGCTCTTCACTGAAAACGCCGCTCTTCTGGGCCAGCCGCATCAGTTGTGTAAACCATCCCTGCTGTTCCTGGGGCACCTTTTCCATGACCTTTTTTTCGGCCGCGAGCCTGGCCTCAGCAACCTTACCCCTTTCCGCTTCCAGGTTGAAACCGCCCCCCTTCTGCAGAAACTGTTTCACATTCATCAAAGCCGGGGTGGGATCTTCCACCCAGGTGGGCAGATTCATCTCACTCATGCGCTGCATGCGCCACCCGTCTTCGTTCATAAACTCGGTAAAGTCGTTCATGAAGGCACGGCCCTTGTCGCTGGCCTCCAGCCTGGATTTAATGCCTTCCAGTTCCCCTTCCAGAAACGCCATTTCAAGACCGTCTTCCCGGGCACGTTTTGAGAACTCCCACAAGCGCTTGTCAACCTGAAAAACCTTGTTGTCAAAACCGGAAACCAGATTGTGAAACAAAGGAGAGGTGTCGTCGATCCCCGCCAGCTCACGGCACATGTTTTCAAAGAGGATATAGGCTGTATAAGTGCCATACATCATATACATGTGGATCTCCCACATGCGGCGGCAGGTGTTGATGGTTTCCTCGAAGTTATCCAATAATTCCAGATTGGTCGCTGTATCCAGATCCAGTTTCTTCAGATCTTCGTAACGTCCCAGAATCTCTTCCACATACCCATTCCACAAACCGTCATAATCCTGTATGAAAGGCAGAATAGCCGTTCGAAATTTCTTTTCCCGACGTTGCTTTTCCTCTTCGCTCTTGACCAGTAAAAGGGTCAGGTAACCGCCGCCGTTATGAAAACGCCAGTCCCAGCCCTTGACCGTTGGCAGGCTCAGTTTTTCGGCCCCGTACTGCATCCCATGTCGGCAGAAGCTGACCCAGAACCACCCGAACATGGGGGTCCATGGCGGGACCGAATGGGTCCCATCCAGGAACCACGCTGGCGATTGTTCAAAGTCTCTTTCCGCATCAAATTCCAACCCTGGTACCACATCATACACTTTCATTTTGTCGCCTCCTTGAAAAAATGTTTGTGGAACGCAAAACCGGCTTATGTAAACCTTCCCGGGAATATGCGGTTTTGCAACAATCGCGATTGCCTTTACTTACAAACACACCCTCCTTTCTTTTTCCTGAATTATCCGTCCACCAGCGTCAATGCGTCCGGATCACACCACTTTACGCACTGGGGATCCGGCGGGTCCCCGCAGAAATCACATTTGAGGGGGATCCCCGTATCCGGCTCTTTGAAAGCCGACTTTACCGGACAGGATGCCCGGCATACCACACAGCCGTCCACTTCCTGACCGTTGATCACCATATTTTCCTTGGAATTGCAGGCCGCTTCCGTATAGGGGCCTGCGATAACCGGCAGGCACACGTCTTCACCCACGAACACGCGAATGCGAGACCGCTGGGGATTAACGGATCCTGTGTGCTGCAGTGAACAAGCCACCTGGCAGAGTTTACATCCGGTACATCTGGCATAATCGATTTTGATTCTCATGGGTCTTTCGGCTCCCTTAGGTAAGTCCCAGTTCCGCCAGTTTTTCCGGCCTGGGAATCCCTTGTTCATCCCATCCCCGAAGGTCATAATATTCGGGCAGCATGCGGTCCATGGGTACTACCTGATTGTTCACCCGGGGCTCATGGGTCATTCTTCTGGGCAGGGCATCATCTTTCGCGGTAAGCCCCGCTTTCAGGTTAAACAGCCTTTCCATGTTCCATATTTTTTCTCCGATCATCCTCAATTCCGCCTCATCGTAGTCCAATCCGGTGACGACATTGAGCCAGACCTGAAGTTTCTCTCCCCACAAAGGCCCATGGTAGATAATCCAGCAAAGAATGGCTGAATCCACCAGGGCCACATAGTCCTGGTCATGCTTGGTCCATTTGATATGTTCCTCGGGATCACGCCTGCCATCATAAAAAGGAAGCGTGGCCTTGGTATGGCTTCCCCCCACATTGTTGGTGGCATACTGAAGCCCGATAATGGGGACACCCTGGGGATGCCAGGCAGGCATGCCCATACCCTTGACTCCCATGAACAGTTCCGGATGCCCGTATTTTTCAGCAACAAATTTACCCCCTTCGGCCAGCACCTCGCCAAACTCCTGGCGGATGGCCGTCTTCTTCAAGAGCGCCATCATGGCTTGGGTATTGCCGAAACCCATGGCATATCCCAGATCGTCCTCCGGCAGGTAGCCCGATTCGAACAATTCCATGGCACATGAGATGGTGGCACCGGCCGTAATGGTATCCATGCCCAGTTCATTGCACAAATAATTGGCACGGCAAATATCGTCCAGATCTCCGAAACCGCAATTGGAGCCCAACAATGCCATACTCTCATGCTCAGGACCTTTGGTGGTCCAGGGGTATTCGGAGTCTTTGATGCGGCTTCGTTTGCTGCACGCAAAGGGACAACCGAAGCAGGCCTCATCGCGAACGCGAATATGGTCCCTCACGTTATTGGGGTCCTCATACCATTCAAAGGCCTTCGAGTACCCTTCCTGGAAATTCCGCGTGGCCTGGGTGCCGCTCTTGTTGGCACGGCCCGGCAGTGCCCATGTGCCGTACATGCGCCGGTTGTAGAGAACGCGGTTTTTCCGGCCCTCTTCCAGAAAATCCATGACCGCCTGTTGGTAGCCCGTAACATCGGCCACATCCACCTGCCCTGTGCCACTCACGGCAATGGCTTTCAGGTTCTTGCTCCCCATGACCGCACCCAGTCCGGACCGTCCCGCAGCCCGCCCCCCATCGGCCATGATGCAGGCGAACCGCACGAGGTTTTCGCCGGCAGGACCGATACAAACGACGCTGAGATCACTTAATTGCCAGTCGTCCAGCGCGTCGGCCTCTCCCATCTCTTTTCGAAGGGCATGTTCCGTGTCGGTGGACCACTTGCCCCACAGATGTTCCGCAGGACGTAGTTCCACCTGCTCATCCCGAATATAGAGATACACGGGGGACGGCGCCTGGCCTTCGAGAATCAGAAAATCGTATCCCGCAAATTTCAAATTTGGACCGAAATATCCGCCGCAACAGGGGTTGGCAATACAGTTGCTCAAGGGGGATTTACTCACCACAACGAAGCGCCCCCCGGCCGGAACACCCGTACCGGTTAAAGGCCCCGTGGCAAAAATGAGCTTGTTTTGAGGCCCCAGGGGATCGATACGGGGATCCACTTCGTCCATCAGCAGTTTAAGCCCCGCGCCCCGCCCTCCGATAAAGTCCCGGCACAGGTCCGGGGACAAATCTTCAACGGAACGGTTCCCCGTGGAGAGATCAATCCTCAGAATTTTGCCTTTCCATCCAAACATAAGGCTCCTTTCCAGCTAACCGCTAACAGCTAAAAGCAATGAAAAAACCTGTTCCTCATTATTGCCCATAACATCCAGCGCGCCGCTTCTACACGATGCCGCACAAAGACCGCACCCTTTGCAAAGTGCATTGTTCACCACTGCCACCCCCATCTCAGATGATACTTCCACCGCATGGAAAGGGCAAACTTCCTCACAGACCGAACAACCCGTACAACGCTTCTCATCCACCTGGGCTATGGCGCCTTCTCCCCGCATTTCTTCCTGTGACAGCACCGTCATGGCCCGTGAGGCCGCGGCATACCCCTGGGCAACACTCTCGGAGATGCGTTTGGGGTTATGGGCCAGACCGCACATGAAGATGCCATCGGTGGGGAAATCCACCGGCCGAAGTTTCATGTGGGCTTCCATAAAGAACCCGTCCTGGTTCAAGGGAACCTTGAGAGCCTGGGACAGTGAATGGTTGTCCTCAGCCGGCACAGTGGCGGCGGCCAGAGAGACCAGGTCCGCCTCCAGCATTAATTTCTTCCCCAGTGTCGGTTCGGTCACCAGCACTTGCAAGGTGTTCCCGCCATCTTCTGCCGTAACCTCCGGCTTGTCCGTTTCATGGTAACGGATGAACACCACACCCTGGTCCGCCGCATCCCGGTAGGCATTTTCCATGAGGCCATAGGTTCGCATATCCCGATACAGCACATGAATCTTCATTTCAGGGTTCATCGCTTTGAGCTTTAGGGCATTTTTCACTGCCTGCCCGCAGCAGACACGGCTGCAATAGGGCCTTTCCTCATCCCTGGACCCCACGCATTGAATCATCACCAATGAGCGACATTCTTTAATCCGATCGTTCTCCCCATGAATTTCTTCTTCCATTTCCAGATGGGTCAGTACCTGATCATTATTCTCATAGAGGTATTCATGGGGCTTGAATTCCTGAGCACCGGTGGCCACCACCGTCACGCCGTGTAGTATTTCAACAGAGAGCTGTTGCCCACCCGTTAGAAGGGTTGTACGAAAATTCCCCACATACCCGGAAAAATCCTTAATTTCCGCTCCCATGTGGACCTGAATCAACAGATGGTGGTAAACCTGTTCAATGAGCCGTTTCAGGTAGGCTTGAACATCGTCTTCCTCCACCGTATACCTTAACCTTCCGGCCATGCCCCCCAAGACGTTATTTTTTTCAACCAGGTGAACCTTGATGCCCTGGTTTGCCAGGGAGAGCGCGCAAACCATTCCGGATATGCCGCCGCCGATCACCAATGCGGAGCGCAAAATGGCATAAGGTTTCCGGGAAAGCGACGTCAGCATTCCCGCTTTGGCGGTGGCCATGCGAACCAGATCCCTCGCTTTTCGGGTTGCCGCCTTTTTATCTCCCATGTGCACCCAAGCGCAGTGTTCCCGAATGTTGGTCATTTCAAAGAGGAAGGGGTTCAAGCCCGCCTGCCTGAGGGCATCTTGGAAAACCGGTTCATGGGTTCTGGGGGTACAGGCCGCCACCACCACCCGGTTGAGATCTTTTTCTTTAATGGTTTCAACCATCCGCTTGATGGAGTCAATGGAACAGCTGAAAGTGTCTTCCTGAGCGTGGACAACACCCCCCAGGGTCTCCGCGTATGCCACCACATCAGACACCTTAACGCTCTTGATGATGTTGGTACCGCAGTGACACACAAAGACACCGACTCGCGGAGGTTCCCCCCGAATATCCCGTTCCTCGGGGTATGCCTTTTCGCTGACCAAAGACCCCCGGGACCGGCCCAGACGCTCCGTGGCCATGGCGGCCGCACCGCCGGCCATGGTGACGGAATCGGGAATATCCATGGGTCCACAAAAAACACCACAGGCATATATGCCGGGGCTGTTGGTTTCCACCGGGTAAAGGGCGGACGTACCGCAGAATCCCTCTTCATTCAGAGAGATCCCCAATCGGTCCGCCAGCGCCCGGTTGCTCGGTGGTGATGACAAACCCACGGACAACACCACCAGGTCAAAAGCTTCTTCCTGAACCCGTTCGCCGTCCAGCCGGTACCTCAGCGTAACCGCATGTGTTTCCGGATCTTCACCCACAACGGAGGGCTTTGCCCACTCAAACCGGACCCCGTCAAGCGCCCGGGCCCGTTCATAATACGGCTCAAAACCTTTGCCGAATGCACGCACATCGTTATGGAGAATCACCGCTTCCAAAGGCGGGATGTGTTCCTTGGAGAGAATCACCTGTTTCATGGCGACCATGCAGCACACCGATGAGCAATAGGGGTTTCCCGCGGCCACGTCCCTGGATCCCACGCACTGAATCCAGGCGATTTTAAGAGGGGTTGCACCGTCGAACGGGCGACGCAGCACACCGCCGCCCGGTCCTGAAGCGCTCAGAAGACGCTCGTACTCCAGGCTGGTGACCACATTTCTGAAACGGTCATATCCGTAAAAACTCTGTTCCGACGGATCAAACACTTCATAGCCCGGTGCCAGGATGACACTTCCCACCTCAATCTCATGTTTTTCCGCCTGCTGGTGAAAGTCGATGGCACGCGAATTACACGTTGGCACGCAGATCTGGCACTCGGTACGCTCCAAAAAAAGGCACTGGGAAGGATCCACCACACTGACGGCGGGCACTGCCTGTGGAAAAGGGAGACGGATGCATTTGACGGTTGCAAGCCCCGCATTGTAGTCGTCCGTGATTTCCACGGGACAATACTCGGCGCAGACACCGCAACCGGTACACTTGTCTGAATCAACATAACGGGGTTGCTTAATCAGATCAACCGTGAAATTGCCCGCTTCACCCCGAACCGCATGGACTTCCGAGTCGGTCAGGATGGAGATATTGGGGTTGGTAGCACATTCCAGAAATTTGGGAGACAGAATGCACATGGAACAATCATTGGTGGGAAAAGTCTTATCCAGTTGGCTCATCTTTCCGCCAATGGAAGCGGCTTTGTCCACCAGGTAAACCTTGAACCCGGAATTGGCCGCATCCAGGGCCGCCTGTATACCGCTGACCCCCGCGCCAACGACCATCACTGCACCAACGGGTTTTCCCGCAATATGGGATATTGGGTTTTCCTGTTGATTTTCAGACATTTAAATCTCCGGACCGGTTTATCGTCAACTGCTACAACGCCATCTCCACAAGCTCTGAAACATCCATAATTTGCAGGGTTTCTTCCATTTCGGCAGTGGCCACGCTGTCCTTGAAATTGAGGATGCAGTAAGGGCATGAGGTGGCCAGGATATCAGCCTTCTGTTCAACGGCCTGCGCCACCAGGATGTCGGAAAACCGTTCCCCTTTAACGGTTTCCATCCAGATCCGTCCACCGCCCCCGCCACAGCAAAGGGTGTTTTCCCCCGCGTTCAATTCGTCGATCAATTGAAGACCGGGAATGCTCCGGAGCACATTTCGTGGTTCGTCGTAAATGCCATTGTGCCGCCCCAGATAACAGGGATCATGATAGACCACCTTCTTGTTCACTTCTTTGGTAAAAGCAATTTTTCCCTGGGAGATAAGACGGTCAAGCACCTGGGTAACATGGTGAACCTCAAAAGCGCCCCCCAGTTCCGGGTAATCATTCTTGAAGGTGGTGTAGCAGTGTGGTGATGTGGCGATAATCTCTTTAACCTCAGCCTTCTTGAAGGCTTCGATATTTTTTTTGGCAAGTGACTCAAACACTTCCCGGTTGCCCGCTTTTCGAACACTTTCCCCGCAACAGCTTTCAAGAATTCCGAGCGTACCGAAACTGATGCCTGCTTTTTGCAGAATTTGGCCTGTGGCACGGGCCACATTCCCGAGACGGGTATCATAGGCCGGAGTGCAGCAGGAAAAATAAAGGGCCTCATGGTTCGACTCAAAAGGCGTAATACCCGTGTCCTTTGTCCAGTCGGAACGATCCTTCCGTTCCCCGCCCCAGGGATTGCCTTCACCGGTCAAACTGCCCATGGCGCTCCGAAGGCTTGCCGGCGCCATTCGGTATTCGAAATCGAGGAGGATTTTGCGAACCGCTCCCAGGATGTCCGTAATGGCAACACCTCTGGGGCATCGACTCACACACTGGTCGCAGGTGGTACACATCCACCACCCTTCATCTTCCAGATCCACCAGCCCATAGCGGGATTCACATATCATGCGGTGCGGCATAAAGGTCCGGACCGCATTCCAGGGACAGCTGGCCGTACACAGACCGCACTGAAAGCAAAGCTTGAAGGCGTCACCCCCCGCACCCTTGATCAGGTCAATGGCTTCTTCAAAAGGCTCAACGGTTTCCAAAAGGGCTCTCCGGGAATGAGTTTTAAACCTAACACCTAATGAACGTCCAACATCGAACATCGAACATCGAATGGTGAATGAGGTGAAAAAAAAGATGCAGTCCTTTATATTTAACAGTTGCCCTTTTCATTCGATGTTCAACGTTGGACGTTCGATGTTCGATGTTCATCGGTTAACCTCTTATTAATGCATATACCGCCCGCCATCCACCACCACCGTCTGGCCGGTGATGAAATCGCTTTCCGGTGATGCCAGAAAAAGGGCCGCACCCGTAATATCTTCGGGCGTGCCCACACGGTTGAGCGGGGTTTTCGTTGTGTCGTATTTTTTTACATCCGCCAAAGACCGGCTGGCTTCGGTATCGGTAAACCCGGGCGCGATGGCGTTGATACAGATATTACTTGGACCCAGTTCAACAGCCAAAGCCCGGGTCAGGGCAAGAATCCCCCCCTTTGAGGAGACATAATGAACAAACCCGTGTGATCCGGTAAAAGCGGTTTCAGAGCAAAGATTGATGATTTTGCCGTATGCCGCCTGTTTCATGAAGGGGTACACAGCGCGTGTGGCAATGAAGGCACCCTTCACATTCACCCCCATGACCCGATCCCATTCATCCAGGGAAATTTCGTCAAAGGGCTTTCTGATAAGACCGTCATAGATGGCCGCATTGTTGATGAGGATATCGATCTTCCCATAAACATTAACTGTTTTCTCCGCCATGGTTCGGCAATCATCTTCACTCGTTACATCCCCTTCAAAGAATCGCGCCTCGCCGCCTGCTTCTTCAATGAGCGAAACGGTCTTTTTCATGTCTTCCATATCTTTGTCCGTAAGCACGATGTTCATGACCATAACCCGCGCGCCCTCCCCGGCCAACCGTAACGCGAACGCCCTTCCAAGTCCTCTGGCCCCGCCGGTCACAATGGCAACCTTGTCCTTCAAACGCATCTTTAGACTCCTTATTCTAAAAGATGAACGTCCAACATCGAACATCCAACGTCCAACATCGAATCAAAAACAAATATTCAATCACGCAAAGCGTAAAAGCAACCAATGTCGAACTTTGAATGACCATTTCCTTTTCCCATTCATCATTCGATGTTGGACGTTCGATGTTGGACGTTCATATTGTTTAATATTCCGGTTTCCGAAGCCCGTAGTCATCCGCAATGATCTGGTAACAATTATAACTGGATCCCCGTCCGATGGCGGGACCACCGGCTACTCCCGAGGAACACATGTACAGGCCGTCCACATGGGTTTTGAGGCCGCCGGGCAGCCCTCTGAAACGACCGCTCTGACTTCCACCGCAGTTGCCTTCGGACCAGCCGCCTTCCCGCATGTCCAGGTGGGTATCCTGGATATCGATGGGGGTGGCGACGCGCTCTGCGATGAGATTGTCCTTGGTCATGTTGGGCGCATACTGCTGCCACTGTTCCATCATGTCGTCCACGAACTCATCATGGAGCTGCCGCCATTCTTTTCTGGAGAAGAGGCGTGCCGGAGCCGTGAATTCCTCCACATGGATACTGTGTTTTCCTTCAGGTGCCCGGGTGGGATCCCAGATGCTGTCCGGCGCCGTCAGGAGGTGAAACTTGGAAGGCATTCCCAGCAGGAAGATTTCGTGCATGTATTTGTCTTCCGTATATCCCAGGTCCTTGGGTAGATAGTAGGTCCGCGGGGTGGCATTGATATCGGGGTTGTCTTTGGCAGCCGTATAATCCGGCAGTTCATGGACGCCGATGGGGCCCCAGAAGAGCTGCGCGCGATCGAAGAAATAGGTATCCACCTTCCGTTTCATCTGGGTGGACAGATTCTCTTCGCCGATCATGCGGAGGAACAGTTGAGGCGTGGCATTGTCGGATACCACCATCTGCTTGGCCTCAATCTCGGTGCCGTCCAGCAGTTTGATGCCTTTGGCTTTGTTGTTGTCAATGATGAGCTTGTCCACTTCCGAATTGATGTGATACTCGACCCCCAGTTTTTTGCCCGCCGAGACAAGGGAATCCGTAATGGACTGGGTGCCTCCCTTGGCAATGGCCGCCGTCTCCCATCCCAGCACCAGGTGGAGGGTGGCAAAGGCGAACATAATGCCCGGCACGTCGTCGGGGTAGATACCGCAGGAAGTGAGAAACCCTCTCATGGTCAGGATTCTAAGTTCAGGGCTCTCAAAAACATAGTGCGCCCATTCTTTGGCAGTCATGAAGTGCATGGAGGGATCAAAACCGGTTCTGGGATCGGTCGCCAGTTTTTCCAGGGCATCCGGCACACCGTAGGGCGTGGGCACGGAATATCGAAACTCATGGAATGCCGGTCTGATAAAATCATTGTATTTTTCCGTCCAGTAGATATAGGCATCAGCATCGGCTTTTGAGAACCGGGCGATCTGATCATAGGTCTTTTTGACGTTCGTCTCGCTGTACTCCGTCTTTCCGGTCACAGGATCCACCACAGGATAACCGGCATAGGCCACATAAGAGGTTCCATCATCAAAGACGGCCGCTTCATTGGTATCCGGAAACGCGTACTCCAGACCTTCGTCGCGAAGATTGAACTCCTTGTAAGCCGGGTGCCCGTAATAGCGTGTAAAATGAGCACAGAAATTGCCCCGAAACCCGGGCGCCGGTGAATCATCATAGGATACGGCGCCGCCGCCCAAGTGGTCCAGCCGTTCAAAAACCCCTACCGAAAGCCCGGCTTTGGCCAGATAAGGGGCGATGGTTGTTCCGTGATGTCCACCGCCGATCACGATTGCATCGTAAGATTTGTCTGCCATTTTGTTTATACCTCCTGTTTCTATGAAATGATTAAAAATGTCTTGAATTCTACTTCAGAATTCCGCAATCCGAATTCCGCATTCCGCAATCCGCAATCCGCAATCCGCAATCTATTTGAGCGCCATAAAGACCTCCGCCAGCTTATCCGCCTGATCATCCACCGAGCCTTCAAAAAATTGACAATCCCTCCCCATATCAGGGGGCGAAGAGAGTGCCGCAATCCCCATTTTCTGAAGCGCATCAGCGTTTACGCCAATGTTCTCGGCATTCCATGTGGGAATTTTTCGTGCACCCCGCATCATCTTGAGCATCTTGGTCCGGGAAATATATCTCAGCTCACCCACCTCATTGCTCACCGTTATGAGCGCCGGCATCCCGGCTTTGACCCGTTCATATCCTTCGGGAATGCTCTTCTGAACCACCACGCTGCCCTCTTCAACGCTGATATCCCGGGCCAGGCTGATACACGGCAGCCCCAGCATCTCCCCTAAGATGAGACCCACCTGCCCCGAATCCCAGTCTCCGGCCTGCCTTCCGGCCAAAACCAGATCGTAGTCGCCGATCTTCCGGATGGCATCGGCCAGGGCCGTCGCAGTGGAATAGCTGTCCAGTTTTTCAAACTGATCATCCTGCAAAAGAATTAATTCATCGGCGCCCGCGGCCAGGGTCTTTCTGAGCACCGTGTCCGATACCTTTTTGCCCAGACTCAGGACCGTTATTTTACCACCCATATCTTCCTTCAAGCGAACCGCCGCTTCAAGGGCGTTTTCATCAAACGGGCTGATCACCTGTGGCGCATCCACAATCACTTCCATTTTATCCGCATCCACGCTCACATCGGAAAGCGGCGCTTCCGGATCCGGAATCTCTTTGGCGCAGACAATGATTTTGATATCGGTCATGACAACTCCTCCAGTTTTTCGATGAGCGCAGGGATAACATCTTCATAATCTTCAACAATGCCGTAATCCGCCACCTTGAACATGTTGCAGCTCTTATCCGTATTGATGGCAATGATCTTCTTGGCGTGCACCATACCCACCAGGTGCTGGATGGCCCCCGATATGCCCACGGCCACATAGATATCCGGCGATATCATGGTACCGGTCAGCCCCACCTGGTGGTCGGAGGAGATCCAGCCCTTGTCCACGGCCACACGGCTGCACCCGATCATCACATTGTCAAAAGATTCACCCAAAGCTTCCGCAAGCTCTTCAAGGAGTTCAAATCCGTCCTCTTCGCCCAGGCCCGCACCGCCGGCCACCACCACACTGGCCTTGTCCAGCGCGACGGACTCCTCTTCAACGATTTCCAGGGATTCCACCTTGATCATGGATTCATCAATTTCCGGTGGGATTTCCTCCAACGAGCCAGTGGCATCTCCCGGTTCTACAGGGGCAAACACTTTTCCGCGCACGGTTGCCAGTTGCGGTTCCCCCCGGGATTTAAAAACGGAGATGGCATTGCCGCCGGAAACCGGCTTGGTTCGAAGCAGCAAGCCGTCTTCCGGATCGATGGAAAGATCAATGCAATCGGTGGTCAATCGGCTGTTCAAACGGGATGAAAGCCTCGGCCCCAGTTCCATACCCACAAAAGAGTGGCTCATGAGGAGAATTTTTGGGCTGATCTTCCCACAGGCCTGCTCCAGTGCCGCCAACCACAGATCAGGTTTGAAACCCTCAAGCAGCGGATGTTCCATTTTGTAGACCCTGGCCGGACCATGGGAAAGGGCCTCATCGGCAGCCTTTGAAACCGAGTCTCCCATTAACAGGAGGGAATACGCACCGTTCATTTCACTCGCCAGTTTCTTTCCCGCACCCAAAAGCTCAAGGGACTTAAGGTCCAGAGATCCCTCTTTCACTTCTCCCAATATCAATACTTCACTCATTACTAAGCCTCCTTCTCTTCCAATGCCTGCAACACCTGTTCATTTAAATCCATCACCCTGAAGGGCTCCTTAAACCCTACGGCCTTACGCGCATCCTCCAGCATGATGAGACATAAGGGGCACGCGGTAATAACGATCTCCGCCCCCGTGGCTTCCGCTTCCCGAATTCGAACTTCACTCATCTTCACATCGCCCTGCAGATCCTGCCACATCCGGCCCCCGCCCCCGCCGCAACAAAGGCTGTTTTCCCGATGATTTGGCATCTCAACCAGGCTGACCCCGGGGATGGATCGGATAATATCTCTGGGTTCCTCAAAAATCCGATTGTGCCGGCCCAGATAACAGGGATCATGATAGGTCACTTTGGCATTAAGGCCTTTTTTGAATTTGAGCTTCCCGCCCGCAATCAATTCTTGCAACATGAGCGCGTAATGTCTTGCCCTGAATTGGGCTTCCGGGTATTCATTCTTGAAGGTATGAAAGCAGTGGGGTGATGATGTCACCAGTTCCGTGATGTGGTATTTTTCAAAAAGTTGTTCACACCCATCCTTTTGTTCCTCGAATAGCCCAAATTCCCCCACACGACGGGCGATGTCCCCGCAGCATGGCTCTTTCTTCCCCAGGATACCAAAATTGACCCCGGCAGCCTCGAGTACCGCTGAAAAGGATCGTGCAATTCTCTGTGCCGTATCGTCAAAAGAAGTGGTGCACCCCACAAAGTAACAAAGGTCGGTTTCCACACCCCTTTTGGTCAGATTGACTATTTCAAGCTCATCCGCCCAGGCCCCCCGCTTCCGCTTGGAAGACTCCCAGGGATTATTGTATTTGAAAAGCTTCTCGAGGGTCTGGTTCAACAGCTTGGGCACCTGGGTCCCCTCTTCCACGGCCAGCACTCTTTTCTTCGTCACCACCTCAAAGGTGGCACCGTAAACCGGGCATACCTCCAGACAGGCCCGGCAGGTGGTGCAGTACCAGAAGTTTTCATCCACCATTTTCTCTTCATGGCGGCTCATAAACCGGATGTCTCCCACGGGGAAATGTTCCTGCCACAGAGCGTGCCGCATGGCCTGAACAAAATCCCTGGGGGCAAAGGGTTCGCCTGCGCCGGCGGACGGGCAGGAGGCAACACAACGGCCACACCGCATGCAGCCATCAAAAAAGATGGCATCACCCAGGTCAAATTCCCCTGCGCCATCTTCCATGCCCAAAAGAACAGGTTCGGCAGCGCTCTGAAAATAGATACCGGCAGGTGCGCCCAGGATATGAAACAGTTTGGTATAGGGAATGAGTGCGATAAAGCTGAGACAGAAAAGGGTGTGTATCCACCAGCAGGCGGGATAGAAGGCCTCGGCCGATGCCGGTGAGAAAAAGCTGCTAAAGAATAAACCCACAAAAGACCAAGCACCCCATGCCGGTTGCTGGGAAGACAACCTTAAGCCTTCCAAAATGAAGCCCGAGAGCCCCATCAGCAGGAGCCACAAAGGCACCAGGGCATCTTCGATGCGTCTTTCAAGGCGGGGAACGCGTTGGAGATAACGACGAATGAGCGCCCAGAGAATCCCTGAAAGCAGCATGAGGCCTGCCAGCTCCATGGCCAGGGAAAAAAACAGGTAGGCGTTCCCCTCCAGAAAAGAGACGACATAATGATGGATTGCCAGAACGCTGGTACCGATGAAGAGGACCAGAAACCCCCAGAAAATAAGAAGGTGCATCAAACCCGCTGCCACATCCCCTTCTATCAGGCGACGTCCCAGAAAAACATCCAGCAGCATTTTCTTCAGGGCATCGGCCGAAAAGGATACGCTCCGGGTGCCGGCGCTTTTCTTCCATACGAGGATGTAAACCGATACACCCCCCAGGAAAAACAGTGTGGAAAGCGCCGCCAGCACGTAAAAGATCCAGATGTAATCGATCTGCCAGAACATGACACGACTGGGTGTCATGGAAGCCTCCCCTTTCCGGCCGTCGTAGCATTGGCTATTTTGGCGAAGTCGGCTCAGAAAATCAGCTTAAAGAATAAGTGTTGTCAACATTGTTCGCTTTTTGGTTGACTTGTCAAAGCAATTGTTTTTATCTTCTCATAAGGTTTCCTTATAACGTAAAAGATATGCTTATGGGGTGCGAAATGCGAATCAACCTGAACCAGTTGAGATCCTTCTTCTTTGCGGCACGCGACAAAAGCGTCACCAAGGCAGCCCAATCACTTTTCGTCACCCAGCCGGCAGTGACCATGCAGATCAAATCGCTGGAATCGGATCTGGACCTGAAGCTGTTCACGCGGCATGGAAAAGGGTTTGATCTCACTGACGCGGGTCAGGTTCTATTTGGGTATGCCGAACGGATATTCGAAATTGTGGAAGAGATGGAATATGTATTGAAAGGCCATGGAGATCTTTCCCATGGCTCTCTTGTGATCGGTACCACCCGAAGCTTCGCCCGGCACCTCATGCCCAGACTGCTTTCGCGGTTTCAAGAACAATACCCCGGCGTCAAAGTGTACCTGAAAGTAGGAAGTTCCACCAAAGTTGCCGACAGTGTCATGGCCTATGAATACCATCTGGGCGTGATTGGTCGAATCCCCTTTCGCAGCAAACTGAGCATGGTTCCCCATTCCAAAGAGGAGTTCTGCCTAGTGGTACCCACCAGTCATCGATTCGCCACCCAAAAGACGGTTGGCTTCAGCGACCTGGCCCATGAACCCATTATCATTCGCGAAGACGGTTCCGGTTCGAGATATGCCATACTTTCCATTTTGAGCTCACACGGTATCAAGCCGTCTGTTCTTCTGGAGGCGGAAAGTGTTGAGTTTATAAAAGAATATATCATTCAGGGACGAGGCATCAGTTTTCTGTACAAACCCGAGATTCGCCTGGAGGCGCAATTGGGTCTACTCAAACCCCTGACACTGGCGGAGGGATCCATTATGGTTCAAACCGATGTGATTTTCCCGAAAGATGTGGATCTGAATCCGGCCACCAAGGCCTTTCTAAGGTTGTTTGATTAGATGCAATAACCCGAAACTTTGCGGCGGATTCAGGCCAGCCAGAGTGAAGCGCCTTCCAGCTCCCAGAAAAGGGTACGGCTGACAGACCCCACGAAAACCTTTTTCAACAAACCCATTCCCGTTCCGGTTCGGCCCACGGCAACCGCTGAAAAGCGTCCCGACCTGGCTTCCCTGATAATGGCTTTGCCCGGATTGGCTTCGGGGATCACTTTGAAACGGACCCGTTCCGGCGAAACCCCGTCATCAATAAGGTTCTCCCTGCTCTTTGCGAGAATGTCTTCTGCCTCCCTGTCCCCCACCTTTCCTTTTCTGGAAACAGCCAGAAGCGTCACATCCTGTTCCGGGGCCTGTCCCAGGATAAACCCCACATGATCCAGCATGCGCTGGGAAGCATCGGACCCATCCACGCAGGCCAGCACATCTTTTCGTCCCGGATCGGGCTTTCGGCAAAGCCAGATGGGAAAGTTCCATGGCTGTTCAAAGAGGGTCTGGGTAACGCTTTCATCAAAGGCCTGTTCCAGCCAGGAAAGCCCCCGCCGCCCAAGCACCACCGCATCATATTTGCCTTCGGACCCCTCCTGGATGATTTCACTCACCTTTGAAAGCCTGCGCGCCCTGAGTCTGATTGAAATCTGTTCCGCTACAAACCCCAGTTTCAAAAGTTCTCCCTTTACCTCATGAAGCGCCTTTCGCCCGGCGGCCTCCGATTTCCTGCTTCGAAGTTCTGTCTCGCGATCCGCCTCAAATCGGCCCGGGGGCTTCGGTGTCAGATACAGCAGGGTGATTTTCATGGCCTCTTTCTGAGCGAAAAACGCCCCCAAAAACCGCACCCCGAAGAGATTGTCGTGCTTTTCACTGACCGTCACAAGCAGGTGTCTTTCCATCTCCTGAACCCCTTTCCGACACTATTCCCACTCAATGGTGCTCGGTGGTTTGGAAGAAATATCATAAACCACCCGGTTTACCCCCTTGACGC